>WGGC01000041.1 GCA_015491905.1 Bacteroidales bacterium | reverse complement strand
GTGATAGCTGATGGTAATGTTCACTTCATAAACAGTAATGTTATAGTGGAAGACACTTTAACAAGGGATGGCTATTCCAGAACACTTTATGTAACAGGAGATTTAACAAACAATGGTGTTATAACCAAAGAGAGCTTTACGATAGATATAACGGGGAATGCTATTAATAATGGAGTTTGGGAACAGGGAACAGTTTCAATGGATGGAACGACAGACCAAACCTTTAATAATGCAGATTCCCTTTACGCCGGATTCCGGTTAAAGGCTAATGTATCTTCTGCCACTACATGGCAATGGTATAAAAATGATACTGCTGTTAGCGGAGCAAATGCTCAAAATTATGATATAAATGCCGCTACAGATAACAGTGTTTTGTATGGGGTGTATTATTGTCAGACAGATGCTGGCAAGTCAAGGAAAATTACACTTCAAAAAGGTAGTTCTGCTAATGTCATTACTTCCACTACATCCGGAGGCTACTGGAAAGATACTTCCACATGGATTGGCGGAGTCGTTCCGACAGAAAATGATGATGTTGTTATTGATGGGAATGTTATTTTGGATGGTTATGGCCATGCTTGCAAAAATTTGAATATTAATAGTGGAGATACGCTTTATAATATTTCAACCAGTAGTAATCATTTAAAAATTCATGGAAATGTTTTGAATAATGGCGTTGTACTTGTAAAAGATAATTATACACTTTATCCTTATGGTGATATTATTAATAACGGTACATGGAATACTTATAGTACTAAATTGGAATATGGTACAACCGATGAATTAATAGAAATTAACGGGCCTTTCACTTTTACTTTGTTCAGGTTAAATGCTAATGTAACTTCTGCCACCTCCTGGCAATGGTATAAAGACGGCCAAGCTATTACAGGGGGTACCGGTTCAAGGTATTATATTCATAGTAATGAAGATTATTTTGGTAAATATTATTGTCATACAGATGCAGGAGATTCCCGGAAAATAACTATAATTAAGGGTAGTAGTTCAGGAGGTAGTGTGTTCCTGAAAGAACATTTCGATGGTGAAACTTTTCCGCCTGCCGGATGGACACAGAAAATTACCAATACGGCAAAAACATGGATGAAAGGAAACCCGTCAAGCCATCCTTTCAATGAAATTGATTCAACCAACAAATATTCGGCAATATGTCCTTATGTTGCGGAAAATCAAGATGAATGGTTGATTAGTCCGGCGGTAACCTTGCCTTCGGGCTCCAGTATCCTTGAGTTTTATGCCGGCTATAATTCAAAATGGCTTTCTAATGCTACCGTAATATTGCATATTTCTATTGATGGTGGCACTACCTGGACAAAACTCGGCGAAGCAGATAACGATGGTAAAGCATGGGAATGGAGAAAAGTTACTGTTGACTTAAGTAGTTATGCGCAACAATCCGTTATGCTTGCATGGCAATATGTTGGCAATGATGGCGACCTGATGGCTATTGATAATGTGGAGGTTAAACAAGGGACAACCGGAATAGCAGATTATTATCCTAATCAAGATAAGTTAATGTTAAAGAATTATCCTAATCCGTTTTCTCAACAAACTACTATATCTTTTACTTTACCGGAAAGGAAACATGTAAAATTGGAAATAATTAATTCCATAGGTCAGGTAATAAAAACTCCTGTTGATGGTGTGATGAATAGCGGCAGCTATAAAATTATTTATAAACCAAAATTGAAAACTACCGGTATTTTATTCTATCGCTTAAGGCTAAATAATAAATATGTAGTTAAAAGAATGATATATATAAAATAGAAAAAATATGAAACTACCATGATTGAATAATTATTAAATCATACAGGAAAAGGATTATTCAATCATGGAAAGTTACATTTGACCAATGAAATACAAAATTATTAAAACGTGAAAAAATTCACAGTATTTCGTAATAAGTTAATATAAATAAAACAATTATTTTTTGTTAAGTTCTTTTGTTTTTTGAAATTATTTGGAACAGGATAATTATCTGTTGAAAAAATATTTTTACCAAATGATCATTTTTTGTACGAAATGATATGATTCATGGCTAGCCAAATTTATATTTTTGAAATTGTATTTTTTTTCTTCTTGTTGTTATCCGGATTCCAATCAATATATATTTTATAATTAATTATTAAATTTTAAAAAATTATCTTATGAAAAAGTTTATTATCATTTTTATTAGTTTTCTTTTACTGAGCAATCTTTCATATTCTCAGTATAGTGTAAATAAGACAAAGTATGATGTTCATGATTTTTCTTATCAATCAGGAGATCCATATAATCCAACATTGGCTGGTCTTGAGTCCTTTTTGGTACCAGGCTTAGGGCAGGCCCTGGCAGGAGAAACAAAACGTGGTTTGATTTTCTTCGGTAGTTATGCAGGCTGTTGGGCCATTTATGCAATAGGTGCAAATATGGCAGCAAGAAATATTGCAAACGGTGGAGCTGGTGGTGCCGGCTGGGGACTTGTGGCACTGGGATCAATTGGTGCCGGAGTTGTAGGTGTCTGGTCAATATTCGATGCTGTGAAAGTTGCAAAAGTTAATGATTTAGCCCATAGGGCAAAACAAAAAACCTCGTTTAATATAGGTGTTAGACCTTATTTTGGTTCGGATATGTCATTAACAGATAATAGGAAAATTCCTGTAGGAGTTAGTATTATAATGCGGTTTTAAAGAATTGTTTAATAAAAATTATAGATATATAATTTTTATTAAATATAAAAAGATAAAGCAAGTTTGGGATTTGAGAAAAAGCGGAATCATAATTTTAGATTCCGCTTTTGTTTTTTTATTATATAGTTGTATGTAATTCTATAACAGGAAGTTTCAATTCAAACAGGTCTTTTTCTCTTATTTCATGAGATGAAAATAAATCCTTAAGGGAATGTTTCTTTTCAGACAATAAAGCAATCATATCTATATTGTTTTCTTTTGAAATCTTATTTAAAGTTTCCTGTTTATTATTGGTGTTTATTATTGAAAAATTTATTTTCTTTTCTTTTTTTTCTTTATCAAAGGCTTTTTCAAGTTCCTGCATCAAAAGGCCGGCTTTTTTATTATTATCATTAAAAACCAAGTGGTAAACATGTAATTTAAATGCTTTTGCGTTTAAAAGAGAAAAAATTCTTTCTATTATATATATGTCCAGAGGATTAAAGTTAGTTAGATATAATATATTTGAAAGACTAAAATCTGTAAAATTTTCAGGAACGGCAAGCACAGGCACATAAGCTTTTCTCATTATTTTTTCTGCCATATGTCCTTCCAGAAATCCTTTTTTTCCGGTACCTCTTGTTCCCATAACAACAAAATCCGGTTGTGTTTCTTTAATTGCTTCAGTAATTTCCCACTGAGGATCTCCACCTTCTAATGAAAAGGAAATGGTAGCCTGTAATTTTTCTTTTTTTATATATTCCTCAAGCGTATCAACTAATTCGTGCATAGACCTTTCTGCCTGATCTTTTAAAGCTAAAATTATATCTGCATTAAAAAATGTATCCGTATCTAGTCCACTGGGAAAGCTGCTGTCAGGAATCATCACCTGATCATTATAAATATGATACAGGTGTAAGGATACTTTTTCTTTTCCTGAAATATAAAGGGCATATTTACATGAGTTCAGGCTGCCATCTGAAAAGTCAACCGGAATTAATATGGTTTTCATCTTTTCTTCATCTTTTTTTTTGAAAATGCTCATATGTTATGTTTGGTTTTTTTAATATAATTTTCTCCGTCTGTTTTTACAAAAGTAAATAAAATTAAATACCTAATGCTAACCCTGCTATTCCAATTATAAACCCTACAAGCATATTTATTCCTTTTACAATAAAAAATGCTTTTCTTGATTCTGCCAGTAGTGGCAAACTACCATGACCGTCCTGAACAATTGAACTGGCAATTAATATGCTAAATGGAATAGTACCATTGGCAAATAAAAACACAAAAACCAAGTGAGGTCCAGATTCAGGAATAAATCCAATTAAAACAGCTGCAATTAAAACCCAAATTAAATTATGATGAACCAATTGACTCAGGTCAAAATATTTCATGAGGACTGCAATGAACAGCAAAGTAAAAAATGTCCATAAAAAGATTTTCAAAAAATGTTTTTTTATAATGTGACCCCATAAATGTTTTTCCAAAAAGTGATCATTTACAATTAGTAATACTAGTGTTGACAGCCCAATTACAATATAAAATGTTATTTTAATCCATATAGGATCTTCTCCTCCGGATTGTTGCTTGCCTATATGAACTAGTTGGTGCAAAGAACCTCCTGTCAGCTGTTCATCCAAAATAAAAAAGGTAACAAAAAAAAGTACACTTACTAATAATAAGGCTCGTGTAGGAGTAAAATGTGTAAGTTGTTGTTTAATAGTTTTTGGTTCAAAGCCTGTACATTCAGGAATCTGATGCACATGAAAATGTTTATTTGTAACATGTGGAATCAGATTTTTTTTGATAAACCGATCAACAATAAACCCTGAAATAATTGCAACAGGAAATAATATAAGATTTAATATAAGTGCTTTCTCAGGAAATAATGAAAACATTGCAAAGGCTTCATCGCCAGAAGTAGCAATCATTGTGGCAACAATAGAACCGGTGCTCATTAAATCATGTACATAAATAGAAACGGAAGTATAGGCTCCCAAACAGCCTGGAATTATTCCAAGTGAAGTTCCAAGTAGTAGCTGCTTCCATTTGCTTTTTTCAAGGCCTTTACTCCATAGCCCTTTTGTAAATACATTTAAGTATTCTATAATTAACATCATAGACATTACAAAAAGGGTAATTATTAATGTTTGCTTTGTGACTTCTACAATTGAAACCATTTATATTTTTTTGTCAAAATTAAACAATAATTTTATCATAACCAGTCTATTTACCCGGTTGTTTATAATCATATTAAATTGTTCTTTTATAACAATCAATTTGAAATTTTATGTTGTAAATACGTATTTTTGCCATGAAATACTAAATTTAATAAAATGGCTAAAGTCGTAAATATTACCGAAGCAGTTTCTATAGGGTTACATTCAATGGTAATTATTGCATTACTGGGAGAAAAGGCTCATATAAATGTAAATGAATTAGCAGAAAAAACCGGCAGTTCCAAATTTCATATTTCGAAAGTAATGCAAAAACTTGTTAAAGATGGTTTTTTAGGATCAACACGCGGTCCTTCTGGTGGTTTCTATTTAATTAAAAGTCCTAAAGAAGTATCTCTACAGGATATTTATGAGTCTATTGAAGGGAAATTAGTTGTAAATAAATGTCCCTTAAACCATCCAACTTGCCCTTTTGATTCATGTATATTTGAAGATGTTACCATCCAAATGACAAAAAAATTCAGAGATTTTATACGGGATCATACTCTGGATTATTATATTCAAAATAGAAAGCTGTCATAAAGAAATATTTTTTCGTGAAGCTTTATTACCGGTTTCTCAAAAACTCAGCAGTATTTTTAAAGTAAGTCCAAAGAAATTCTTTGTATTGCTTTTGGATATTGGATTTGTCCAAGGCTGCACGCATATTCTTCAACCATGCAGATATCGATTCATCATCAACAGGGAAGGGGAAATGCCTTCGTTTTAGTGCAGGATGTCCTCTTTTTTCCGAATATGTTGTAGGGCCACCCAGATACTGAATCATAAATAAAAATAATCTTTCTTCAGCTCCTTCAAAATCGCCTTCATACATCGGCGACATTACAGGGTCTTGTTTTATTCCTTCGTAAAAATCATGTATCAGCTGTCTAATATTTTCCTCGCCTATTTTATCGTAATAACTAACTTTCATTTTTTAAATTTAAAATCGATATCGTAATCCGGCCGCAAAATTACGCCCGGGAGCACTTATCCCTGATGAATAAGGCCTGTAACGATAATCAGTAATGTTTTCAATTGCAAAACTAAGCAGAAATTTGTTGCTCAACGCATAAGTCCCCTTAAAATTATAGGTTACCCAGGATGGAGAGTACGGAAGTCCGGACTTGTTTAATACGTATAAATATGCTTTATTTCTCTCTGAAGGAGCAAGTTGGTTATAAGGAACTTCTCCATTGAATTCAATATTTATAAGCAGACGCAATTTATCTTTTTCAAAATAAAAATCTGTTGCACCGAAAACCGGTGGTATATGCCTTAATGAATTACCGGAATCATCGCTTCCTTTTGTAAAAGTCAGATGTCCTTTTAAACCAAAGTATGGTACAGGTTGAATATCTATATCTGCACTAAACCCGTAAATAGTTGCCCAACCTGTATTTACTACTGCCTGAACACGGCTTAATGTTCCATCATAATAAATTGAGTCTTGTCCGTTAAGGTTAAAATTACGTCTTACCATGGCATTATTTAGGTAAGAGTAAAAAATATTAATTTCAAATTCAGCCCATTTTTTAAAATTCTTTTGGATGCCAATGCCTATATTATATATATACTCAGGTTTTAAATTTTTATTGGGAACTACTACATTTCCGGGCTCTGAGTCGAAAACTTTAGCTACATCATCCAAATTTGGTGCCCTGAACCCCGATGAAAAGTTGGCTCTGATATTATACGTACCCGGATGATAGTTAATACCTACACTTCCTGTAATAGCATTATTGTTTAATTTAATTTTAGTAAAAGGTAAATGATAATAGGAGGTGTCAATAAAGTTTGATTTAAGAGATGCTTGAGATAATCTTATTCCACCAATAAACGTTAAAGGAATATTTTCAAATATTTTTTTAATAGAGATGTAAGCCCCGGATTGAAATGCCTGACTTCCTCCGTCGGGGTATCGACTTGATGTAGATTTTAATTCTCCGGTTATTATATTTTGCTTTATTCCAGATGAAAAAATGTTATTAAAATTTATTAAAATTCCATAAAACAACCATTTGTTATGATTTAATTTCTTGTTGAAATCAGCAGTAAATGATAGGACATTTACTTTCTCAAGGCGTTTGCGTAACCAGTTGCTTTGGTATTTTCTGTCATTTCTTCCCTCCTTAATTAATTGATAAGACATGTTGAAAAGGGATTTGTCCCAAATACGTGTTATCTTAAATTTTTTAAGGGATATATTTGCCATCATCCACGATTGAGGGGAATAATCCCACTGAGCATATTTTAATTTTCCTTTTGATATTTGAATTAACCTGTCATATCTGGAAACAGGAGAAGTATTACTAAAATAAAAACCGGCATTTAATTGAGATTTATCATCAAAGTTATAACGGATTTTTTGAAGAAAGTTTCGCTGGGTATATCCGGAAAATTTTTGAATATTGGGATTGGTGTTTTTTACAATTGTATCTTTCCCTTTTATTCGGGTTACATACTGCAATTGTTCAAGTTCAGGATATCCTTTAGTTCCCATCTTTAAGTCGTCAAAGTGTGTAATGCTAAATGAACTTAAAAATCCTAACCTGTTATTGGCAATATTTATATCTGTATGAAATGTTCTTTCTTTGGCAGCGGTTCCTGCCCTTATGTATGTATGCCCTGATGTTTTCCATTTTGGAGTTATATTAAGTACAGGTTTTATCATTTGAACATCAATTACACCACCCAGTGCGTCACTGCCATATATATTTGTTCCGGGTCCAAAAATAATTTCAGTATTTTGAATACTGTTTACATCAACCTGCAAAATATTTTGAAGGTTTCCACTCCGGTATATTGCATTGTTTAATCTAACACCATCAACAATAAGTAGTATTCTGTTGGCAGCAAAACCTCTAATTATTGGACTTCCTCCGCCTAACTGACTTTTCTGTACAAATATTTGGTTATTATCAGAGAGCATGTCTGCTGTTGTAGGAGGCATATTTAATACGATACTTTTTTTTGGAATAGTTACAATGTAGTTTGCGATTTCATTTTTTACAGTTTTCCACTTATTTGCAGAAATCATCACTTCTTGTAAATTTATAAACCTTTCATTAAGTCCGATTTTGAAATGATTTTTTTTAATTTCTTTATAAGTGATAATCTTTTTAAAAAAAGAAGAATGTTGAAAAATTAAAGTGTCACTTTTTTTGAATAAAGACATATTAAAATTCCCAAAAATATTTGTCAGGGCAGTTTTGGAATGGCTTATATTGGAAACCAGAACATTAGATATAGGCCTGTCTGTCTGTAAGTCAAATACAATTGCTTTTTGAGCAATTGTATTTTGAGATATAAGTAGATAAAATAATATAAACAAGGGTGAGATAATATGTTTTGTCACCCTGTTCATTATTTATTTTTGAGAACTTCTTTTTTTTGCTGCTTCTTCCAATCTTTTCTGGAAAGCAGACTTTTTCACCGGCTTTTTCTTTTTAGCTTCAATTTGTTTCAATAACTTTTTCTCATTAATTGCCTTCTGGAAAATTATCATTTGCAGGAAGGTGATAATGTTGGCAAGGAAATAATAATAACTTAAACCGGCAGCATAGTTATTAAAAATACCAAGAAACATAATAGGCATGAGGTACATCATTGTTTTCATTCCCGGCATGGTTTGAGTTTGTCCTGCCATCATTTTATTGTTCATGTATGTATACATGATTGTGGAAATAGTCATTAACAATGTGAACCCACTAACGTGATCACCATAAAAAGGAATGTTCCAAGGTAAATGTAAAATAGAATCATAACTGGAAAGGTCATGAGCCCATAGAAAAGATTTTTGCCTAAGCTCGATAGCAGCAGGGAAAAAACGGAACATGGCAAATAAAATTGGCATTTGCAACAGCATTGGCAAGCATCCTGATGCCGGATTGGCACCAGCCTTTTTATATAGTGCCATAACAGCCTGTTGCTTTTTCATGGCATCCTCTTTCTTAGGATATTTAGCAGAAATAGCATCTACTTCAGGCTTTAAGACCCTCATTTTTGCTGAGGAGAGGTATGTTTTATATGCTATGGGAAATAGCATTAACTTTAAAAGTATTGTTAAAACCAAAATAACAATACCATAATTCCATCCATATCCACCTAACCAGTTAAATACAGGGATAACAATCCATTCATTAATCCAGGCAAGTATAAAAAATCCCCAACCTATTGGAATCAAATGATCTAATTCCATACCATACCTTTTCATGATATTAAATTGGTTAGGACCAAAATAGAATTTCATGTTAATACTGTTATCCTCTTTTAATCCGTTGTATGGAATTGTCAAGTCTGCCATCATTGTTTTTAAATAATGAGGCGTTGGAATATCTTTGAGTTTGTCAGTTTTAAGAATACCATCATCAAAATAATTGTCAGCAATTATAATACTAGAGAAAAAACGCTGTTTAAATGCAATCCATTTTAACTTTGTTTTAATTTCTTTTTCTTCATTTTTACTTTCTGACAGATTTTCAACATTATCTTTATAAAATTTATAATAGATTGTTGACCCGTTTAATTTATCATCGGTTTTTTCTTCCTGAAGCATGTCAGCATGCCATTTTAGCTCCAGATAATTCATATTTGGAGGAATAATTCCAGCCATATTTTTCAGATGAATATTAAAACCTAACATATACTTATCGCCTTTGAAAGTATAATCATATTCAATATATGCAGGTTTTACTGATGCTTTTTTACTTCCCTGTTTGGCATAAACTCTAAACCTTAATGTTAATGAATCGTTTCCAGATACTGTATAACGATTTTTTGAAGCAGGCTCTCCTACCACTTCAAAATATAAGTTTTTAGTATTTACTACCTGATTATCAGAAAAAAATGAAATACCCATTTTACTGGTAGTAGAATCAAATAAATATAAAGGACGCTGATCCCATGTTTTATATTTCTTTAACTCAACAGTGCGAATAAATCCCCCTTTTCTCGAAATTTCATATTTTGCAAGATCTGTTTCAATAACAAATATTTGATTTTTCCCTTTTGTGTCTTTTGAAAAAGGCGTTGTGTTAACTTGGGAGCTAGTCTCTTTGTTTTGTTCTGTAGCTTTGCTAATGATATTTCTTTCAGCAGCAGCAGTACCAGATTCTTTTTTCTGCTTTATAAGATTTACTTTGTCTATAGAATCTTTTTTACGTTGAGCTACCTGTGCAATGGAGTCTTGAATTCTTTTTTCACGGGCTATTTCTTCTTTTGATGGGGTCATCCAAATAGAATAAACCACTAAAATAGCTGCGATTAATATAAAACCAACGATGGAATTTTTATTCATTTGTTCTTTGTGATAAATGAGAGGGCGCAAAGATAATTAGAAATTCTGTTTTTTTGAAAAGAATATTAATTTTCATTTAAATTGATTTACTTTGAATACTTTATAATTACGGTGTTTTACAGCTTTCTAAATTTTATATATTTATAAACCGTTGATAATCAATATTTAGATATTGACATCTATTTGTATGTAAAATTTAATTAATTTGAAGATGTTTTTTGTGTTTCTTTTATTTAATTGTTTCAAATTTTAACGAATTTTGTTTACATAACGCTCATTAATATTAATTTTGTTTATATTTGTGATATTAATTTGATATTATAATGAATAAAACACAAGTATTAATTTTTTTAAGATAAATTTATGAAACAAGAAAAATTACTTAAAGCATTTCCGGGTTATATAGCCTTATTATTAGTAGTAGTTGCTGTTGGCTTTGCCTTATGGGAAGTATTACTGGGACATATTGTTTGGTTCTTTATAATATTGTTCTTTATTATTTTATCGTTACCAGGGTTTATTATTGTAAATCCTAATGAATCTAAAGTGCTGGTATTATTTGGTGCATATAAAGGAACAATTAAAAATAATGGATTCTGGTGGGTTAATCCTTTTATGGTAAAGAAAAATATTTCATTAAGAGCGCGCAACCTTGACAGTGAGCCTATCAAGGTAAATGATAAATTGGGTAATCCTATTATGATTGGGGTAGTAATGGTATGGAAGGTAGAAGATACATTTAAAGCATCATTTGATGTTGATGATTACACTCTTTTTGTTGATATTCAAAATGAAGCTGCTATTAGAAAGTTGGCTGGACAGTTTCCTTATGATAATCTTGAAGACGAAAAAGCACACTTAACATTACGAAGTAGTAGTGAAGAGGTAAATGAGATGCTGGAAAAGGAAATAACAGAACGACTGTCAATTGCAGGAATAAAAGTTGTTGAGGCCAGGATTAACTATCTTGCATATGCTAAAGAAATAGCTGGAGCAATGCTTAAACGACAACAAGCTGAAGCCATTATTTCTGCACGGCGTAAAATTGTAGAAGGCGCTGTAAGTATGGTTGAAATGGCATTAGAAGAAATGTCTCAAAAAAATATTATCGAGTTAGATGATGAACGTAAGGCTAATATGGTGAGTAATTTAATGGTGGTATTAACTGCTGATAAAGATGTGTCACCTGTTTTGAATACCGGTAGCCTTTATTAATCATAGTAATGAAGGTTAATACAAATACTTTGATGAAGAAAATAATATTTGTTTTTGTTTTTATCTTTACATGGGCTGGAGCTTTTGCGCAGCAAGGAGTGAAAGTCGAATTGCATACATCAAAGGGAGAGTTAAAAGGGACATTGTTAATACCACCGTCTAAAAAGAGAGTGCCTGTTGTTTTAATTATTGCAGGATCGGGACCTACGGATCGCAATGGAAATAATCCTATGATGAAAAATAATTCGTTAAAAATGCTGGCTGAGGCATTATATAAAAATGGTATAGCATCTTTAAGATATGACAAACGAGGAGTTGGAGCCAGCAAAGTTGCCGGATTAAAAGAAAGTAATTTGCGCTTTGGACAGTATATTAAAGATGCTGCAGGATGGATAACTTTTTTAAAAAATAATAAAAAATTTAATTCTATTGTGGTTGCCGGGCATAGTCAGGGTTCTTTGATAGGGATGGTTATATCCCAAAATAAAGCAGTAAACAAATTTATATCTTTGGAAGGGGCTGGTGAACCTATAGATGTAGTATTAAGAAAGCAGCTTTCTTCACAGCCCGATTACATACAAAAGATGGCCTTCCCTGTTTTGGATTCTCTTGAGAAGGGTAAAATTGTTGATAGTGTTCCAAAGCTTCTATATTCTTTGTTCCGTCCCGGTATACAGCCATACCTTATTTCCTGGTTTCACTATAACCCACAAACTGAAATAAAAAAGTTACATAAACCTATTTTAATTATCCAAGGTACTACAGATATTCAAGTTGGACTTAAGGATGCTAACAATTTAAAAAAAGCCAATCCCTCAGCAAAACTGGTAATTATTAAGGGGATGAATCATATTTTGAAAAATGCTCCTCTTAACAGGCAAGAGAATATAAAGACTTATTTTGAGCCAAACCTGCCTATTAATAAAAAATTAATATCTGTCATGACAACTTTTATAAAAAATAAAAATTGATTGTTGATAAGATGAATGAGATAAACAAACGAGAAAAGGTAAAATATTTTGATGAAATTCAATATTTTAGCAATAGTCCACTTATTTGGATATTATATATAGTATTTTTTTTCAGTATTTTACCATTAGGTTATGCTGTATATTCCCAACTTATAAAAGGAAAACCCTGGGGCACTCAGCCAATGAGCAACGATGGATTACTAATAACCTTTTTATTTATTCTTGCACTTATGGTTGGGGTACTATTTGTTTTCCTTCGTTCCCGGTTAATTACATTTATTGATAATGAAGGACTACATTACCGGTTTCCGCCATTGGTATCAAGGGATCATATTATAGATAAAAGCGAAATTAAAGATTTTAAAATCAGAACATACCGGCCTATTTTAGAGTATGGAGGATGGGGAGTAAGAATTAACGCTCAAAAGTGGGGTAGAGGTAAAAAATATGGCATAGCTTATAATGTAAAAGGCAATATAGGTTTACAGCTTTATTTAACAGATGGAAAAAAGATTTTAATTGGAACTCAAAAACCGGATGCAATTATCCGTGGGATGAAGAAGTATATGCAAGAGAATAAAGAAAAAAATGAATGATGGCAAAGAAAAAAGCATTTGTTTTACGGTTGCAACCTGAGATGATGTCGGCTTTGGAGAAATGGGCATCAGATGATTTTAGAAGTATTAATGGTCAGATAGAATGGCTGTTGCATGATGCTTTGAAAAAATCGGGGAGGCTTTCAGGAAAAGAAAAAAGAGAGGAGATAGATAAAAAGAAATAATTCCAGTAAAAACAAAACAAAAATCCCCGGATTATTTTTTTAATTCGGGGATTTTTGTTGCTGTCGATCAAAATGCACTATCAATAAGGTCGTCGTCAGTAAGGTTAGGAAATGTTATTTTTAATGAAGGATTTTTTTCCATAGCTCTTTTAATGGCACTCATAGCTCCTTTATTTCTTGCCCAGCTTCTTCTGGTAATTCCATTGTTAACATCCCAGTATAGCATATTTGAAAGGCGCCAGTCAGCTTCTTCCGAGCCATCCAAAACCATTCCAAAGCCGCCATTGATTACTTCACCCCAACCAACACCGCCGCCATTATGTATAGAAACCCATGTGGCACCTCTAAAAGCATCACCAATTACATTTTGAATTGCCATATCGGCGGTAAATTTTGATCCATCATAAATATTGGCCGTTTCTCTGAATGGAGAATCGGTTCCTGAAACATCATGATGATCCCGGCCTAAGACAATAGGAGCAGAAATACGTCCTTCTTTAATAGCTTTGTTAAATGCGGATGCAATATTTATCCTTCCTTCAGCATCAGTATATAAAATGCGTGCCTGAGAGCCTACTACCAATCCGTTTTTGCCGGCTTCTTTAATCCAATGGATATTATCTTGCATCTGACTTTTTATTTCGTCGGGAGCAATTTCTGCAAGTTTTTCCATTTCCGCAGCTGCAATTTCATCTGTTAGTTTAAGGTCTTCCGGTTTTCCGGATGTACACACCCAGCGGAAAGGGCCAAAACCATAATCGAAAAATAGTGGTCCCATAATATCCTGAACATAGGATGGATACTTAAAGTCGATTCCATTAGGTGCCATAATATCTGCTCCGGCACGTGAAGCTTCCAATAAGAATGCATTACCATAATCAAAAAAGTAAGTTCCTTTTGCTGTGTGATTATTGATTGCCATTACCTGTCTGCGTAATGAAAACCGAACTTGTTCCTTAAACTTTTCAGGCTCTTCGGCCATCATTCGGTTTGACTCTTCAAAAGTAAGTCCTGCCGGATAATAACCCCCCGACCACGGATTATGCAAAGAAGTTTGATCAGAACCCAGGTCTACTTTAATTTCCTGTTTATCAAGTTCCTCCCATAAATTGACAATATTGCCCAGATATGCTATAGAAACGACTTCTTTTGATTTTTTAGCAACTTTAATACGTTGTATTAAAAGATTTAAATTGTCATAAATTTCATCCACCCACCCTTGTTCATGTCTTTTTCTTGCAGCTTTGGGGTTGATTTCAGCAACAACAGAAATAACTCCTGCAATATTGCCAGCTTTTGGTTGAGCTCCGGACATTCCTCCCAGTCCTGAGGACACAAATAATTTCCCTACAAAGGGATTTTTATTGGAGGAGGCTATCTTTCTGGCTGCATTCATTACTGTGATAGTAGTGCCATGAACAATTCCCTGAGGTCCGATATACATATATGAACCGGCGGTCATTTGTCCATACTGGCTAACTCCCAATGCATTAAATTTATTCCAGTCGTCTTGCGATGAATAATTAGGAATAACCATACCATTAGTTACGACAACTCTAGGTGCTTTTTTATGAGAAGGAAACAATCCCAAAGGATGGCCAGAATACATTACCAGTGTTTGTTCGTCGGTCATTGTAGCTAGATATTGCATTGTTAGTAAATACTGTGCCCAGTTCATAAAAACCGAGCCATTGCCTCCGTATGTAATTAGTTCATGAGGATGTTGTGCTACAGCAGGATCCAGATTATTTTGAATCATTAGCATAATGGCAGCGGCTTGTTTGGTTTTGGCCGGATATTCAGAAATGGGTCTTGCAAACATTGGATAATCCGGCCGGAAGCGATACATATAAATACGACCATATTTTTTTAATTCCTCAGCAAACTCGGGGGCTAGTGTTTGGTGGAATTTTTTTGGAAAATATCGCAGTGCATTTTTTAATGCCAGTTTTTGTTCTTCACGGGTTAAAATATTTTGCCTTGTCGGGGCATGATTAATTTCTGTATCGTAAGGCTTTGCATTGGGTAAAGTATCCGGAATTCCCCGGAGTATTTTCTGTTGAAAAGTATGATTGTCCATTTTTATAATTTTTATAGGGCAAATTTAATAAAACGGGTGGAAATTAAGTTGTTTTTGTGGTGAAATATAAAGGCTTCAAAGATTATTTAGATGGTGAATTATTCTTCTTCCTATATTAAATGGAGGTTCAGTCAATAAACTTTAAATTAATTGTAATACAGGGTGTTAAAAGTTATCTTCAGAGTTTTTAAGCATATTGAATAACAACTCTTTTGCCCTGTAAAGCCTGACTTTTACCGTTCCCAGGGGTATATTTAGTTCTTTGGCAATTTCTTCGTAACTGTAGTCATGAAAATACCTTAGTGTAATAAGAGATGCATAATGAGGTTTCATTTGGTTTACTACTTCATGGATAAAAGCTGATTTTTCTTTATGAATGAATAATTCTTCAGGATTTTCATGTTTATCAGTCATATTTTTATCACTTTCTCCTGTAATATTTTTTTTAACAGATGGGGCATTTACTGATGAAGCTTTGTTTTTACTTCTTAAAAAATCAATGGCATTATTTGTTGCAATTTTGTACAACCAGGAACTAAATGCATATTCTGGAGTATAGTTCTCCAGGTTTTTAAAAGCTTTGGTAAAGGCCTCAATAGTTAAATCTTCAGCATCAAAATTGTTAGGAGTCATTTTTAACATGCTGTAATAAATAAAATTATAATAGTTTGCCATTAATTCGGCAAAGGCTTTTTGATTTCCTTTTCTGGCTTCTTGTATTAGGTTATAGTCTCTTTTTCCTTTGTCTGACAGGCTATCTGTTACTTCCATTTATTTTTTTTCTTCTTTCCAATAATTAAAAAGGGCAAAACCAATGCGTGAACAGGTTCCCATAAGAGCGAAAATAGCAATAATTGTTTTTCCTTAAGAATTGTCAGGATTTTTTTATGAATTATAAATTGTATTAGCCACTTTAAAAACCATAATCCCAAAACAATCCATAATAGTATTCCTTTTGTAATTATGGATATTCCAACAAGAAATATGTAAAATAAAATAATGCTTGCTCCATAGGTTCCCAGTAACAGTTTAAATTTTTTAGGATATGATCCTCCCGTACTCAAATGTCTTTTCTTTTGGGTTACCCATTCCTTAAATGTTTGTTTCGGTTTGGAATACATAAATGATTCGGGAGAAAGTTCAATATGGGTATTTTTTTTATTTGCTACAGATGAAATGAACAAATCGTCATCACCGGAACTTATATTATAATGAGAAGTGAATCCTTTATTTTTATAAAAAAGATTTTTTTTATATGATAAATTTCTGCCAACACCCATATATGGTTTTCCTGCCAGGGCATAGGATAAATATTGCATTGCAACTAAAAACGTATCGTATCGTATAATTTTGTTTAGGAGTCCTTTTTGGGAAATATATGGGCCATATCCTAAAACTACTTCTGTATTCCCGGTATAAGAAGACGCCATATTTGTTATCCATTGTTGCGATGCCGGTTGGCAATCGGCATCAGTTAATAATAATGTATCATATTGTGCCGATTTGATTCCAATTGACAAGGGGAATTTTTTTCCGTGAAAGAAATTTAGATCTTTTTCTATGTGTATAACCTTTAGGTTTTTATATTTTATATTTAATTCTTTTAATAAAGAAGTTGTATCGTCGATGGAAGCGTGGTTTACCACAATGACTTCAAAATCAGGGTAATTTTGATTTAATATTTTCGGAAGATTGTTTTTAAGCTGTTGATATTCATTTCGTGCAGCAATAACTACAGAAATAGGAGGTAATTGGTTAGTATTTTTTAATTCAGGACTATAAAAAGCAAGTTTGGAGAAAAAAACCAGGTAATATGTCATTTGAATAACAAATGAAAATACAAAGATTAGGAAGAATATGATTTCCAAAGTGTTGAATGTTGACATACCGGTATTTTACTTGTTGGCAAATCTATTAAAATTTTAATGAAATATAGTTTTGGGTTTAAATTCATGGCGATTTATATTGATTTTATTTTTAAAGTTATTTTCAGAGGAATAATACTATTAATAAAATCGTTTTGAGATAGGAGAAATATTTCGGCCGGTGATGGCAGCGGCAGCCCGGAAGGGGAAAATACCGGTACGCCAGGGGAGGCAGGGCGACTTTAGGAGCCCCTGAAAACCCTTTAGCGAACCGGTGTTTTGCCCTGAGGACTATAGCGGACAGCGCCACAGGCCGCCAAAAAATAAAAAAGCCGGGAAAAATCCGGCTGTATAGTGGGATATACTGGATTCGAACCAGTGACCCCCGCCCTGTCAAGGCGATGCTCTAAACCAACTGAGCTAATATCCCCCTTTTTAGCGGCCGCAAAAGTAGTAAAAATGTTTTAATATGTGGTGTTAATGACAAAATAGTTTAAACCAGATGGAAGCGCATAACAAAGGCAACGGCAATTCCAAGAAGTGCGCCAACAAAAACTTCTACAGGATTATGGCCGAGGAGTTCCTTAAGCTGAATTTCGTTGAAGCGGTCGTCGAAAATTTTACTTAATGACTGGCCAATACGGTTTAGCACACTTGCTTGTTTTCCGGCTGCCCTGCGGATTCCGGCGGCATCATGCATAACAATAACAGCAAATACGGTACTTAGTGCAAATAAAACTGATGATACTCCCTGTGAAATGCCTATTGCTGTAGTTAATGCCGAAACAGTAGAGGAGTGTGATGAGGGCATTCCACCGGTTTCCCAGAATCGTTTTAGAGTAATTTTTTTTTCGGTGATAATGCTGGTGATAACTTTATAAAATTGTGCTACAAACCAGGCAACAAAAACTACATCTAAAATGTTGTTTCCTAAAATTATTCCTTTGTCCATTGTGCTTTTTGTTTATAATTTTAAAACTATTGCCTGTTCTTTATTTTATTCTACATTTTTTCCGGCAAAATTTTATATTTTACCTTCGGAGAATTTTGACGAAATTATAAAAAGTTTTATTTAATATGATTTTTTACCTTTGAAAATCTTTTCTGTGGATGAATTGAGGCTTATAGTTCAAGTTTAATTTTTTATGATGTTTAAAGATGTTTTTTTGATATAAAATGTATATAGGTGGTTTATAGGTATATAATAAATTTAGTTGAGATAAAAATATTGTTTTAAAAAAATTATGTAGAAGAAAAAAACCATTTTAATTAATTATTAATTTTAACTTTAATGTTTAAAACCTTTCTTTTTTAAAAATATTAAGGACATATATTTTCGAGGTTAATAAATAATATTAAAAAAGTTTCTGATAAAGATAATTTGTGTAATTAAATTAAGATATAAAATTATAAAAACATGAATAAATATTTAACTGTTGTATTTTTAGTGATTGTAATAGGTTTACAACCTGTTAAGGCCCAGACTAAGAAAAAGGAAATAACTTTAAAAGATATCTGGTCAACACATACTTTTTCGCCAAAGGGAGTATATGGAATAAACTCGTTAAATAACGGTAAACAGTACACACGAATTGTTAAGGGGTCGGTAGTAGTGTATGATTACAAAACCGGAGATTCTGTATATACTTTGGTAAATGCAAAAGATTTGATTCCGAAAGGGAAAAAGAAGCCCATTAAATTTAGAAGTTTTGTTGTGAATAAGGATGAAACGAAATTTATTTTTCCTACGGATGTTGAGGCAATTTATCGTCATTCGCGTATTTCGTATGATTATGTTTGGGATGCTAAAGCAAAAAAGCTGACTCCGTTGTCGGAACATGGCAAACAGCGGTTGGCAGATTTTTCTCCGGATGGCACAAAGATTGCTTTTGTAAGAGATAATAATATTTTCGTTAAAGATTTAATTACAGGTAAAGAAAAGCAAATTACCACGGACGGAAAGAAGAATTTTATTATTAATGGAACCTGCGATTGGGTTTATGAAGAGGAGTTTGGTTTTACCAAAGCCTTTTTCTGGTCGCCCGACAGTAAAAAAATTGCGTTCTATCACTTTAATGAAAGCAAAGTAAAGAGTTATACATTGACTTTTTTCGGAAAGCTGTATCCTGATTATTATACTTATAAATATCCTGTTGCAGGTGAGGCTAACTCTGTTGTAAAAATAAAAGTTTATGATTTGGATTCAGGGGAGATTCGTAATATGGATGTTGGTAAAAATACTGACCAGTATATTCCACGGATTAAATGGACCAAAACAAAAAATATTCTTGCTATTGAAAGGCTGAATCGATTACAAAACCATCTGGAGATATTATTGGCAGATGCAGATTCAGGAATTTCAAGAGTAGCTTATTCGGAAACCAATAAATATTATATTGATATTACTGATGATTTAAGGTTTTTACCTGATGGTAAGCATTTTATTATTACTTCAGAAAGGGGAAATTACAATGCCATATACCTTTATAATATGGATGGTAAACTGATAAGGAAACTTACTAATGGAAATTGGGATGTTATGAAAGTATATGGATATAATTCTTCAAAGAAAAGGATATACTTCCAGGCAGCTAAAAGCTCACCATTAAACAGAGGTATATATGCCGTGAATTTAAAAGGTAAGATGTATTCAGTTTCGAAAAAGGAAGGGACAAATGATGCTGATTTCAGTAAGACGTTTAATTATTATATAGGAGTATGGAGCGATGCCAATACACCACCGGTAATTACTGTAAACAACTATACAGGGAAGATAATCAGGGTTATTGAAAGCAACGAGAAGTTAAAAAAGAAAATGGAAACATATTCTCTTTCTCCTAAAACATTTTTCACCCTGCGTTCTAAAGAGTTTGTCCTGCCTGATGGTAAGCAAGTTGATTTAAATGCTTTTATGATAAAGCCTCCAAATTTTGACCCGGCAAAAAAATATCCTGTTTTGATGTATGTTTATGGTGGTCCCGGAGTACAAACTGTTACTAACAGCTGGTCGGGTAGCAATTATTTTTGGTTTGAGATGTTGGCAGAAAAAGGATTTGTTGTTATATCTGTGGATAATCGTGGAACAGGAGCACGTACAGAACTATTTAAAAAGATGACTTATTTGCAATTGGGTAAATATGAGATTGCTGATCAGATTGAATCAGCAAAACTTATTGGCAACTTTCCATTTGTAGACAGTTCCCGCATTGGTATTTTTGGCTGGAGTTATGGTGGGTTTATGGCCTCACTGGCAATTACCAAAGGTGCAGATGTTTTTAGTACAGCTATTTCTGTAGCACCTGTAACTTCATGGCGTTACTATGATAATATATACACGGAGAGGTATATGCGTACACCGAAAGAAAATCCCGAAGGATATAAAATAAATTCACCTTTACCATATGTAAATAAGATAAAAGGGAATTTACTGCTTATTTTTGGAAGTGCTGATGACAATGTTCATCCTCAAAATTCCATGGAGTTAATTACTGATATGGTAAAAGCCAATAAACAATTTGATATGATGGTTTACCCTAATAAGAACCATGGCATTTATGGCGGAAACACACGGTTCCATTTATATACCCGAATGACAAATTTTTTGATAAATCATTTAAAAAATAAAGCATATTTAAATCAGGTAAAGCCATAATATTTAAAAAAGTGAATTAAAAATATGATACTATTGAAAAAGTTATTAATTTTGCCGCCCGATAATCATTTTTTATTTATTAATTAACAAAGAAAGAAGGTATTTACAATGATTATTATTCCTGTAAAAGAAGGTGAAAACATTGACAGAGCGTTGAAACGTTTCAAACGAAAATTTGAAAAAACCGGCACTATGCGCGCATTGCGTGATGGACAGCGGTACGTTAAACCCTCAGTAAAACGCAGACAACAAAAGATGAAAGCGATTTATGTTCAACAACTTCGCCAGGCCGAACAAGGCAATTAAATTTTTTTAAGGAAATTTATTACAATTAAACTTTGATTCAGGTAAAAGAAATCTTATCTTTGAATCAAAGTTTTTTCATTTATGGATACCGCACCATTTATACATTTTCTGGAATTTGAAAAGCGATATTCGCCACATACCCTTAAAGCTTATCAGAAAGATTTGAATGTTTTTACTACATATATGGAAGAAGCTTATGGCGTTTCACGATGGGAGGAAATAAACGATGAAATGATACGATCGTGGATAGTTTTCTTGATGGAAAATGGGATGTTGCCACGTACAGTCAATAGAAAAATTAGTGTTTTAAAGGCATTTTTTAAATATTTATTGTCGGAAGGAAAAATAAACAATAATCCAACAGCACTTATTACTTCAATTAAACAAGGTAAGCCATTGCCCGCATTTGTCGAAAAAAATCAATTGAATGAATTGTTCGATTCGCAAGATTACAGTAAAGATTTTATTACAATGAGGAATAATTTAGTTCTTTCCATTTTGTATAACACAGGAATCCGTTTAAGCGAATTACTGTCACTAACAAATGATTCTTTTGATTTTGACCAACATTTGCTTCGTGTTACCGGTAAGCGAAACAAAGAGCGTGTTATTCCGTTGGCGACACCTATAGAAAATGAAATAAAAGAATATATAGATAAGAAAAATCAGGTGTTTCCAAATGGACCGGTAAATCTTATTGTTACCAAAAAGGGACAAAAGGCATATCCTAAGATGATATATAGAATTGTGCATTTGGCTTTAAGCGGAGCTACAAGTGGAAAAAGAAGTCCACATGTTTTACGCCACAGTTTTGCCACACACTTATTAAATAATGGAGCGGGGCTTAATGCTATAAAAGATTTGCTGGGTCATTCAAGTTTAGCTGCCACCCAGGTATATACACATACAACAATAGAACAGTTACAATCAATATATAAACAGGCCCATCCGAGGGCCCATATAAAAAAAGGAGGATGACATGAATATCAAGATTAATTCGGTTCATTTTAAAACCGATCAGAAGTTAGACAGTTTTATAGAAAAGAAAGTACAGAAGTTATCTGCTATCCATGAAGGAGTTATGGGATCTGATGTAATTTTAAAGATTGACAATTCTGAAAACAGGGAAAATAAGGTTGCTGAGATCAGGATACTTTTAAAAGGTGAAGAGTTGTTTGCAAAAAAGCAAAGTAAAACTTTTGAAGGTGCTACAGATATGGCCGTTGATGCGCTGAAAAAACAGTTGGAAAAACATAAGGAACGATTCAAAAAATAAATTTAAAAATTTTATTTAAAAACGTTTGGTAAATTCAATTAAACATTCTATTTTTGCAGACCTTTTTGAGAAGAGGTCTGCTTTTATTTAAAAAAGTTCTGAAAGTACTGTTAATAAAGTGAAGTTTCGCCGGCACAGTAAGTAAATAAACTGCCAGCATAGCTCAGTTGGCCAGAGCAGCTGATTTGTAATCAGCCGGTCGGGGGTTCGAATCCCTCTGCTGGCTCAGTTCATTAACATATTGAGAAAATGGGGGGATACCGAAGCGGTCAAACGGGGCAGACTGTAAATCTGTTGGCTTAGCCTTCGGAGGTTCGAATCCTCCTCCCCCCACCAGAACAAGAAGAAAGAAAAGTGAGAAGTGAATCAGAGATCAGCTTTAAACTTTAGGCTTTAATCTTGGGATTTGTAATGCGGGAGTAGCTCATGTGGTAGAGCGACAGCCTTCCAAGCTGTAGGTGGCCGGTTCGAGCCCGGTTTCCCGCTCAAATTGCCGGGGTAGCTCAGGGGTAGAGCACTTCCTTGGTAAGGAAGGGGTCACGAGTTCAATTCTCGTCCTCGGCTCAAGAAGGGAAATAAAAGAAAAAAACAATTTAAATTTTAACATTTTTACTATGGCTAAAGAAAAATTTGAACGTTCCAAACCGCACGTAAACATTGGAACTATTGGTCATGTGGATCATGGAAAGACCACCTTGACTGCTGCCATTACTAAAACGCTTCAAGACAAAGGTTTGGCAGATTTTGCGTCATTTGATTCTATTGACAATGCTCCAGAAGAAAAGGAAAGGGGTATTACAATTAATACTGCGCACGTTGAGTATCAAACTGACAATCGTCATTATGCTCATGTTGACTGTCCGGGTCATGCTGATTATGTGAAAAACATGGTTACAGGTGCTGCCCAGATGGATGGTGCAATATTGGTTGTTGCTGCTACTGATGGTCCAATGCCTCAGACCAGAGAACACATTTTGTTAGCACGTCAGGTTGGCGTTCCTCGCATTGTTGTTTTTATGAATAAAGTTGATATGGTTGACGATGAAGAGCTGCTTGAATTAGTAGAAATGGAAATTCGTGACCTGTTAAATTTTTATGAATTTGATGGAGATAATACTCCTATTATTCAAGGTTCTGCTCTTGGAGCATTAAACGGAGAACCAAAATGGGTTGAAAAGATTTTCGAATTAATGGAGGCTGTAGATACATGGATTCCATTACCTGTTCGTGATGATGAAAAGCCTTTCCTAATGCCTGTTGAGGATGTTTTCTCAATAACAGGACGTGGAACTGTTGCAACCGGAAGAATTGAAACTGGTGTTATTCATACTGGAGATCCTGTTGATATTATTGGTATGGGTGCTGAAAAATTAAAATCAGTCGTAACCGGTGTTGAAATGTTTCGTAAAATTCTTGACGAAGGTCGTGCCGGTGATAATGCTGGTTTATTACTTCGCGGTGTTGATAAGGAATCAATTAAAAGAGGAATGGTAATAGCTGCTCCTGGCACTGTAACCCCTCATAATCACTTTAAAGCTGAAGTTTATATTTTGAAAAAAGAAGAAGGCGGACGTCATACTCCTTTTCATAATAAATATCGTCCTCAATTTTATTTCAGGACAACTGATGTTACTGGTGAAATTTTCCTTCCTGATGGTGTTGAAATGGTAATGCCTGGTGATAACCTTACTATTGAGGTAAAACTAATTGCTGATATTGCCATGAATAAAGGATTGCGTTTTGCAATTCGTGAAGGTGGACGTACTGTTGGTGCAGGTCAGGTAACTGAAATTTTAGATTAATAAAAAAATAGAATTATTATAAAGGTGTAAGAAGGTATCCTGTATTTTCAGGATACCTTTAAGCGCTATATAAAATAGGATACGGGTGTAGCTCAACTGGTAGAGTAGCGGTCTCCAAAACCGTTGGTTGTGGGTTCGATTCCTACCACCCGTGCTAAACATTCAATATAATGGCAAAATTTAATATTGTAGGATATCTTAAAGAAGTCAATAATGAATGGATGCATAAAGTATCCTGGCCAACATGGAGTGAGCTGCAGAATAGTGCAATTGTTGTATCCGTTGCTTCCCTAATAATCGCTTTGGTGGTTTATTTGATGGATATTTCATTTTCAACAATTCTTGAGAGGTTTTATGGCCTTTTTTAGTATTGCTGAAATCGTACTGTTCGAATTATTAAATATATATTAACTTGTTTGTTACTAATCAGAATTTGGCTGTAAGATGAGCGGAGAATCCGGAAAAAAGTGGTATGTTGTCAGAGCCATCAGTGGTAAAGAAAAGAAAGTGAAAGCTTATCTTGAAAGTGAAATCAAACGACTTCATTTAGAAGATTTTATTTCACAGGTTTTAATACCAACTGAGAAGGTTTATCAAATTCGTAAAGGAAAAAAAATTAGCAAAGAGCGAAATTATTTTCCAGGTTATGTATTGGTTGAGGCCGAATTATCGGGTGAAATACCACATATTATCCGGAACATTCCTGATGTTTTAGGGTTTTTAGGCACTAGAGGTGAAGCTGATGCTTTACGCCCTGCAGAAGTAAAACGTATACTTGGAAAAGTAGATGAACTTGCTGAGCAGGGAGAAGAGGTAAATATCCCCTTTATTGTTGGTGAAACCGTTACTGTTACTGATGGACCGTTTGCTAGTTTTAGTGGTGTTATTGAAGATATTAACGAAGAAAAGAAAAAGTTAAAAGTTATGGTTAAAATCTTTGGTAGAAAGACACCTCTTGAATTAGGATTTATGCAGGTAGAGAAAGAATAGGGCAAATGAACTTTATTAATTTTAAACATTAGGTTTAAAATGGCAAAAGAAATAAGTGGATTAATTAAATTACAGATTAAGGGTGGAGCCGCAAATCCATCCCCACCGGTAGGACCAGCATTGGGTGCTAAGGGTGTGAATATCATGGAATTTTGTAAACAGTTTAATGCTCGTACTCAGGATCAGGCCGGTAAGGTTATTCCTGTTATCATTACTGTTTATAAAGATAAAACCTTTGAATTTATACTTAAAACACCGCCTGTAGCTGTTCAGATAATGGAAGCTGCTAAGCTAAAAAAAGGTTCTCCTGAGCCAAATCGTGTTAAAGTTGCAACAATTACCTGGGATCAGGTAAAAAGCATAGCCGAGGCAAAAATGCCCGATTTAAATGCTTTTACTGTTGAGTCGGCCATGAAAATGGTTGCCGGTACTGCACGTAGTATGGGGGTTAAGATTAAAGGTGAATTTCCTCAAAATTAAAATCTGTTAACAGGAGGAGAATATGGCAAAAATGACAAAAAAACACAAAGAAGCTTTGGCCAAATTCGAAAAGAATAAAGAGTACTCCTTAGCAGAAGCTGTTAAATTAGTAAAAGATATTACTTATACTAAATTTGATGCTTCAGTTGATTTAAGTGTGCGTTTGGGTGTTGACCCCCGAAAAGCAAACCAAATGGTTAGAGGTTCTGTTACCCTTCCACATGGAACCGGTAAAGAGCTTAAAGTTTTGGTTTTGTGTACACCTGATAAGGAGGAAGAAGCTAAAGCAGCCGGCGCTGATTACGTTGGCCTTGATGAGTACATTGATAAAATCAAAGGCGGTTGGACCGATGTAGATGTTGTAATAACTATGCCTAGTGTTATGCCTAAAGTAGGGCAACTTGGTAGGATTTTAGGCCCTCGTGGTTTAATGCCAAATCCAAAAACCGGTACAGTTACTATGGATGTTGGTCAGGCTGTTAATGCGGCAAAGGCTGGTAAAATTGATTTTAAAGTTGATAAGTATGGAATTATTCATTCTTCAGTTGGAAAAGTTAGTTTTGACGATACTAAACTTGAAGAGAATATTGGTGAACTGGTGAATACAATTTTAAAATTAAAACCATCAGCATCAAAGGGTACTTATGTTAAAAGCATATCATTATCCAGTACTATGAGTCCGGGTATTGCTTTAGATATTAAATCAATAACTGCTAGTGCTTAACGGTTAAAATACGTTAATTATGAGAAAAGAAGATAAAAAACAACTTATTGACTCTATTGCTGAACAGCTTAAAGAAAATAATAATTTTTATCTTACAGATGTTTCTTCATTGAATGCTGAAGATACAAGTAAGTTAAGAAGAATGTGTTTTAATCGTGGTATTCAGTTACGTGTTGTAAAAAACACTTTGCTGGCTAAAGCGATGGAAGCTGTTGACAAGGAACTAGATGAGTTAAATGTAGCACTTAAGGGGCATACATCATTGATGTTTTCCGAAGCAGGAAATGCTCCTGCAAAATTAATTAAGGAATTCAGAAAAAAATCTGAATATCCTAAAGTTAAAGCTGCATACATTGAAGAAACCGTTTATGTAGGTGATAATCAAATTGATTTTCTTGCTTCTATTAAGAGTAAGAATGAATTAATAGGTGATTTGGTTGCTTTATTGCAATCTCCTGCAAAAAATGTTGTTTCAGCTCTGCAATCCGGTGGTAATAATTTAACCGGTATTCTTAAAACCTTATCAGAGAAATCTGAATAATGGTAAAAATATTTTAGTAAAACGAATTCATAATAATTAAAAAATAACAAAAATGGCAGATTTAAAAGCATTTGCAGAACAATTAGTTAACCTTACTGTTAAAGAAGTTAATGAACTAGCTGAAATTTTAAAAAACGAATATGGTATTGAACCGGCCGCTGCTGCTGTAGCTGTTGCTGGTCCTGGTGCCGGTGCTGGTGAAGATGCAGCTGAAGAGCAAACTTCTTTTGATGTTATCCTTAAAAGTGCCGGACAGTCTAAACTGGCTGTTGTTAAATTGGTTAAAGAACTTACCAGTTTAGGTTTAAAGGAATCTAAAGGACTAGTTGATGCTGCACCAAAAGCTATCAAAGAAGGCGTTACCAAAGATGAGGCAGAAGCCTTAAAAACTCAGCTTGAAGGTGCTGGTGCTGAGGTAGAAATTAAGTAATATTTTTTTTAAAAAAGATGTAACCTCTAACCCAATATGGGTTAGAGGTTTGCGTCTATTTGTTCTTTTACATCTTACTGACTTAATTTACTGGCATGTAATTATATTATTGTCAGTTTTATTTATAATCTAAAACTATATAGCCTTGGCTGGAAACAAAACCGAAAGAATCAGTTTCGCATCAACGAAAAACCTGATGCCTTATCCGGATTTTCTGGATGTCCAATTAAAATCTTTTCAAGATTTCTTCCAATTGGAAACAAATACGGAAAATCGTATTAATGAAGGACTTTTTAAGGTTTTTTCTGAAAACTTTCCTATTACTGATGCAAGAAATAATTTTGTCCTTGAATTTCTGGACTACTTTGTTGATCCTCCACGATACACCATTGATGAGTGTCTAGAACGTGGATTAACTTATAGTGTACCGCTTAAAGCTAAATTAAAGCTTTATTGTACAGATCCCGAGCACGAAGATTTTGAAACCATTGTTCAGGATGTTTACCTGGGGATGATTCCTTATATGACCCCTCGTGGTACATTTATTGTTAACGGAGCAGAACGTGTTATCGTTTCACAGTTACACCGTTCTCCTGGTGTTTTCTTTGGTCAACATCGCCATGCTAATGGTACTCAATTATTTTCCGCCAGAATTATTCCTTTTAAAGGGTCATGGATTGAGTTTTCTACCGATATTAATAACGTAATGTATGCTTATATCGACAGAAAAAAGAAATTACCTGTTACTACCTTATTGCGTGCCATAGGTTTTGAATCAGACCATGACATTCTTGAAATTTTTGATCTCGCTGAAGAGGTTAAGGTTAGTAAAGCCGGACTTAAAAGAGTATTAGGGAGAAGTTTGGCTGCCAGGGTTGTTAAATCCTGGTTTGAAGATTTTGTTGATGAAGATACTGGTGAAGTTGTTACTATTGAGCGTAACGATGTTATTATTGAACGTGAAACTGTTCTTGAAAAGGAACATATTCAACAAATAATTGATGCTGGTGTAAAAACAATTCTTTTACATAAAGATGATGAAAGTATTAATGATTATGCTGTTATATTTAATACTTTACAAAAGGATACAACGAATTCTGAAAAAGAAGCTGTTGAATATATTTATTTCCAATTGCGGAACGCATTACCACCAGATGAAGAAACAGCAAGAAGTGTTTTCGACAGATTATTCTTTTCTGATAAACGATATGACCTTGGTGAGGTAGGACGTTATCGTATAAATAAAAAACTTGAATTAAATACTCCAACTGATGTTAGAGTTTTAACCAAAGAAGACATAGTTTTGATTATTCGTCATTTAATTAAATTGATGAATCAAAAAACTATTGTTGATGATATTGATCATTTGAGTAACCGTAGAGTTCGTACTGTAGGAGAACAGTTATATAGCCAGTTTGGTGTTGGTTTAGCCCGTATGGCTCGTACTATTAGGGAAAGAATGAATGTAAGGGATAATGAGGTTTTTACACCTTCCGATTTGATAAATGCTAAAACACTATCTTCTGTTATTAATTCATTTTTTGGAACAAATGCTCTATCTCAATTTATGGATCAGACAAATCCTTTGGCTGAAATAACTCATAAAAGAAGAATTTCTGCATTGGGACCAGGTGGTTTATCACGCGAAAGAGCAGGGTTTGAAGTTCGTGATGTTCACTATACTCATTATGGCAGATTATGTACAATAGAAACTCCTGAAGGTCCTAATATTGGTTTGATATCTTCATTATGTGTATTTGCAAAAATTAACCATCTTGGTTTTATTGAAACTCCTTATCGTAAAGTTGTAGATGGAATTATAGATTATAAACACAAACCAATTTACTTAAGTGCCGAGGAAGAGGAAGATAAAATAATTGCCCAGGCAAATACTGTTGTTGATGATAAAGGTTCTTTTGTTAATAATAAAGTAAAAGTTCGTTATCAGGCTGATTATCCAATTACTCCCAGAGAAGAGGTAGATTTAATTGATATCGCACCTAATCAAATTGCTTCTATTGCCGCTTCATCAATTCCATTTCTTGAGCATGATGATGCTAACAGGGCATTGATGGGGTCTAACATGATGCGTCAGGCTGTTCCATTATTAAACCCTGAAGCTCCAATTGTAGGTACGGGTGTTGAACCTTTTGTTGCCAGAGATAGTAGAGTTTTGGTTACCGCTGAAGGCGATGGAGTTGTGGAATATGTAGACGCAAAAAAAATTATTATTCGTTACTCTCGTGATGAGATGGAAAAACTTGTAAGTTTTGATGATGATATTAAAGAATATAAACTTACAAAGTTCCGCCGGACTAATCAAAATACTTCTATCAATCTAAGGCCAATAGTAAGGCCAGGAGATAAGGTTTCTAAAGGCGATCCGTTGTGCGAAGGATATGGTACTCAAAAAGGTGACCTTGCATTGGGAAGAAATGTCAAAGTAGCTTTCATGCCTTGGAAAGGATATAATTATGAAGATGCTATTGTTATTTCTGAAAAAATAGTAAAGGAAGATGTGTTTACCTCTGTTCATATTGAAGAGTTTACTCTTGAGGTTAGAGATACTAAGAGAGGAATAGAAGAATTAACAAATGATATTCCTAATGTTAGTGCAGAAGCTACAAAAGATTTGGATGAACACGGACTGATTCGTGTTGGAGCTGAGGTAAAAGAAGGAGATATTTTAATCGGTAAAATTACCCCGAAAGGTGAAAGCGACCCAACTCCTGAAGAGAAACTGCTTCGTGCTATTTTTGGTGACAAAGCAGGTGATGTTAAAAACGCCTCCTTGAAAGCGCCACCTTCTTTACGTGGTGTTGTTCTGGAGAAACATTTATTTTCGCGAGCTGTTAAAGGTGCTAAAACAAAAGCTCAGGAAAAAGAATTTATTGAAAAACTGGATGAAGAGTATAATAAGTTATTCGCAGATTTAAAATCTAAGTTGGTTGATAAACTTACTGTAATAGTAAGTAACAGAACTTCCCAGGGAGTAACCAATACATATGGAGAAATGGTGGTTCCAACTAAAACGAAATTTACACAAAAAATTCTGAATAGTCTGGATTATACTACTATCAATTCAAGTAAATGGACAACCGATAAAGAGAAGAATTTATTGATTCAGCGCTTGTTGAACAATTATAATATAAAATATAAAGAACTTCTTGGGATTTATAATCGTAAAAAGTTTGTTGCTTCTGTTGGGGATGAATTGCCAAATGGTATTGTTCAGCTTGCAAAGGTTTATATCGCTAAAAAGCGTAAACTTAAAGTGGGTGATAAAATGGCCGGACGTCATGGTAATAAGGGAATTGTTGCTAAAATCGTTCGTGAAGAAGATATGCCATTTATGGAAGACGGAACTCCTGTTGATATTGTCTTAAATCCTTTGGGTGTACCTTCTCGTATGAACCTGGGACAGATTTATGAAACTATATTGGCATGGGCAGGAGTAAAGCTTGGAGTTAATTTTGCTACTCCTATTTTTGATGGTGCTTCCCTTGAACAGATTAATGAGTATATGAAGAAAGCCGGACTTCCTGAAAATGGAAGCGTTTATTTATATGATGGAGGAACAGGAAAACGCTTTGATCAGCCTGTTACTGTTGGCTATATTTATATGCTTAAATTACATCATTTAATTGATGATAAAATGCATGCACGTTCTATCGGACCATATTCTTTAATTACTCAGCAACCATTGGGTGGAAAAGCTCAATTTGGTGGTCAGCGTTTTGGTGAAATGGAAGTATGGGCCTTAGAAGCTTTTGGTGCTGCTAATATTTTACAGGAAATTCTTACAGTTAAATCTGATGATGTAAATGGACGTGCAAAGGCTTATGAAGCTATAGTTAAGGGGGATAATATGCCACAAACCGGAACTCCTGAATCTTTTAACGTGTTGGTTAATGAACTACGTGGTTTAGGTTTAGAACTAAGCTTTGATAAATAATTAAATTTTGATACTTTTAAATAATTGCTAATATGGCTTTCAGACAAGACAGTAAAGTACCGGAAAGTTTTAATAAAGTTACCATTAGTCTGGCTTCTCCGGAGTCTATTTTGGAACGTTCGCATGGTGAGGTGTTAAAACCGGAAACCATTAACTATCGTACCTATAAACCAGAGAGAGACGGCCTTTTTTGTGAACGAATATTTGGTCCAGTAAAGGATTATGAATGTCACTGTGGTAAATATAAAAGAATTCGCTATAAAGGAATCGTATGTGATCGTTGTGGCGTAGAAGTTACTGAGAAAAAAGTCAGACGTGAAAGAATGGGACATATTGAGTTAGTTGTCCCTGTTGTTCATATTTGGTTTTTCCGTTCTCTTCCTAATAAAATTGGGGCACTACTTGGCCTTCAAACAAAAAAACTTGAATCTATTATTTATTATGAACGTTATGTCGTAATTAATCCTGGTATTAAAGAGGCAGATGGAATTAATAGGATGGATTTCTTAACAGAAGAAGAATATCTTGATATTTTAGATACTCTTCCTTCGGAAAATCAGTATTTAGATGATTCAGATCCTGAAAAATTTGTTGCAAAAATGGGTGCTGAGGCTATCCATGATTTGTTGGCTAATTTGGATTTAGATAAAATGTCTTATGAGTTAAGGCACAAAGCAAATACTGAAACTTCCCAGCAAAGAAAAGCCGAAGCATTAAAACGTTTACAGGTTTATGAAGCTTTTAGAGAAGCTCAAAAACGAAAAGAAAATCATCCTGAATGGATGATTGTTAAAGTTGTCCCGGTTATCCCACCTGAATTGCGTCCTTTGGTTCCTTTGGATGGAGGACGGTTTGCTACTTCTGATTTAAATGATTTATACAGACGTGTAATTATCAGAAATAACCGTTTGAAGAGGTTGATTGAAATTAAAGCTCCTGATGTTATCATGAGGAATGAAAAGAGAATGTTGCAGGAAGCTGTGGATTCTTTATTTGATAATTCAAGAAAATCAAGTGCTGTTAAATCTGAATCTAACAGACCTCTAAAATCTCTTAGTGATAGCTTAAAAGGTAAACAAGGACGATTTCGTCAAAACTTGCTTGGAAAACGTGTTGATTATTCTGGTCGTTCGGTAATTATCGTAGGTCCTGAATTAAAAATGAATGAATGTGGTTTGCCGAAAGATATGGCTGCCGAATTATATAAACCATTTATCATTCGTCGTTTACTTGAACGAGGAATTGTTAAAACTGTTAAATCTGCAAAAAAAATTGTCGAGAGAAAAGATCCGGTAGTTTGGGATATTCTTGAAAATATATTGAAAGGACATCCTGTTTTGCTAAACAGGGCTCCTACTCTTCATCGTCTAGGTATTCAGGCTTTTCAACCAAAATTAGTTGAAGGTAAAGCTATTCAGCTCCATCCGCTTGCCTGTACTGCATTTAATGCTGACTTCGACGGTGACCAAATGGCTGTTCATCTTCCTTTAGGTAATGCAGCAATCCTTGAAGCTCAAATTCTTATGCTGGCTTCACATAATATTTTGAATCCGGCTAATGGTGCTCCTATTACTGTTCCTTCCCAGGATATGGTTTTAGGTCTATACTATATTACAAAAGCAAGAAAAAATACACCTGAGCATCCTGTAAAGGGTGAGGGCCGGGTTTTTTATTCTCCGGAAGAAGTAAGAATAGCATATAATGAAGGTAGAGTAGATTTGCATGCTATTATTAAAGTTATGGTGGATGTTAAGGAAGATGGAACTCTCGTCAGGAAGATTATTGAAACTACTGTTGGTAGAGTTATCTTCAATGAAAAAGTACCTAGTGGTTATGGATTCATAAATCAATTACTTACAAAAAAGGCTCTGCGAGATATTATTAGTGATGTGTTAAAGGAAACAGGTAATGCTGTTACTGCACAGTTTCTTGATGATATAAAAAACCTGGGTTATAATATGGCCTTTTCTGGTGGTTTATCTTTTAATATGAACAATGTTATTGTTCCAAAAATTAAAGAAGAACTTATTGCAAAGGCAAATGCTGAGGTTGACGAGGTGATGAATAACTATAATATGGGGTTCATTACTAATAATGAAAGATATAATCAAATTATTGATATTTGGACTCATACCAATTCTCATTTGACAAATACATTGATGAAAGAACTTGCCTCTGATGATGCTGGTTTCAACCCTGTTTACATGATGTTGGATTCAGGAGCTCGTGGATCTAAAGAACAAATTCGTCAGTTGTCTGGTATGAGAGGACTTATGGCTAAACCGCAAAAGTCAGGAGCCGTAGGTAATGAAATTATTGAGAATCCTATTCTTTCAAATTTTAGAGAAGGATTATCTGTTCTAGAGTACTTTATCTCTACCCATGGTGCCCGTAAAGGTTTAGCGGATACTGCTCTTAAAACCGCTGATGCCGGATATTTAACAAGACGTCTTGTTGATGTCTCACAAGATGTGATTATTTCAGAAAAAGATTGCGGTACTTTACGAGGTTTGACAATATCTGCTTTAAAAAAGAATGAGGAAATTGTTGAGTCTTTATATGATCGTATTCTGGGTCGTGTTGCTTTGCATGATGTTTATCACCCTATTACCGGTGAATTGATTGTTAAAGGCGGAGAAGAAATTACTGAGAAAATTGCATTGGAAATTGAAGAATCGCCTATAGAACAAGTTGAAATAAGGTCGGTATTAACATGTGAATCAAAACATGGTGTTTGTGCTAATTGTTATGGTAGAAACCTTGCTTCCGGACGACTCGTTCAGATGGGAGAAGCTGTTGGTGTTATTGCAGCTCAATCAATTGGTGAACCTGGAACTCAGCTTACATTAAGAACTTTCCATCAGGGAGGTACAGCCTCTAATGTTGCTGCTAATTCAAAAATTGAAGCTAAATTCGATGGTACTCTGGAAATTGAAGAGTTGAGAACAGTTTCATATTCTGATGATGAAGGAAATAAATATGAAATTGTTACCGGACGTTCTGCAGAGATGAAAATCGTTGATAACAAAACAGGAGTTATTTTGGCTTCTGGTAATATACCTTATGGTTCTAAATTATTTTTCAAAAGCCATGATTCTGTTAAAAAAGGAGATCTTATTGCTGAATGGGATCCTTTTAATGCTGTTATACTTTCTGAGGTTTCCGGTAAGGTATCTTTTGAAAATATTACTGAAGGGCAAACATATCGAGTTGAATCTGATGAGCAGACAGGATATTTTGAAAAAGTAATTATAGAAACAAAAGTAAAATCTAAAAACCCATTTGTTAAGATTACCGGCAAAGATGGTAGTATTCTTCGTTCTTATGATTTACCTGTAGGTGCTCACCTTATGGTTGAAGAAGGACAGGATATTAAAGCTGGTGATCTTCTTGTAAAAATACCTCGTGCTTTTGGTAAAGCTGGTGATATTACCGGTGGTTTACCTAGAGTTACTGAATTATTTGAGGCTAGGAATCCTTCGGAACAGGCCGTTGTTTCTGAAATTGATGGTGTTGTTTCTTTTGGAAAAAAATTGAAAAGAGGTAATAGAGAAGTTATTATAACCTCTAAAACAGGAGAAGAAAAAAGGTACCTGGTTCCTACTTCTAAGCAGATTTTAGCACAGGAAAACGACTTTGTAAAATCAGGAGCACAACTTTCTGATGGTGTTATTACTCCTGCTGATATATTGGCTATCAAAGGTCCGATGGCTGTTCAAGAATATATTGTTAATGAAATTCAGGAAGTATATAGATTGCAGGGTGTAAAGATAAATGATAAGCATTTTGAAGTTATTGTTCGTCAGATGATGCGTAAAGTTCAGGTTGAAGATCCTGGTGATACACGCTTTTTAGAAGGTGAACTTGTAAATAAGATTACATTTCAGGAAGTTAATGATGAAATTTTTGGAATGCAGGTTGTTGTTGACCCGGGTGATTCCGAGATTATTCGCCAGGGACAAATTATCTCTGCCAGAAAACTACGAGATGAAAATTCTACGTTGAAGAGAAGAGATAAAAAACTTATTGAAGCCAGAGAGGCTCAGCCTGCTACTGCACGACAAGTACTTCAAGGAATTACAAGAGCTTCACTTCAAACTGACAGTTGGATTTCTGCAGCTTCATTCCAGGAAACTACTAAAGTACTTACATCTGCTGCAATTAATGCTAAACAAGATGATTTACTTGGTTTGAAAGAAAATGTTATTGTAGGTCATCAAATTCCTGCCGGAACAGGGCTTAAACAATATAATGATATTATTGTCGGTTCCAGAGAGGAATATGAAGCAATGCTTGCCAATGCTGATGATTTAGAAAAGGCTGAAATGGAAGAAAATCAATAATAATTTAAAAGGATATAAATTTATATTTATATCCTTTTTTAATTTACAATATTATGGAAGATAATAATCAGAATCAACAAAATCAAATTAATATTGAATTATCAGATGAAGTTGCTGAAGGAACTTATTCTAATTTGGCAATAATTACTCATTCAAATTCAGAATTTATTATTGATTTTGTTAAGTTGATGCCTGGTGTTCCTAAGGCCAAAGTAAAATCAAGAATTATTCTTACACCTGAACACGCCAAAAGGTTGTTTAAGGCATTACAGGATAATATATTAAAATACGAATCAATGCATGGCCCAATAAAGGATAGTCCTGAAGGCATGGTTCCACCTTTTAATCTTGGTGGTCCTGCTGGTGAAGCATAAAATGAAAAGGCTATTTGATAAGATAGCCTTTTTTGTTAGGTGTTTGTTAAAGATTTTTATTTACAAAATCACTCATTGTTGATAAAACCTTTTCCCGTACCGGTTTTTCTGATAATAACAAATCATGAAGTCCCCCTTCAAAAGAAACTTTAGTAATGTTTGGCCCTAATTTATCTGAATAAAACTCAATATCTTTTACGTTTAATACTGAATCTGAGTGTTTCATCTCAGGTTTGAAATTTCCCGGTTTTACACTTTTTTTAGAATACATGACCAGAATTGGTACCTGAATATTTAATCCGCTTTGTAACCTTTTTTGTGCTGTCCTAACAGCTCGTATCCACCCTGCATGAATTTTAAAACCCGCATCAGGTTTTAATTTTAAATCATAATCCCATTCTCCTTTATGGCTTTTATGGATACTATACCCGTAACCCGTATCCAATCCTACTGGTGAGGCTATTTTAGGGAAGCTCTTTCCTAATGCGGACATCAAAGGTAAAAAGGTGGCTTTTAAAATTGGATCAATATTAAACTCAAAAAACGGGCTATTAAGAATCAATAAGTTAATATTGTCCTTGTATTTTCCTTCATCAGCGTACAGGGATGATATTAAACCACCATTAGAATGACCCATGAAAACTATTTTTTCATTGTTATCATTTTCCTTAATATGTTTTATAGCTGTATCAATGTCTTCAAAATATTCATGATAATCTCTGAAATCATTAGGAGTTTGGTTTGGCAAAATAGACCTGCCATATTTTCTTAATTCAAGTGCATAAAAATTTAATCCTTCTTTATTAGCCCAATCTGCCATATGATCCTGAAAAAAATAATCATTGAAGCCATGTAAATACAAAAAAGCTTTTTTTGTATTCTTTTGAGTTTGGCGGGAAATTAAAGTCGTTATAACCTTTCCTTCATAATCATCCGGCTGATTAAATGTAAGGAAATTATACTCTTTTTTAATTGTATCTTTCATTGCAGTATGGTTTATTTTAATAATTAAAAATATAAAAATCAGGTTACTACAAAGTTATAATATTTATTTGTTAAATCAAAATTATAGAAATTAATAGCATAAATAACCTTTTATTATATGTTTAATTCTATTTAATTATTTTTATTACCTGAATTACTAAATAATAAAAAGTTAAGTTATTTCACAGCTTAATGAAAAATTATAAAAAAAAAGCCGGAATTTTTTTATACTTCCGGCTTTTACTTATTTATTTTTGAATAATTTAACTCTTAATCACTTGAGGCGGCATCCATTAATTTTTTAATGTTAACCTTGCTTATAGGGCTGTTTTTCTGATAATTGATTTCTTCAACAACAGGACTATGACATGAACCACCACCAGCACAACTTAATTTTTTTCCTGTATTTTTATCAACAATACTGCTGGAGCATGTTTTTTTGAACATAGCATCTTTTTGGAAAAACATTTTAATTGCAAAACCTGCAATAGCAATTCCGATTATTATACTGGATAAAAGAAATAATTTTATAAACATTTTATTTTAAATTTTGTTTTACAAAAATACAATATATTTTATTATTTGGTGAAATAATTCACAATATTTAAGACTTACTAAGTTGTTTCCAAAATGTGACTATGGTCAGAATATTTTATTATAATATAAATGAATAGCATATTAAAGCTGTTGCTACAGCTGCATTTAGTGATTCTGCTTTAGAATTAGCTGCTGAAGGTATAAATATTTCTTCATTAATATATGGATAAAGTTCTTTGGATATACCATGAGCTTCACTGCCGATTAAAAGTATTCCTTTCTCTGCTTTCGGAATATCCTGAATTGGCTTTCCTTTTAGTGTTGCTCCAAAAACTTTTATTTTTCCATTAGCTTCTTTAAGGAATTCTTTTAATGGATAATAATGTACTTTTACTCTGGAAATAGAACCCATTGTAGCTTGAATTACTTTAGGGTTAAAAGCATCTACTGTTTCTTTTGAGCATACAATATCCTTTATCCCAAACCAATCGGCGGTTCTGATAATGGTGCCAAGGTTTCCGGGATCTTTTATTTTGTCCAGTGCTAATATGTAATTTTGTGAATCTTCTACATCAGGCAATGAAAATTCAGGCTTTTTTATTATTGCAAGGACTTCAGATGGATTTTTAAGAAAGGTAATTCTAGACATATCATTTTTAGAAACTATATCAAAAGGAACTCCTCTTATTAATGATTTGTTGTTTTTTATCCAATCTTCGTTTGCGAAAATTTTTATTATCTGTAAGTTACTTTTAATAAAGTCTTTTACAATGGTATTTCCTTCTGCTATAAATTCATTTAGCTTTTTGCGATATTTTACCTGCCTAAGGGAATGTATATGTTTAATAGTATTTTTATTTAGCATTATGCGAAGGTATAAAAACAAAAAAACCCTTTCTATTTCAGAAAGGGTTTTTTTAATAAAATAATAATCTTATTCTGCTTTTACATCCAGATTAATTTTTACTACAATATCTCTGTGCAGTTTAACTGAAGCAGTATATTTTCCTATTTCTTTAATAGCATCACCATCTACTTCAATCTTTTTTCTGTCTATATCAAGATTTTTCTGTGTTGAAATTGCATCAGCAATCATAATATTGTTTACCGAACCAAAAATCTTACCTTTCGTGCTGGCTTTAACACCTATAGTTAAATCTGCATTTTCCAATGCTGTAGCTATAACTTGAGCTTCAGATTTAATCTTTTCTTCCTTGTAAGCTTGTTGTTTCTTTGTTTCTGCCAGTTGTTTTTTATTTGATTCGGTCGCTAAGATTGCAATACCTTTTGGAATTAAATAATTACGGGCATATCCGCTTTTAACAGTAACCAGGTCATTTTTATATCCTAATCCTGAAATGTCTTGTTTTAATATTATCTCCATTGTAATTTCCTCCCTTTTATTTTAATAAGTCAGCTACATAAGGCATTAAGGCAAGGTGACGTGCTCTTTTTACTGCACGAGCAACTTTTTTCTGGTATTTTGTTGAAGTACCTGTAATGCGACGTGGTAAAATTTTACCTTGCTCATTTACAAAACGGAGTAAGAAATCAGCATCCTTATAATCAATATATTTAATATGATTTTTCTTGAATCTGCAGTACTTTTTCTTGCTTGTGTCAACTGCTATAGGTGTCAAATATTTTATTTCTGAACTTTGTGCCATTGTTATATCTTTTTAATTTTTAAACTAAAAGAATTATGCTTTGTTGCTTTTTTCTTTTACTTCATTTTTAATACCGGCTTTTTTTCGCCTTTTTTCACTATATGCTATTCCATGTTTATCAAGTTTTACTGTTAAAAACCTTAACACTCTTTCATCACGGATAAACTGCACTTCCAGTTTTTCAATAAAAGAACCTTCTACTCTGAATTCAAATAAATTATAAAAACCTGTAGACTTCTTTTGAATTGGATATGCCAGCTTACGCATACCCCAATTTTCCTGATTTACAAACTCTCCACCATTATCGGTGATGAGTTTCTCGTAATCTTTTACCGCTTCCTTTACCTGATCTTCAGATAAAACGGGAGTTAAAATGAAAACGGTTTCATACTGATTTACCATCTTTTTGTTTATTAGTTAATTAAATTTAATAAAATTTGGAGTGCAAAAGTAGAAAAAAAATCTTTATGAGGTATGATTATCAATAGAATAATGTAAAAAATATTTAAATTTATTAAAAACAATTGCTTAATAGATAAAATACAGGTTTAATAATTTGTTATCTTGCATTTAATTAATAAGATAATATGTGCTAAACGAAATATTATTATGTAAAAAAATATTTTTCTATTTTAATTTTACATGAGATTGAATAGAAAAATCTTTTGAGAGATTAATGATTTCAGAGTGAATTACATTGTATGTTTATTCGTGATTAATATGAATAATTTTCTTAAAATAATGAATTTTAATAACTGATAACTTATTAAAATACAGAATATTTATCGTTAAGAGGTGTTAAGTGTTATCTGATAGCAGATATAGAATATAAAAATATGAAAGTAGGAGTTACCGGGGCCACAGGACATATTGGTGCTAATTTAGTCAGGGATTTGTTAAAATATGGACACGATGTTAGGGTATTAGTACGAAATGGTAAAGATATTTTTAAAGGATTAAATGTTGAGTATGTAAAGGGAGATTTACTGGATATTAAATCTTTGAATAAATTTTGTAAAGGTTTAGATGTTGTTGAACATTTGGCAGCTTCTATTTCTATAGGTGGGGATACTTTTAAAAATGTTTATGAAGTAAATGTGATTGGTACACAAAATGTTCTTAATGCATGTAGAAATGCAAATGTAAGACGTTTTATTCATTTCAGTTCTATTCATGCCATGTCGCACATACCTTTAAATGAAGTTATGGATGAAAACCGACCTTTACAGCTGAATTCTAAATCAACCTATGAAAAAACAAAAGCTATTGCAGAACAATGGGTATTAGAACAAAATACAAAAACCTTTGAAGTACTGGTTTTGAATCCCACAGCTGTTGTAGGTCCGTATGATTTTAAGCCTTCTTTCATTGGTCGTTTTATTTTAATGCTATATAAGGGCCATTTACCTGCTATTATCCCGGGAGGATATGACTGGGTAGATGTTCGTGATATTTCTATGGCTGCTGTGAATGCTATTACTATGGGTGCTCCAGGCCAAAAGTTTATATTATCTGGAAAATGGAGAGAAATTAAAGGTTTTGCAGATATTATATCCAGTTTTAACGGAAAGAAGCAGAAGATTCCGGTTATTCCTTTATGGATGGCGAAAATAGGACTGCCATTTATGTCATTTGGTAATAAAATCATGGGAAAATCGCCTTTATATACTCTTGAATCATTAAATATTCTACAACATTGTAATAATCATATTTCAAGTAATAAGGCTGTTAAGGAATTAAATTATTCAGCGAGGCCTTTGGAAGATACCTTGAGAGATACTTTATTGTGGTTTAAAAAAATGTCTTATTTTTAATTCATGATTTCAAAGGAAACCTTTTTTCTGTTACTTTACATTTGGATTGGATTAGCTTTGGTGGTATTTCTTATATTACTTCGTGTTACAGCGCCTTATGGAAGACATACAACCAATACATGGGGTCCGACATTGGCGAACCGGTGGGCATGGTTTTTTATGGAGATTCCTGTTTTATTATTTTTCTCCTGGTTCTTTTTTACGGGTAAAGCAGACAAAACATTACCTGAATATGTGATCTATGGCCTTTTTATGCTCCATTATATTCGACGTGTTTTTATTTATCCTTTTCAATTAAAGGATAATGGTAAGCGGATGCCATGGGTAATAGTTATTATGGCATTTTTATTTAATTTCATTAATGGATTTTTTAATGGATATTGGTTTGGAAATATAAGCTCTCCTTATCCTGACACTTGGTTTTTTAAATGGCAGTTTATTTTGGGATTCGTTTTGTTTTTTGGTGGAATGTATTTAAACATTTATTCCGATCAAATTTTATTAAATCTTAGAAGCAATGGAAAAAAAGGTTATTACATCCCTTACGGTGGGTTATTTGAATATGTTTCATCTCCAAACTTGTTGGGGGAAATTATAGAATGGATTGGCTGGGCATTTATGGCTTGGAGTTTACCTGGTTTTGCATTTGCACTGTGGACAATGGCAAATTTAATTCCTCGTTCTCTTGACCATCAAAGATGGTATAAAAAGATGTTTAAAAATTATCCTGCCGACAGGAAGGCTGTTTTTCCTTTCCTTTTATAGAAATATTGTAATTTTACGAGCGGTAATAATTTAAAATTAATAGTTAAAAAAAGTAAGTATGGATAATGTAAAAAAGTATATAGAAGAGAATAAAGACCGGTTCCTACAAGAATTATTTGGATTAATCCGGATACCTTCCATTAGTTCTCAGTCAGAACATAAATCTGATATGTTAAAAGCTGCTGAATATTATAAGGAAACTTTTTTAAATGCGGGTGTTGACAGGGCTGAAGTGATGCCAACCAACGGGAATCCAATAGTATATGCCGAAAAAATAATTGATCCGGCTAAGCCAACAGTATTAGTTTATGCACATTATGATGTTATGCCTGTCGATCCGATTAACTTGTGGGATTCCCCTCCTTTTGAACCCGAAATTAGAGATGGTAAAATATATGCGCGAGGGGCTGATGATGATAAAGGCCAGGGTTTTATGCATGCAAAAGCATTTGAAGCGCTTGTTAAAACAGATAGTTTACCGGTAAATGTAAAGTTCATGATTGAAGGTGAAGAAGAAGTAGGATCTGTTAATTTGCCGGAATTTTGCGAATCCCATAAGGAAATGTTAAAAGCCGATGTTATTTTAGTTTCCGATACAGGAATGATAGCTTCGGATATTCCTTCTATTACTGTAGGATTAAGAGGTTTAGCATATTGGCAGGTAGAGGTTACAGGGCCAAATCGTGATTTGCATTCAGGTTTATTTGGTGGAGCTGTTGCTAATCCAATAAATATTTTATCAAAAATGATAGCATCTATAACCGACGATAATAATCATATTACTATTCCGGGTTTTTACGATGATGTTTTAGAAGTCTCTGAAAAAGAAAGAGAAATGCTAAATAAAGCTCCATTTGATGAAAAGGAATATAAGAATTCTATTGGAGTAGACGAATTATATGGGGAAACAGGATATACTACAATAGAACGTACAGGTATTCGACCTTCATTTGATGTTTGTGGTATTTGGGGTGGCTATACAGGTGAAGGTGCTAAAACTGTTTTACCCTCAAAAGCGTTTGCTAAGGTTTCTTCACGATTGGTGCCAAACCAGGACCATAATAAAATTGCTAAATTGTTTCAGGATTATTTTACTCAAATTGCTCCAAAGTCAGTAAAAGTTAAGGTGGAATCATTACACGGAGGTCAGGCCTACGTTTGTCCTATTGATTTTCCCGCCTATGCAGCTGCTGAGAAAGCCTATGAAAAAGTATACTCCAAAATTCCGGTTCCTACACGAAGTGGGGGAAGTATTCCAATTGTTTCTGATTTTGAAAAAATATTAGGTGTAAAAACTATTTTAATGGGGTTTGGTTTAGAGTCGGATGCCATTCATTCACCCAACGAAAATTATCCATTGTCACATTTTTATAAGGGGATTGAAACTATTACATGGTTTTATAGATATTTTGCAAAAGAATAAATACATATAAATTAGTAGAAAAAAAGAGATTGTCTTTTTTAGATTGTCTCTTTTTTCTTTTTTATGGTTCTAAATTTTTCTTTTTTTTTGCTTTACGACTTCCGGCATACATTTCGTATTTGATAAATTTACTTTCAATTTGGCCATTATATAAAGTAATCTTTTTAGAGGGCCGCAGTCCGATAAATTTGGCTGCTTCTATATTTCCTGTAATTATCCATGCTTCATATCCCTGGAATTTTGTTTTTAAAATATCACCAATCATTTTATACAAATCGATTATATTTCGTTCTTCAAGCCTTTCACCGTAAGGAGGGTTAAAAATTAGTAGTCCTTTTCCACTTTCTGGGTTAAGTTTATCAAATGGTTTGTTTAAAAGTGTAATGTCTTTATGAAGGCCTGCATTCTTTAAGTTTGAACGTGCGATGTTAAAAGCTTTAAAAGATTGGTCGGAAGCAATAATAGGATTATCATATTCAGAAATTTGATTGTTAGCTTCATCTTTTATTCTAAACCATTTTTTTGAATCAAAATCTTTCCAGTTTTCAAAGGCAAAATGTTTACGGTAATACCCGGCAGGAATATGCATGGCATCCATAGCGGCTTCAATGGGTAATGTTCCCGATCCACACATTGGGTCTATAAAGTCACCTTCTTTTTTCCAGCCGCTCAATTTTATCATACCTGCAGCAAGGACTTCATTTAATGGTGCTTTATCTGCTGCTATTCTATATCCTCTTTTATGAAGGGATTGTCCGGAACTGTCCAGAGATACAGTGCATTTTTCTTTATTAATATGGATATCAATTATAAAATCAGGATTATTTCTATCTACATTAGGCCGCTTTCCTGTTTTTTCTCTAAACTGATCAACAATAGCATCTTTTGTTTTTAATGAAACAAATAATGAATGTGTCATTGTAGATTGAAAAACAGAAGAGTTTACGACAAAGGTTTGATCTGTATTGAAAATTTGGGGCCAGTCAATTCGTTTGATTTTATTATATAACTCATCTTCATTACGAACTGTAAAAACCCCTATGGGCTTTAAAATTCGCAAAGCAGTCCGCGCCAGATAGTTTGCTTTATAAAGCATATCTATATCACCTCTAAAAAATACAACGCGTTTTCCTGTTATTATATCCGAAGCACCGAGTGCATGTAGTTCATTGGCAAGCACTTCTTCCAAACCGGAAATAGTTTTTGCAGTAAGATCCATTCCGGGTTCTAATTTTTTTAAATCTTTCATCAGATGGCAAAAGTACTAAAAACACAAACTAACAAGCTAACGAATTGTTTTAATTATTACGAAAAGTGATATATTTGTTTTGTATAGAAAAATATAGCAAATGACAATTAATCAAGCACAGAAATTAGTTGATAAATGGATAAATACAACCGGTGTAAGGTATTTTAATGAGTTAACCAATATGGCGATATTGACAGAAGAAGTAGGGGAGGTAGCTAGAATTATTTCGCGTAAATATGGGGAACAATCCTTTAAGGAATCGGATAAAGAAGTTGATTTGGGAGATGAATTGGCAGATGTTTTGTTTGTTTTAATTTGCCTTGCCAATCAAACAGGAATTAACCTCGAAGAAGCTTTTCGTAATAATATGATAAAAAAAGAAACACGTGATAAATTAAGACATAAACGTAATAAAAAGCTAGATAAAAAATGATTAATACTTAACTTATTAATAATATTATTAATAAGCTAAAATAGTAACAATAATAGTATATCGATAATTATGAATCTTTATTTAATTAAAACCATTAATCATCTGGTTGGACATGTTATAAAAAGTAAAATCCAAATAAATTTCTAATAGTTATCCCCACTCAATATATAATTTATATTTAAAATACATTTAAAAATAAAAAAGTAGTATATTTGCACCCCCAAAAGGAAGCATAATAAAAAAATGCGGATGTGGCGAAATTGGTAGACGCGCTAGACTTAGGATCTAGTGCCGCAAGGCGTGGGGGTTCGAGTCCCTTCATCCGCACTATATTTTATAAAACAAATCGGTTTCAATGAATATTACACAAGAAGAAAACGGAAAGTTAACCGCAACTGTTCATATTAATCTTCAGGAAGAAGACTATTTAGACAATGTTAACAAACAGTTAAAAGACTATAGAAAAAAAGCCCAAATGCCCGGATTTCGTCCTGGTATGGTTCCTATGGGTTTAGTAAAAAAAATGTATGGAAAAGCTGTAATTGCTGATGAAGTAAATAAAACTGTTTCCGAAGCTCTGAATAATTATTTACAAGAAAATAAAATCAACGTTCTGGGAAATCCATTACCTAATGAAGAAAAATCTCAGATGATTGACTTTGACAGACAAAAAGATTTTGATTTCTTCTTTGATATTGGAATTGCTCCTGAAGTAAAAGTTGAAATTTCAGAAGAAATTAAAGCACCATATTATCAAATTCAAATAGCAGATAAAGAGGTTGATGAAGCAATTAAGAATATGCAGCAAAAACTTGCTAAGGAAGAAAATGTGGAAATAACCGAAGAAGGTGACTTTTTAAGAGGTACTTTTCGTCAGATCGACAAAGAAGGAAATGTCCTGGAAGGTGGACATGTGATTGAAGGAGAAATTGCTATTGATGATATTCAATTGAAAACAGTAAAAAGTAAACTTGTAGGTAAGAAGAAAGGTGATAAAATTATCTTCAATCCAAATAGGGCTTTAAAAGATGATGAAAAGCTTAAAGCTTTGCTACAATTGGATGAGGTTAATGATGTTGCAAAAGCTGATTATGAGTTTGAAATTAAGGATGTGGTTAGAAAAATAGAAGCTGAAGTAGATGAGGCTTTTATTAAAGAAATTTATCCTAACGAGGACCTGAAAACTGTTGATGAGTTCAGAGACAGAGTGAGAAAAGAAATAAAAGAACATTATCAGAAAGATGCAGATAAAAAATTTGTTTCTGATGTGATTGACATATTGATGGAAAAAATTAATCCTGAGTTACCTGATGACTTTTTGAAAAGATGGTTGTTGGATAGTAATCAGGGAAAAGTTACTAAAGAGCAGATTGACAAAGAATATAATGAATATGCAAAAACTTTTCGCTGGCAGCTAATAGAAAGTGATTTAATAAGCCAATATGGTGATGCATTGCGGGTAACTAAAGAAGATGTAAGAAACAGATTAAAAGGATATTTTCAGTTGCCCCAGGGAGGTGATTCAAATCCTCAGGTTGAGGGTTTAATAGATCAGTTATTGAGTAACGAACAGGAATATCAGCGTTATTTTGCTGAGCTTATGGATGAAAGGTATATCCAATTTTTTAAAGAAAAGGTCGGTAAAGATGAAAAAGAAGTTACCACTGATGAATTTGTAAAAATTGTATCTTCACAAAAAAATAGTTAATCTATGAATAGCAGCAAGGAATTTAAAAAATATGCTACTGGTCATCATGGAATTAGTAGTTTAACACTTGAAAGATATAATTCTATTTATGGAAATTATATTTCTCCAACCATTATTGAAGAACGTAAGCTAAATGTTGCACAGATGGATGTTTTCTCCAGATTAATGATGGACAGAATCATTTTTCTCGGTGTTCCCATTGACGATTATGTTGCTAATATAATTCAGGCGCAGTTACTATTTCTAGAATCAGTAGATGCTTCTCGTGATATACAGATTTATTTAAACACTCCCGGAGGTTCTGTTTATGCTGGTTTAGGTATTTACGATACAATGCAATATATAAAACCAGACGTGGCAACTATATGCACAGGAATGGCAGCTTCTATGGGAGCAGTTTTATTATGTGCCGGGGAAAAGGGCAAACGTACTGCTCTTACTCATTCAAGGGTGTTGATACATCAGCCAATGGGTGGTGCTCAGGGGCAGGCCTCAGATATTGAAATTACAGCCAGGGAAATTCAGAAACTGAAAAAAGAACTCTATGATATTATTTCTGGTCATTCAGGCCAGCCCTATGATAAAGTTTGGAAAGACAGTGACAGGGATTATTGGATGACGGCATCTGAAGCTAAAGACTATGGTATGATAGATGAAGTGCTAATAAGAAATAAAGCAGAATAAATAATTAGTGAATATTAAAAAGCATTTAAGGCAGAATGAAAATTCTGCCTTATTTGTCTATAGTAACACTAAATTTTACAAGTTTTATTTATTTCATTTAAATTAAAAATACTCTTAAAATGACAAAGAATAAAGAGGAATATTGTTCTTTTTGTGGGCGTCCAAAGTCAGAAACTGATATGCTGATTTCAGGCATGGAAGCCAAAATTTGTAACTATTGCATTGAGCAGGCTTGGGATATTTTACAGGAAGAACGTAAATCGAATGTAAAAAACATTACAGTTGACCATACGCTCTTAAAACCTTTTCAGATAAAAAATTTCCTTGATCAATATGTTATTGGACAAGATGATGCTAAAAAAGTATTATCGGTTGCCGTGTATAATCATTATAAACGTATTGGCAGAACAGTTCAAACAAATGATATTGAAATTGATAAATCAAATATTATTCTTGTTGGAGATACCGGAACAGGAAAGACTCTTTTAGCAAGAACAATTGCTAAGATGTTACATGTTCCATTCGCCATTGCTGATGCAACTGTTCTGACAGAAGCAGGTTATGTTGGTGAAGATGTTGAGAGTATTCTTACCCGGTTATTGCAAAGTGCCGATTATGATGTTGCTGCAGCAGAGAAAGGTATTATTTTTATTGATGAAATAGATAAAATTGCCAGAAAAAGTGATAATCCTTCTATTACCAGGGATGTTTCAGGAGAAGGAGTACAGCAAGCTTTATTGAAGCTGCTTGAAGGTACTATTGTAAACGTTCCTCCCCAGGGTGGAAGAAAACACCCGGAGCAAAAAATGATTCAAGTTAATACTAAAGATATTCTGTTCATTGCCGGTGGAGCCTTTCAGGGTATAGAAAGAATAATAGCCAATAGGTTACGTACTCATGTTGTTGGATACTCTTTTGCCGGACATAAAGAAGAGCATGTGGATATGGAAAATTTATTGCAATATATTTCCCCCGCTGACCTAAAAAAGTTTGGTCTTATTCCTGAAATTGTAGGCCGGTTGCCTATACTAACTTACTTAAATCCACTCGACAAAGAGGCTCTTAAACGAATATTATTAGAACCTAAAAATGCTTTGGTAAAACAATTCGTTCATTTATTTGAAATGGATAATATTGTGCTTACCTTCGATGATGAGGTTTATGATTATATTGTTGAAAAGTCTTTTGAATATAAACTTGGTGCCAGGGGACTTAGAGCATTGCTGGAAGCCGTTTTAATGGATGCAATGTTTGAGTTACCTTCTCAACAGGGCAAGGTTGAAGATTTTCGTGTAACTCTTTCTTATGCTAAAGAAAAACTGGCCAAAGCTAATCTTGCTAAATTAAAAGCCGTTAGTTAAATAGTCTGCACTTAGATTTCTTTTACTTTTGTATGGATTTTATTGATATTTATAATATAAAATCTATTACTGATGAATAGAATAATTTGAGTGCTTTGCCATGCGACTAATATTAACTTTTCTTTTAAGTCTTTTTATAGTTTGTCAGGGTGTTTCTCAAAATACATCTCCTTCAAAGTTAACCCCTGTTAAAAAGGGAATCCCTACAGTACAACTTAAACAGGTTGATATAGTATCTCACAAAGGAATTTTTAACTTTTGGCAGAGATGGAGAATGCAACGACTTATTTATAATGTAAAAAAAGCATATCCTTATGCTAAAACAGCAGGTAGATTATTACGTGAATATGAAGTCCGTTTAAAGTCTGCAAAAAATGATGCAGAAAGACGAAAAATGATGAAGCTTGCTGAAAAAGAATTGAAATTGAAATATGGTAGTGATTTAAAAAAGTTAACTTTTACCCAAGGAATTATTTTAATAAAATTGCTTGACAGAGAAACAGGAAACACTTCCTATGATTTGGTTGTTCAGCTTCGTGGTAAATTTACAGCCTTTTTTTACCAGGGATTTGCAAGATTATGGGGATATAATTTAAAAAATCGATACGATCCCAAAAAGAAAGATAAAAAAATAGAAAAGATAATAAGAATGATTAATGAAGGTAAAATTAAATAATTTATTTTCCTCTTCCTTGTAGAACTATTAATACTGTATAAATCAGAATTTTGAAATCCATTGCCAGAGACATGTTTTCTATATATAATAAATCATACTTTAGCCGTTGTATCATTTCATCTATTGTTGAAGCATAACCAAACTTTACTTGTCCCCATGAGGTAATTCCCGGCTTTATTTTTAATAATAATTTATAATGAGGGGCTCTTTCAACTATTTTTTCAATGTAATAAGCTCTTTCAGGACGTGGCCCTACTAAAGACATTGTTCCTTTCAGCACGGAGTAAAACTGAGGTATTTCGTCAATGCGTACTTTTCTAATAAAAGACCCTATTGGAGTTATTCTTGGATCATTCTTTGAAGATAGTTGAGGCCCAAATTTTTCTGAGTCACTATACATGGATCTAAACTTATACATCGTAAAAGGTTTCCCTTTTAACCCAATTCTTTTTTGCTTATAAATTATTGGTCCGGGAGATGATAATTTTACACCTATGGCTGTTATCAAAAATAGGGGAGAAAAAACCGTTAATACAAATACAGACGAAACTATATCTAATAATCTTTTTAAACTTTGCTGCCATTGCGGCATCATGTCTGGTGAAATTTCAATTAAAGGTGTGTTAAATATTCCTGATGTCCTTACCGATCCAAAAATAATATCTTCCATTAACGGAATTACTTTAATAATAACGTCTGTATCTACAATTTCTGAAATAATTCTGTCGATAGTATTAGTTTCACTTCTCTCTATGGCGATAATAATCTCATCAATATTACTCTGGCTAATAATTTGTTTTAAATTTTTATATGATCCTAACCAGGGTAGAACTTCTGACATTTTAAAAGAGTTGACATCTTTAACATTTACAAATCCAATAAATTTATTTCCGGAAGATATTTTTTCACTTTTAATATCCTGATATATCTTTATAGCATTTCCATTACTCCCAACAATTAAAGTGTTGAAACCAATAATGCCTTTATGAATTTTATTTACCGTTCTACTTGTAATAATAAGCCGAAATCCATAAGTAAAAGTAAATTGCAATGTTAAAAGAACTATATAAGAATGATAATATGAAATGTAATTATTAATATTATCATCAAGTAAAATAGTGAAAAATAAAAAGGTGACTCCAATAAATACTTCTAATATTGTATTCCCCAGTTCTTTTAGCCTCGATTTTCTGAAAACTTTACGATAACTTCCCGAAAACAGATATATAACTAACCAAAAAACAGGAATCAAAAGTATTCCTAACCAGAAATTTTTGTCTTTTAAAATATTTGAAAAATCTATGGAAATAAAATTATTTTCCTGTAGTTTTCTAAATATAAAAAACAGAATCCAAGTGAATATAGATGCTATCCAATCAAAAAATATATATTTAAACGTTTGTAATTTCTCGTTCATTTATAAAATGATTCAAATGTTGGTTGACATATTAATAATGAAAATTAAATAAAGGTAGCCAATTTTAAGGGTTACTTTAATAGTAAACGTAAATGTAAATAAAATATTATTAAAAAAAGGAAAATAATTAAACTGACTGATGTGAAAAATTCAGCTTGTATTGAATTGTATTTGCTATATGTAGAGCTTCTATAGCTTGATTTAAATTTATATCAGGTTCAATAGATTTATTAACACTATAAATAAATAATTTTAAAGCATCTTCAAGAGTATTTGATGATAAATCCGGTATGGCTTTTTTTATGGTATTATTAATTTTTTTACTTAACCTATCTCGTTTATTGTTTCTTAAATCGATATCAATTTTTGACGAATTTTGATATAATGTTAAATCATGACGGCTTTCATGCATAAAATTACCTGCTGTTATATTAGCAAAACTTCCATTCTCAAACATCATGTAGGTATTTATAAGAATTGAGGAATTTTTATTAAAATTTACAGATGAGGTTTCAATTTTTTTTAAATTTGATTTTATTCGGTTAATTATTAGGAAGATATCCGGCATCATAACTTTAAAAATAAAATCATTTTTATCTTTTTGCAAAATTTCATTTTTAAAGTGTTTTATTTCAATAAAACCCGGTAAAAAAAATGGGCAGGTAAGTTCTTTTAAATCAGGATTAAAAGGAAGTAAGAATCCAGGTTGAACAATTACTCCTGCCTCTACCGATAACTTGTAAATATTCGTTAATTTATTAAAGTTATTTTTAATGACATCTTCATCAATAAAAAGATGTTTTGTTTTTTTTATTAATGATGAAATAACTGTTTTAAAAAAAGAATCTGGAATAGAAATTATGTCAATTGCAGTAGAATTCTCAATTAATTCATTAAACGATTTAAAAACTGCAATATGATATTTTTTATAAAATAATGAGGAAAGTTTATTTTCAGGGTCATAAATTCCTGAAATATCAACTTCATGAATTTTTTTTAGAGCGTCAATGTGATTTTCTACCAATACACTATTGCCCACTAATCCAATTTTAAACATTCATTAATTTTTTTTCAAAAATAAGTCCCTCTTTGGTTAACTTTGCATCTTAATAAAAGAAATAACGAACATCAAATGTTAATAAGTGGAAGATAATTACCGGCATAAAGGAATGCGGAAAAAACTTGTGGATGAAATCCGTAAAAAAGGTATCCTGGACGAAAATTTATTGAGTGCTATAAATGCAATTCCCAGACACCTGTTTCTTGACTCTGGCTTTTTGGAATATGCTTATGAAGATAAGCCTTTCCCAATTGGTTCTGGTCAAACTATATCTCAGCCATATACTGTCGCTTTTCAAACCCAATTATTGGAGGTAAAACCAGAGGATAAAATTTTGGAAATTGGAACAGGATCAGGTTATCAAGCTTGCGTTCTTGCTGAACTGGGAGCAAAAGTTTTTTCTATAGAAAGACAAAAAAAACTTTTTGAGCGTACGAAACAATTACTACGCTTGTTCCCATATAAAATAAACTTATTTTATGGTGATGGTTATAAAGGGTTACCTGAAGAAGCCCCTTTTGATGGAATTTTAATTACTGCTGCGGCGCCTGAGATTCCTGAACCTCTCCTACAACAACTGAAAATTGGAGGACATTTGGTTATACCGGTTGGTAAAGGTGATGTTCAGACTATGTTGCGAATTACAAAACTTGTGAATGGCAAATTAAAAAAAGAAACGTTTGGTAAATTTAGATTTGTCCCTTTACTTAAGGATAAAGCAAACGATTGAATTTTTTTTCAGATTTTTTTCAGAATTTATAAACAAGTAAATAAATTGATTTACAGTAAAATAAAAGTTTAATATTGCGATCTTGTTTAAGAAATTAAGTAAAAAATCCCTTAATTGACTAAATCTGAATAGAAATTTTAATAGATTTGTCACGAAAAAATACAAATAGATATATATCTTATTTTTTTAATTTTACAACTATTTAATATATTGATATTCAAATTTTTATGATGAGGAAAAAATTTACCAATCAAAATCGTCCTGGTATAGCAGGATTGTTTTTATTCCTTTTTCTTTTTCTTTCATTCTTTCAATTAAATTTATTTGGACAAAATGAACAGGATGCTAAAAACTTTAATCAGTGTAAAGCATGTCATACCATTGGTGGAGGAAGGCTTGTTGGTCCGGATTTAAAGGGAATAACAAAAAAAATGCCGGAAGAATGGCTGATTAAATTTATTAAGAATTCGCAGGCGATGGTTAAAGCAGGAGATCCGGCTGCTGTTAAAGTGTTTAACGAGTATAATAAAATTCCTATGCCATCCCATAATCTTACGGATGCCCAAATTAAAGGAATATTATTATATATAAAAAATGATGGTAAAATATCTCAACCTGCCGTTAATAAAACTTCTTCTAACACATTAGGGTCTTTAACAGAGATTAAAAAGGGAGCCAAATTATTTAATGAATGCAAAGCATGTCATACCATCGGAAGAGGAAGGCTTGTTGGACCGGATTTAAAGGGAGTAACAAAAAAATTATCTGAGGAATGGTTAATTAAATTTATTAGGAACTCGCAGGCAATGGTTAAAGCAGGAGATCCAAAAGCTGTGAAAATCTTTAATGAGTATAGCAAAATTCCAATGCCTGCCCATAATCTTTCAGATAATCAAATAAAAAGCATTCTCGCTTTTATTAATAATGATGGCAAAATTCCACAGGCAACAACTGTTTCTTCGCATAGTACTACTAAAATTGTAGAAAGCAGTGGTCCTGTTTTGGATGAAACAGAAATATTTATTAAAAATCAGCAAGAAGGTCTGGAGAATCTTTCTATTGCTGCCATAGTAATGGGGTTCTTGCTTATTATTGTACTAATAGATTTGATTTTTACACATTATCTTAAAGCAAAGTGGGTTCATTATGTTATATTGCTTGCAGCTTTGTGGATACTTGGTGAATGGACATACACGTATGCAACCAGATTAGGAAGACAACAATATTACCAACCTGATCAGCCTATTTGGTTTTCTCATAAAGTACATGCAGGTCAAAATAAAATAGATTGCCAGTATTGTCATTTTACTGCAGATAGAAGTATGCACGCAGGAATTCCTCCGGCATCCGTTTGTATGAATTGTCATACACAAGTTAAAGAAGGAAAACGTACTGGCAAAAAAGAGATTAACAAGATTTACGCTGCAATTAAAAATAATAAACCTATCAAATGGGTACAAGTTCATAACTTGCCTGATTTTGTTTATTTTAATCATAAACAACACGTAAAAGTTGGAAAACTTGACTGTAAAGAATGTCATGGAGATGTTGCCCAAATGGATGTTGTAGCTCAGGTAAAAACTTTAAGTATGGGTTGGTGTTTAGATTGTCATAGAACTCATAAAGTCCAGTTTACCAATAATAAATTTTATGGCCAGTACAAAAAGCTCCATGAAGATTTAAAATCTGGTAAAATAAAGGATGTAACAGTAAAAATGATTGGTGGTGCTGATTGTGCAAGCTGTCATTATTAAAATAAAAGAAATTTATTAAAATAATTCCATTTCTAAATATTATGGAAAAGATATATTGGCAAAGTATTGAAAATTATAAAGAAATTCAAAAAGAAGGAGTCGCTAGTAATGAAAAGACTCCGGAATTTGCAATTAAAGGTTTGGATGAGTCTGAATTAAAAGGGAAATCAAGTAGGCGTGATTTTTTGAAAATGATGGGCTTTTCTGTGAGTGCAGTTGCACTGGTATCAAGTTGCCAAATGCCCGTGCGAAAAGCTATCCCTTTATTAAACAGGCCTAAAGATTTAATTCCGGGAGTGCCTAATTTTTATGCTTCTACTTTTTTTGACGGAGACGAATTTTGTAGTGTGTTAGTTAAAACAAGGGAAAGCAGGCCCATAAAAATTGAAGGAAATGAACTTTGTCCTTTGTCCCAGAGCGGTACCACTGCCAGAGTTCAGGCCTCAGTTTTAAATTTGTATGATGATGCTAGACTAAAAAACCCATTAAAAAATAGTGAAAAAACTGATTGGAAGTCTTTAGATAAAGAAGTTACCAAGAAACTAAATGGTTTTAAAGATATGGGTAAAGAGGTTATATTTATGACTTCTACTATTATAAGTCCAACAACCACAAAATTAATTGGTGAATTTATTCAGAAATTTCCTAATGTAAAATGGCTCCAGTATGATTCAGTTCCTATGTCTTCTATTCGAGAAGCTAATAAAAAGAATTTTAATAAAGCTATAATTCCTTTTTATAACTTTGATAAAGCTGATGTGATTGTCGGTTTTAATGCTGATTTTCTTGGCACTTGGTTATTACCTGTTACTTTTTCAAAACAATTCTCCAAAAGAAGAAAGTTATCAAAATCTCAGAATAACATGTCTCGTTTCTATCAGTTTGAAACTAACATGTCGATGACAGGTTCAAATGCAGATTATAGATATCAGATCAGGCCTTCTGAAGAAAGTGCTGTTTTACTTAAACTGTACAATGTCCTTTCTGAAAAATTAAATTCTGTTTCTTACTCCGCACCCAAAGTAGATATTAAAGTTGATAAAGTTGCCAATGACCTGCTTAATTCCAAAGGAAAATCTTTGGTTGTTTCAGGTACTAATGATTTAAAAATTCAATTAATTGTAAATGCCATTAATAATTTATTGGGGAATTATGGTAAAACAATTGACTTGTCTAAACCAATAAATTTAAAACAGGGTGATGAAAAGGATATGATGGCTGCTATTAGTAGTATGGAATCAGGTAAAGCATCCGGTATTATTTTTTATAATGTAAATCCTGTTTATGATTGTGTTCATGCAGATATGTTTGCCAAATCGATAAAAAATCTCGATTTAAAGATATCTTTTTCTCCAATATTGGATGAAACGTCTAAGCTTTGTGATTATGTTTGTCCCGATAATAATTATCTGGAATCATGGAACGATGCTGAACCTGTTGCCGGTTATCTGTCAGTAGTTCAGCCTACTATAAGACCTATTTTTAATACAAGGCAAGCCCAAGATAGTTTATTGTCATGGATGGGAGAAGATATAAAATTTTCAGATTACCTTGAAAATAATTGGAAATCAAACTTTTTCAAAAGACAGAAAGAATATTCAAGTTTTGATAAATTCTGGTTTAGTACAAAACAGAATGGTGTTTATCGCCTTTCAGAAAAAGTGAATAAAAATTTTAAATTTAAAGTTACTAAATTAAGCGCAGATAAGCCTCAGAAAAGTAGTATTGAATTAGCTTTATATGAAAGTGTTTCTATGGGTTCAGGGAGATATGCTAATAACCCATGGTTACAGGAACTTCCTGATCCTGTTACAACAGCAACCTGGGATAATTATGTTACCATTTCTTTATCTCAGGCAAAAGAAATGGGATTAAAACAAGAAGATGTTGTTAAAGTTAACGGTAAGGTAGAACTTCCTGTATTGCTTCAACCGGGACAAACCCCAGGTACAATTGGTATTGCTGTCGGTTATGGTCATCATTCCGCCGGAAAAGTAGGTAATGGAATTGGAAAAAATGTTTATGAACTAAGTAATATAACCTCAGGAAGAAAAAATCTTAATGGAACTAATATAAATATATTAAAAACTGACAAAACCTATTCCCTTGCATTAACTCAGACTCACCATGTTATGGAAGGTAGGCCTATAGTAAGAGAAACAGATTTATCTTCTTATCGTAAAGATCCGGCTTCCGGAAACGAAATGCATCAGGAGTTTATTAAAAATGAAGACCTTAGCCTTTATCCTAAACCTGAATTTGCTGGTTTTAGATGGGGAATGTCTATCGATTTAAATAGTTGTACCGGATGTAATAACTGCATTGTTTCTTGTCAGGCAGAAAATAATGTAGCTGTAGTAGGAAAAGAACAAGTAAAGAACGGCAGAATTATGCACTGGCTAAGAGTTGACAGGTATTATTCTGATATGGCTGAAAATCCTGCCGTGTTCAGAATGCCGGTTATGTGTCAGCAATGCGATAATGCTCCTTGTGAGAATGTATGTCCTGTTGGCGCTCTTACTCATAGTGAAGAGGGCTTGAGTCAAGTTGCATATAACCGCTGCATAGGAACACGTTATTGCATGAATAACTGTCCATATAAAGTTAGAAGATTTAATTGGTATGAATATGTGAATAATAACAGTTTTGATTATAATTTAAATTCAGAATTGGGTAAATTAGTTCTTAATCCGGACGTTACTGTTCGTCAGAGAGGGGTTGTAGAAAAATGTACTTATTGTGTTCAAAGAATTCAAGAGAAGAAACTTACCGCTAAAGCTGATGATAGGGAGCTTAAAGATGGCGAAGTAAAAACAGCTTGTCAGCAAAGTTGTCCTACTGATGCTATTCAGTTTGGTAACTTATTGGAAAAAAATAGTAAGGTTAATAAAACTAATGATACAGAAAGAATGTATCATTTACTTGAATCGTTACATACTGTTCCAACTACCAGTTATTTGACAAAAGTTAGAAATATTAATGCTTAACAGAATAAAAGAGCTTAATTATGTATAATGCAAAAATAAGGGGCGTTTTAATTGAAGGTGACAAAACATATGCTGATATTAGTAGTGATGTTACCCGCCCAATGTTAATTGATAAAACACCTGTATGGTGGTGGGTAGCTTCCTTTGTTGCCAGCGCAATGCTGGTATGGGGAGTTTGGGGATTTTATAACACCATTGTAAATGGTATTGGTACTTGGGGTAATAATAACAGCGTTTCCTGGGGATGGGCTATCATTAATTTTGTTTGGTGGATAGGTATCGGACATGCCGGAACTGCATTTTCCATTTTTTTACTTGTTTTACATCAAAAATGGAGAACATCTATTAACAGGGCTGCAGAGGCTATGACGATTTTTGCCGTGGCTGCTGCCGGTATGTTTCCTTTGATTCATATGGGACGTATTTGGGATGGTTTTTTTATATTTCCTTATCCAAATACCAGGGGTCCACTTTGGGATAATTTTAACTCACCATTATTTTGGGATGTTATGGCTATCTCAACCTATTTAACAGCTTCGTTTGTGTTTTGGTACATTGGAATGATTCCTGATTTCGCCACTATTAGAGAACGTACTGTCTCAAAGATTAAGAAAAAAGTTTACGGTATATTAAGCTTTGGCTGGGTGGGATCTGCAAGAGGCTGGCTGCGTTTTGAATCTGCAGCGTTATTGATGGGAGGCCTGGCAGCACCACTTGTTGTTTCTGTGCATTCTATTGTTGCAACCGATTTTGCCGCCGGCGTTCTCCCGGGGTGGCACTCAACTATATTTCCTCCGTTTTTTGTTGTAGGAGCTATTTTCTCTGGTTTTGCAATGGTAATGACTTTAATGATCATTGTTAGGAAAGTATTTCATTATGAACAATATGTTACAAAAGGACATTTAGATGCCATTGCCAGGGTATTAACTTTTGTATCGTTAATTATGGGGGTTGCTTATATTATTGAAATATTTGTAGCATGGTATTCGGATAACCCATATGAAATGTATATCTTTTTCCATAACAGGGCTACGGGACCTTATGCTTTTGAATATTGGGCAATGGTTGCTTTTAATGCTATTGTTCCGCAATTATTTTGGTTTAAAAAAATTCGTTCCAATATTACAGTTGTATTTATTATTAGTATTCTTATTAATATAGGTATGTGGTATGAAAGATACGTTATTGTGGTTACTTCATTATCAAAAACATTCTTACCGGCAACCTGGCATTCTTACTCTCCTTCAGTTACTGAAATTGCTGTGTTTGTCGGGACTATTGGTTTTTTTATTTTAGGAATATTGATGTTTATGAAATTCCTCCCAATGATGGCTATTAGTGAACTGAAAGGAATTTTGAAAGAAACAGGAGCTCATGATAAACCTGACTTTCGTGATGTATTAAAAGCAAAGAAAAAAAATAAAAAATAATTATAAAAATATACGCTAATGGAAAAGCCAAGTCAAATTTTGGGCGTTTTTAATGATCCGGATGATATGACACATGCTGTTGAAAGTCTGATCAAAAATAATGTGAAAGTTAAGGATGTATATTCTCCATTTCCTATAGAAGAAGTTTGGGAATTATTAAAAATGAAGACCAGGATTCCATACCTTACTTTTATTTATGGTGCTATTGGAACCATTTCTGTTTTCGCATTTTTATACTGGACTTCTGTTATAAATTACCCACTAACATTTGGTGGGAAACCTCATAATTCATTATCTTTTATTGTTATTATGTTTGTTTTAACTATTTTGTTCGGGGTGGTTTTTACATTATTAACACTCCAGTTTCGCGAGAATTTATGGCCAGGCGTTAAATCTAAAATGCCTGATACCAGAGCTACCGATGATAAATTTATTATAGTTATCGACAGAAAAGATATGGGTAATATTTCAGAATCAGAATTGGAAAAACTACTGAAGGATAATGGTGCTGATGAGGTTAATGAATATTAAAAATTGTAATGATGAAAAGTAAACTCTTTATATTGTCTGTTTTTATTTCCGGTTTATTTTTTACCTCTTGTGTAGAAAGTAGAAACAATCCCGGGTATGCTTATATGGGTCATTTTGATATGTACTATACAAAGTTTTATAAAGCTTATAGTCCAAATCCTATTTTGCCAAATGGCCAAACCGATCAGCCTGCTCCCGCAGGTAGTGTGTCAAGAGGAGAGAATTATTTCCCTTTTGCGCCAAAAAATATTGCTGAAAAAGTTGCTGATCAGGCTAAAGCCGGAATAGAACTAAAAAATCCTGTTCCTGTTAATGCTTTGACCTTAAGCGAAGGGAAAAAGGAATATCAGATTTTTTGTATGGACTGTCACGGTGTTGCCGGTAAAGGCGATGGGCATTTATATACAGCTGGCTTATTTCCGGCAAAACCCAGAGATTTGACAAGTCCTTACGTTCAGAATATGCCAGATGGTTCTTTGTTTTTTATCATTACTGAAGGGTCTATTTCCGGTTTGATGGGGCCTCATGGGGTTCAGGTTACACCTGAAAATCGTTGGAAAATTGTAAACTATCTGAGAGAATTAGTAAAATAATTGAAAGGTTCAAAAAAAATATATCATGGATTATAAACTTCAGATAAATAAAACTTTTAAAGCTATTCTTTTTTTGTTTATAGCTATTGGTTTAGCTGCTTTTATATATGGATTTGCTACTCATCAGGCTGAAAGGACATGGGCTAACTATTTATTAAATAATTTTTATTTTATTTCAATTTCACTTGGAGCATTATTTTGGATGGCACTTCAGTATATTACACAGTCAGGTTGGTCTTCTCCTTTTTTGAGAATACCTCAGGCTATGGGTACTTACCTTGTTTATGCTTTAATATTATGGGTAGGTTTGTTTTTCGGGTTGCATTCCCTCTATCATTGGTCGCATAGTGCTGCTGTGGCTTCAGATCCGATTCTTGCCCATAAAGCTCCATATTTGAACATTGGATTCTTAATTGTGAGAACCGCTGTTATATTTGGATTGTTGATATTCCTCGCCTTGAGAATGAGAAAACTATCCTTAAAAGAAGATGTTGAAGGTGGTAATCTTTCCTTTACTAAAATTGAATTTACCTCTAAGGTTTTTATTTTTGTATTAGGACTTTCTTTTATCTTTTTCCCTATAGATTGGCTCGAATCTCTGGATGCACACTGGTTTAGCACCATATTTTCTGTAAAATATTTTGTCTCCGCTTTCTATCATGGAACGAGCATAATCTTAGCTTTTGTCCTTATTGCAAATCACTATGGGTATTTCCCTTTCTTAAATGAAGGGCATCGTCATGATTTTTCTAAATACTTGTTTATGTTAAGTATTATGTGGGGATATATGTGGTTTATGCAATATTTACTCATTTGGTATGGTAATATTCCTGAAGAGACTGTTTATTATTTTACCCGGAGAGAGGAAGGCTTTACTACTTTATTTTATCTTGAAATTTTTATTAACTGGTTCTTTCCTTTTATATTCTTGATGTGGAACAGACTTGCAAAAAATGCTACAGCTTTATTGATTACCGTGGGAGTTTTAATTATTGGACAGTGGATTGAATTGTATAATGCTATTTTCCCGGGAACTGTGGAACATCCGTCAATAGGATTTATTGAAATAGGATCTTTTGTTGGTTTTGCCGGCTTATTTTTGGTGGTTGTCCTTCATGCATTATCCAAGTATCCTTTAATACCAAGAAATCATCCATACCTGGAAGAATCGATTGAACTTAAAGATATAGAAGAGTTTTATTAGGATGTTTTAATTTAAGTTATTTTTAGGAGGAGATGGGTGTAATTACCATCTCCTTTTTTTATTATTATGATTAATTTTTACAAGCTTTGGAAATTTTTTTCCGCATATAGCTTTGATGTTGTTATAGGAGCTGTTTCAATGGGGTTATTTGCATGCAAAGTGCTAGAGATTCCTATCGATATCTTATGGCTGCTTATTTTAGCTGGTGCTGTTTGGATTGTTTATACTTCTGATCATTTGGTAGATGGTTTTTCACTTAAAAAGAATGCCTTTTTGTTTAGACGCAAAATTCATGTTAAACATAAAAACTTATTATTAAGTTTAGTATTTTTATTTTCTATTATAGTTTTTTTGATTAGCTATTTGTATTTCTCATCTGTAATATTTTTTTCAGGGTTAACTTTAATCTTTATTGTTTGTCTTTATTTACTCCTAATCCATTTTTTAGGAAATAAGAAGTTTTTCTACTTTTTTAAAGAAATGTTGGTCGCTGCAATTTATATTGGTGGAATTTGGCTTATTCCGCTGGAAAAATATGATAATATTCCTCCTGTAACTGTATTGATGATTATAACTATTTTATTTATCTATGCTGTTTCAGAAGGACTGATAGCTAGTATATATGACTACGATGTCGATAAAAAGGAAAAGTTCAAAAGTTTTAGTATTTATTTTGGAAAACAAAATACGGAGAAATTTGTAAATAGCCTTTTGATTTTTTCTATTGCAATATCTCTTATTATTTTTACTTTCCTAAAGGCTCCAAATTATAGAGCAGCTTACCTTATCTTGGCAGTTTTAGGATTGATACTTTTTATTTTTAATATTAAATCAAACGGCAACTCCGGGAATAAAAATTTATACAGATATTTGGGTGATATTGCCTTCTGGATACCGGGAATTTTATATTTTTTTATTAATTGAAGTTTTATTGTTTAATCTTTGTTTAGTTGTTTTAAGAAATATATAGAAGGCAGATAAGGATTGTACAGGTAACAATATATCTGCAAAGAAACCGTTGTTGAAAGATTTAAAGATACTCCGCAGGCTTTTATCGTTTTTTTTGATAGCAAAATTTAGGTAAATTGATTGTCAAGACATAATTAGTTTGCGTTCCCTTTTTTCTTGCCTTTAAACAAATAGAGGTAAGCTCCATATCCTTCTTTTTTCATATCCTGAACCGGAATAAATTTAACTGATGCAGAGTTTATACAATAACGCAAATGGTCGGGTCCGGGACCGTCGTCAAAAACATGTCCCAAGTGAGAGTTTCCTATTTTACTTCTTACTTCAACACGATGCATTCCAAAAGATGAATCTTCTTTTTTTATCAGTTCACCAGGATTGAGAGGACGAGTAAAACTGGGCCAGCCACAGTCAGAGTCAAATTTATCGTTGGAACTGAATAACGGTTCTCCGGTGACAACATCTACATAAATTCCTTCCTGTTTGTTGTTCCAGTAATCATTCTTGAAAGGCCTTTCCGTAGCATTGTTTTGAGTTACCTGGTATTGAAGTGGAGTAAGTTTCTTTTTTAATATTTCCTGTTTTGGTTTTTTGTAGGTTTTCGCATCGTTTTCCCAAACTTTTTGGATATACTGATCCCTACCCGAAGCTTTTCTGTATTGGTCGTAATGAATGGGATTCTTCTTGTAGTAATGTTGCTGGTCGCTCGATGCCGGGTAAAAAGTGGTGAATTTTTCAATCTTGGTTACGATTGGCTTGCTGAACTTACCTGAAAGTTCCAACTTTGTCTTGGAAAGTTCTGCCAAATCTTTTTGTGTCTTATTATGATAAAAGATAACCGATTTATATTGGGAACCTCTGTCGTAAAATGATCCGCCGGCATCTGTTGGGTTAAATTGCCGCCAGAAAATATTTAGGATTTCAGAAAAACTAATTACAGTTGGGTTAAAGGTTATTTGAACAGCTTCCACTGCTCCGGTTTTACCTGTAGCTACTTCTTGGTAAGTAGGGTTCTTTATATGGCCTCCGGCAAAACCGGAAATTACCTTAATTACTCCGGGTGTCTTTTCAAACGGTGCATCCATACACCAATAACAACCACCTGCCAGTGTGGCAACTTCAAGGTTTCCGGTTTTTTTCATAGTTGTATTGTTATGTGCATTAATATTGTAAGTGCTTATAATTAATAAGGCTAGGATTGTTATCCAATTTCTTTTCCTTTTATTCATCTTTATTGATGTGATTAGTTGTGTAAAGATCGACATTTTATAATGTCAAAAGATAAGTATAATATAGCAGTTAAAATAAAAAAAGGATCGTTTCAAAATGAAACAATCCTTTTTTGTGGGAACTACTGGATTCGAACCAGTGACCCCCTGCTTGTAAGGCAGGTGCTCTGAACCAGCTGAGCTAAGCTCCCTTTATATCCTTCTCAAAAATTGAGAGTGCAAAGATACAATCTTATTTTATTTTTCCAATAAAAAATATTTATAAATCAAAAAAAAATGATTGAATTATTATCCTTTCTTTTCATAAATTTGCCAAAATAGGATTAATAAATTGATTAAAAAATATTTTACTTTAGTAATAGGTGTATCAGCTTTTATCCTGATGGGATTATCAGCTTGTTCTGTTAAAAAATATATTCCTAAAAATGAGCATCTTGTAGGTAAAAGTATCGTTGAAATTAAAAATAATCAATATCCTAAACTCTTAACTGCCGGTGATCTAAAAAAATTTATACATCCTAAACCAAATAAAAAGTTTCTTTTTACAAGATTTAATCTTTGGTCATATTTTTATTATAAGCATAATAAAACATGGCTTGGGAAACTATTAAATAAAAAGTTTAGTGAAAAACCGGTATATTTTTTCTCTGGAGAACCCGAAACTAATGTCAGGAGTTTAAAAATATATCTTCATGATTTGGGTTTCTTTAAAAGCCGTATTCAGTATAAGGTCATTAATCATAATTTTATTACAGATGTTGATTATAAAATATATCCGGGGAAACCATATATAATAGATACTGTTAGCTATCTTTTTCAGGATACTACCTTGAGACCTTATATGAAAAAATTTAAATTGAGTTCCTATTTGAGAGAGGGACAGATATTTAATGCATATAAGCTTGATAATTTGAGAGGTAAAATTACTGATTATCTTAGAAATAATGGCTATTATTACTTTACCAGAAATTTTGTGCAGTTTGTAGCAGATACTAATTTTAGAGATTATAGGGTTAACATAAAAGTTGTTTTAAAAGCTCGTGAGGTTCCTGATATTAATCACCCCGGTCTTTTTAATAATTATCCTCATATTAGATATTTTATTAATAAAGTGTTTGTTATTCCCAACTACTCACCGTTGAAAATACAAAAGTATGATACTGTAAGACAGTTTGTTAAATTAGGAAGAGCAAAAAAGAAGTTTTTGTATTATTATATTTACGGACCAAAAAGGCGTTTTGGAAAAGGTACCTTTTATCATGCTATCCGTATATTACCTGACCAACCATATTCTGACATTAGAGTAAAGCAAACGTATGACAATTTGTTTAAATACAGATTGTTGAGGAGCGTTAATATTAATTTTGATACTACCGGAACAGCTAATCAATCATCCGGCTTAACCGGAGTTATAAATGCAAAAATAATTATGCAAACGGGTAAGCTGAATACTTTTTCTGTTGAGGTTGTAGGCACTAATTCCAGTGGGAACCTTGGTGTTAACGGGGCTTTATCAATTACCAACAGAAATATTTTCAAGAGGGGAGAGGTTTTTAATATAAGTTTAAATGGTGGTTTTGAGGCTCAAAAGCAAATAGCATCAGGAACACTTCCAAGTTCAAAAAATAATTTATTTAATACATTTGAAACGGGAATTAATTCCTCATTATATTTCCCTATGGTTCTTTTCCCTTTCCGGGGATTATCTCTAAAAGGAAATTCTCAAACAAGTGTTGATATTGGGTATAACTATCAATTACGTCCCTATTATTCCAGAAGTATTACTAATGCAGACTTAGGATACCTTTGGGATCAAAGTGTATATATTCATCACATTTTAACTCCATTAAATATTAACTATGTTAAAGTTAATCCTAGCCCGGTTTTCGATTCTATATTATCCAAAGAAACAAATATTGCCTTAAAAGAGCAATATTCAAACCATTTTATTTTTGGCTTAAAATACAGCTTTATATTTAATAATCAGCAAATTAATAAAATAGGTAATTTTAATTATTTTCGCCTTGATTTAGAAAGTTCGGGTAATTTATTAGATGCTTTAAACCATTGGTTCGGTGGTAAAAGGATTCCAGGTGGCTTTTATTCTTTATTTGGAGTAAGATACTCCCAATATATTCGCTTTGATGGAGATTTTAGGCATTATATTCATTTTGATAATGCAAGCAACATGTTAGTTTTCCGTGCATTGGTTGGGCTAGCTATTCCTTTTGGAAATTCTTCAGAGATACCTTATGAAAAGGGTTTTTATGCAGGCGGGGCAAACGGTATGCGAGGTTGGCATTTTCGGATGCTGGGCCCGGGAGGATATACCGGAACTAGTGCTTACGAACGCGTAGGCGATATTAAATTAGAAGGAAATGTTGAATGGAGGTTTCCTGTATATAATTTTATCAAAGGTGCTTTATTTATAGATTCTGGTAATATATGGAATTATAATATTTCATCTGTATATCCTAATGGTAAATTTAAATGGAATTCTTTTTTAAGACAAATGGCTGTTGATGCTGGATTTGGCATAAGATTAGATTTCAGTTATTTTGTTCTTCGTTTTGATGTAGCAGCACCTTTTGTAAATCCTGCTTACCCAAGAGGTCAAAGGTGGAGATTACCATATTTGCAGTTACATGATTTTATTGGCAATTTCGGAATAGGTTATCCATTTTAATTATACTTTATGGATATTCAAAATGAAAAAAAATTACTAAAGTCGTTTTTGAAATTTGTTCCTACATCTGATCAGGATTCTGTTATAGAACATCTGGTTGCTTTTGGGAATACTGAAAAAATAAATCCTCTTTATATTCTAAAAGGGTATGCCGGAACAGGAAAAACTTCATTAGTCAGTGCTTTTGTAAATTACCTTCAGCTAAATTCAAAAAGGTTTGTTTTAATGGCTCCTACCGGACGCGCTGCAAAAGTATTAAGTCAATATACCGGTTTTAATGCCGGTACAATTCACCGGAGTATTTACATTAATATTAAGGATTCTAACGGAAACAGAAAAATGATTCTGGCAAAAAATAATATGAATAATACTGTTTTTGTTGTTGATGAAGCTTCCATGATTAATGATTCCGGATTAGATACAGGTTTTGGAAACAATAACCTTTTAGATGATTTAATGCAATTTGTATTTTCAAATTCCGGAAATAAACTTTTACTTGTTGGCGATACTGCTCAATTACCACCTGTAGGTCTTAATATTAGTCCGGCTCTTAATCTGGAATATCTTAAGATGAGTTATCAGGTTACTGCTTTTTCTTTCGAAATGAGAGAGGTGATGAGGCAATCTATGAATTCAGGTATTCTTAAAACAGCTACGGATATACGAGAAAAGATTGAAATAGTTGATATATCATTTCCATTTTTTTATAAAAACAATTTTTCTCATGATGTTGAGGTTGTTGAGGATTCATACATGTTGGAAGACCTGATGCAGTCATATTTTTCTGAACAAAATGGAATTCAGGGAATTGTTATTACAAGAAGTAATAAAGATGCAAATTTATTTAATCATCAAATACGTAATTTTATCCAGCAAAAAGAATCTCGTTTGGAGGCCGGAGATAAATTGATGGTAGTTAAAAACAATTATTTTTGGTTAAGTGCCGAATCAAAAGCCGGTTTTATTGCTAATGGTGATATGATTGAAATAAGAAGAGTTAATTATTTAGAGGAATTATATGGATTTGAGTTTGCAGATGCGGAAGTAGTTATGCTTGATTATCCTGAAGAAAAAGAAATAACGGTAAAAATTCTATTAAACTCGCTTGATGCTTCGGGGGCTTCACTTTCAGAAGAAGACCAAAAAAATCTTTTCATACAGATTGAAGCTGATTATCAATATATTCCAAATAAACGTAAAAGAATGGCTGCTATTCGTAAGGATCCGTATTTTAATGCACTACAAATAAAATATGCTTATGCTATGACCTGCCATAAAACACAAGGGGGCCAATGGCCTGTGGTATTTATAACTCAAGGATACATAAACCCCGAAAAACCTTTGGAAGTTGATTATTTAAGATGGTTATACACAGCTTTTACCCGTGCAACAGAAAAAGTATTTTTGTTAGGATTTAATGAAGTTTTTTTTAGTTAGATTTTTTACCGGTGATTTTGATTGTACCATTTTACAAATTCCCTTCCTGCTTTTTCTCCAGCAGCAATTATTTCTTTTGATTTACCAAAGTCAGCCCATGAATAGCCATTCATTTTGCATGAAACTATTTTATCAGCATTCGACATTTTAAGTTGTGCAAGGTGGTATTCTCTTATTGATTCGGCTTGTTGCATAATTTCAATACCACTATTTAATTTGGTATTCCGTTTTATTGGTTGACTAACATCAACTCCTACAATTATTTCGTTATGATTTTTTTCAAAAACATTAGTAGGAACTAAATTTGATACTCCTCCATCTACTAATAAATGATTTTTTATTTTAACAGGAGGGAAATATCCCGGTAAGGCTGAACTTGCTCTTATTATTTTTAATAAGCTTCCTTCATTTAAAATAACTTCTTCCCCTGTTTGTATGTCATTAGAGGTTGCATAAAACGGGATTCCTAAATCTTCAACCATAACATCAGGATATGTATTATATATTTTTTCCATTGTTTCTTCATCAAAGATACTGGGATTACCTAATGTTTTAAATAACTCCAAACCTATCTTTACCCTTCCCATTGCTATACGAACCTTTTCTTTCCAGTTTTTAGGCTTTTTGTCAATGGACGCAAAATCATCAAAATTAAATTCTTTGAAAAAGGGATTATTTATAAAATTGTTACTTAATTTTTCGACATCTTTTATGTTTTGATATAAACAATAAGCTCCTCCTACCATTGCTCCCATACTGCATCCTGCTATCCTGCTAATTGGAATTTCATTTTTTTCAATAACTTTTAAAAAACCTATATGGGCCAATCCTCTGGCACTTCCTCCTCCTAATGCAAGGGCTAATTTTTTCATTTCTTTTTTATATTGATAATTAATTTCTACTATACATTATGATTCAAAGATATAAATAATATAGTAGATACTTATTTAAAAAATTTATCTTTTTTTTCTTTTAAATAATATAATGGAAAAAACAGTAATAAAAATATTGTTGCAATTGATATACCTATTCCTACACCAAAAAACTGTGCCGCAAAACCTATTATAGGAGCAATAATTGCTGTGAAAAGAGACTGATATTGTGATTGTACAGAAAGTATTGTTGCCATAGCATTATCATTTGACTGGTTTGCCACATATGCTATTCCAATAGGTTTTCTTAAATTTTCCAAAAGTAAAATAATTATAAATGTAAAGATAGAAAGCAAAAACCAGTGATTATTATAAAATATTCCACTAAATATCCCACTCATAAAACCTGTAATTAATGTAATATTTAATGGAGTTGTAAAGCGTTTGAAATAACTTTTAAACTCCCCTGCATGTCGGGAAGTGAAAGATGTAGCTAAATAAATAAAAAAGTAAAAAACACCGACAATAATTGCTGTTTTCTTTTTGTCCTCCATGTTTGTAAGCCATGGTATTGAAAGAGCAAATCCCATCATTAAAGGTTGAATGTAGTCCTTTATAGCTTTATAATATCCGGTATGTAAAGATAAATTTGTTATTGATTTTAAAAAATGTAATTGTTTGAAACTAAGATAAAAAGCGTGAAATATTAATTTGAACTTTGATGATAAATTTGTCTTTTTCAAGTGTTTAATGTTTCCATTTAAAAATTCAGGATAAGAGGCTATCAATATCATATCGAATAAATACGGAATTATAGATGCTATAAATATTATTTTATAACTGTCTGTATAATATACAAGTAATCCTGCAATTAAGGCGGATAATGCTGATCCGATTTGCGACCAGGAACGTGTATGTCCGTAATATGCAGCTTTCTGCTTTCCCAGTCCTTTTATTTTTAAATAATGAAAAATCATTGACTTATGAACACCGGTTCTAAAAGCATCCCCAATAGCATAAAATATCATAGCTATTGCCATTAAGCCATAATGATTGGAAAAATAAAATATAGTAAAGGAAATCATATAAAATAAAAAGGAAATGATTAGGGTTTTTTTTCTTCCAAGTGCGTCTGCAATTAATCCGCTTGGTATTTCCAGAATAGCAACAGTAATTTCTCTAATAGAATATAATAACCCTATTTTTATATAATCAATTCCCTTACTCAAAAAGAATAATATTAAGAAAGATTCATAAAATCGTAAGTTCTTAAAAAAACCGTATAGACTGAACTTATAATATTGCTTGTCTTTTAAAATCTGTAGTTCCTTATCTCCATTCAAATGCATAAATGAATCTTTCTTCAAATATATAAAAGCTTTTAATGATTTTTCTCTGCAATACGTTCTTTTTTATTAATCTTTTGTACTTTAGTTTTTTATTAAAAAATAAAATTATGAAGTCGGGTAAAATTTGCTGTGATAATATTTTTAGAAAGACATCATCATGGACAGGCATTATTTTATTAATTGCACTTGAAGTATTTTTTCTTTTTGCTTTCAATGGATTGTTTCCATTTAGTGTTGAAAAAATTAATCAAATTTCTGGAGGTAAAGGTATTCCTGATGCTCTTTTCTTTTATTCGTTCAAGCAACTTTCCAATATTTTCCATTCTTATGGTGTGGTGGGTAAAGAGGTATATTTAAAGCTGCAGTGGGTAGATATGTTTTATCCGATAATATATTCTTTATTATTAGGAAGCCTGTTATATATCCAATTGAAAAAAACCAAATTGGTTAAATTAGTATATCTTCCATTTATTGCAGCCTTTTTCGATTACATTGAAAATATATTATTACGTATAGACCTTTTGTCTTATCCGGCAATGAATAAAGTATGGGTGGATATTGCTGCTATATCTACTTTTCTTAAATGGAGTTTTGTTTATCTAAGTGTTTTCTTTATTATTATAGGATTGGTTAAATGGATTGTTAGTTTAAGTATAAAGAAAACCTAAGAGTAAAATATAATAATATACAGACGCGTTTTAAAGCAAGTGACTTTTATTAAATAACGTAATTTAATAAGTCTTTTTAAGGCGTGATTCTATTTGTTGCTTGAAATCAGTAAGGTGAGAATTGGTTTTTGTTAATTCTAACATTTCATTTATTAATAACCATTCATTTGGATAATTTACATAAATGTGATTCCATAAAGAAAGGAATTCTTTTGTTGCAGGGGAAGTAAAAAACCATGAATTTATTTTCTCATAAACAGAAAATAATTCTAAATCTTCATCACTATAATTAATTGTATGAGTCTTTTCAGTGGGATTGTAATTGGGTAAAGGATAATTATCTATTTGAGCCGGACCGGAAAAAACAGATGTTATTTTTTCCCCAACTGCCATATCATATATACCCCACGATGGTTCGAAGAGTATTTTTTCATTATGTTTTACAAGGCAATCTTTAAAACTCATTAGTAATATTTTGTTATCCTTTCGTGTAGTTTTTATCAAATAGCCTTCAATAATCACCCCTGATTCTAATTCTATTTTACAATATTTTCCCTTATGTATTCCTAGTTGCCTTAATTCTGAGTCTGTTAGATGTCTTATAGGCTTTAGGCACCCTTTTATTTTTCCTATAGGAGAACCGAAACCACTTTTATGATGAGAAGTATCATGACCCGGTAATAGTTTCTCTTTATAATTTAATGTTGTTGGGCCATTGGTATTGATATAAACAGCTTGCCCATCGTGAATAATTACATCTGAAAATATTCCTGATACCTGAATTCCGGAACTATATTCAATGGTGCTTACTTCACCTGACTGTATAGCTTTCAATATACCTTCTATTCCTCCTGTTTTTAGTGCCATTTGGTTTGAAAACTCATCCAGAACTTCATTTAAATGTTTAAAATCAGGGGTAACAAATAATTGCTCCTGAGGTTTGGTGATATCAAATCCATAGTCCATAGCATCGAGCGAATAAGGTATTTTTTTTACTTTCGGACTAAGGGCTTCTTTGCTCTCCATAATAGAAGAAAGTAAACCGGCACCGTAAATTTTTGGATTTTTTAAATCTCCAATTAAACCATATTCTACTGTCCACCAATGTAAATTACGTATTAAAGACATCTCTGAAGGCATTCCCATATTTCTTTGAAGCAATGAAATTGAATCTTCAGCATTACTTATTTCGGCGCCGGAAGATTTGGGGTCAGCTTTTAGAATAGATAAATGGCGAATAGCCTCATATAGTTCATGGTCCTTTTTTGATGGTAATGCTTTGGAACCTATATTACCAAAATGCAAAAGGTAGTTTGCGTATTCTTCATCAGCTATTATGGGAGCATGTCCTGCTGCTTCGTGAATAATATCGGGTGCAGGAGTATATTCAACTTGATCAATATTTCTTATGTCTGAGGCAATAACCAACACTTTATATGCCTGAAAAAGCATAAACATGGCAGGAGGAATAAAGCCATCAACACATACTGCTGCCCATCCTATTTTCCCTAATATGATATTCATTTCCTCAATGGAAGGTATTTTAAAAAGCGAAATACCTGTTTTATTAAGTCCGGCTATATATGATTTATGTGCATGCTTTTGTAAATAAGCTTTGTTTCTGCGCATTACATATCGCCATACAGCATGGTCACGTCCTGTATAATTCTCATAATGCTGCTCTACAATAAATTGCCTTAAATAATTAGGAATTTTTTGTATTATTGAATTTGCACGCATAATTTTATTTAGACCATTTAAAAACAAATTCAAAAATACAAATAAAATTAAAGTGTTTTTAACTGCTGGTAAGAATAAAAAGTAGTTTTGCATGCATTTATAATTAATAATAATGGTTTATATAGCATTACCTGTTTTAAATGAATGGGAGCAATTACCCGGACTTTTGAAAAATTTGAGTAATCAGGAATTTAAAGACTTTAAACTGGTTGTATGTATAAACCAATATGATCATTGGTGGAAAGATGAATCAAAAAAGGTTGTGTGCCTTAATAATGAAAAAAGCCTGAAATTTTTAAATGAATTTAAAGATATCGATATTCATGTTATTGACAGGTCTTCTCCAAAAAAAGGATGGAAAAAGAAAAAAGGCGGAGTTGGTTGGGCTCGTAAAGTTATAATGGACTGGATTGCCGAAAACAATAATCACGAAACTGATCTCATTGTTAGTATAGATGCAGATACAATTTATCCAGCTGATTATTTGCTGAATGTAAAAAATTATTTTTATATAAATAAGGATATATATGGTCTTTCAATTTCTTATTATCATCCTTTGGGAGAAGACGATATTAAAAACAAATTAATATTGAGATATGAGATTTATATGCGTTGCTATTTTTTAAATTTATTAAGGATAAAAAATCCATATGCATTTTCAGCATTGGGTTCTGCTATGGCTTTTCCGGTTTGGGCATATAAAAAAGTTGGAGGATTAACACCGGTAAAGTCTGGTGAGGATTTTTATTTTCTTCAGAAATTAGTGAAACACGGTAGGATTGGATTAACTGTTGATACTGTTGCTTATCCTTCTGCAAGGTTTTCTGATAGAGTTAATTTTGGAACAGGCCCGGCATTGATAAAAGGAAATACAGGTAATTGGGATAGCTACCCTGTTTACCCAATTAAGTATTTTGATGAAATAAAAACTACTTTCTTAAGTTTTTCTGATTTATACGAAAAGGATAAAAATACTCCTATGGATAAATTCATTATGAAAAAAATAAAAGGTGGTTTACCATGGGAAAAATTCAGGAAGAATTATAAGGACAGGAAGAATTTTGTTAAAGCCTGCCATAATTATATTGATGGGTTAAGAATTCTCCAATATCTGCGATACAGAAGTCAACAGGAAGGGCCTGCAAATGAACAATCGTTAAAAGAATGTTTAGAAATTGAAAATATAGAATTAAATGAGGAAATGCTTTTGGATTTGTTGAACAGAGGGTTGGATAACCTTTCTTTAAATAGTCTTTCTTATATCAGAGATAAGTTATTTGAAATAGAATCAATAAAAAGAAAGAGTTTTATTTAAAGAGTCGGAAATCCAGAGCTCTCTTTTTATTTTTGCTACAGGCTCCCTTTTTCCAGGTAAGGCAAGTTCCTTTTAAAAAATTGAATTTAAGATTAAAGTAGAAATCCATTCCTGAAAGGTTAGATGTTCCCAACAATGTTCCTAATTTATCTGTACCAATAGTTAGAGTGTAAATTCTGATTGCCAGGCCTAATCTCATTTGATGATAATCGTATAATGAAACCGGAATACTTACTCCTAATAATCTTGTATCGTAACGTGGGATAATAGCCAATTGGGCAGGTCTGCGTATAGATTTATTCTGGAATCTTAAAGGATGTATCCAAAATCCGCTGATAAAAATATTTTTTCTATAATGATAATCATATTGAAAGCTTATAGCTGTTGGTAAACTCATTGTGAATGCCGTATCCTTCAAAGATGCAGTAGAATCACCAAGCAATAATTCGCTTATTACTTTCATAGTAGAATTAACAGTACTGAAGTCACCATAAATATTATTTATGTCAATTATTTTATTACTTGTGTTAATCTGGTGCAGCTGTGCTGTCTTATTAAATTTAATAATGCCAATATCTAATATGGAAAAACCTATTCTGTATTTATAATTTTCATAAGGTTGTGCGCATAGTGCTTTTCCTCCTTTTTGTTTTATCGGTTTTTCATTTTTTGTATATAGAATACCTATGTTAAAACCTAAACCATGTCCCTTACTCAGTGGTTTTAAGTTTATTTTGTTAGCATTATTATAATTTATTGGTAAAGCAATGCCTAAACTAGTACTTAAAGTGTCAATATTAATTTGATTTTTATTAATCCAGTGGTATTTTAATCTATTTACAGATGAGTAAAACCCTTCAATCCCAAATAATATTTTTGCTTCAATTCCAATAGTCCACTTATTTCCATACCTTTCATAAAAATCATAAGCATAATCAAAATGAAGTTCATACCATGTTAGCGAGCTAAAACCAAAACTTTTTGAAAGTTCATCTTTATTTAAAGAATCTGATTTATCATAATAAATATTTTTTAAGAAGTTCCCCGGAAAATGAAAAGAAGATTCAAAATTTTTAATTCTAATTCCTGTTCCAAATGCGGATTTCTTATTTTGTACCATAATTGATGGCCCCATTATAGTACTTATAGCAGTGAAATTATAGGTTTTCCTGTAAGGATATATTTTATAAAAACTGTTATAGCCATAAGCACCAAATCCCGTTGGTAAACTTCCTCCTCGTAACAATTTCCATATATTGGTACTGTCTTTTGGAATATATCCAAATGTATTATTTAAAAAAATATCTCCCCCCAAAATGTTAACATCAAAATAAACTTTTGATCCTGTGAGGAAGGCCGGATTTGTCATGCTTCCCGATATTCCACTGTAATTACTAAAACTTATACCAGGCATCTCCTGACTAAATAAATTATAACTACTTAAAAAAAACAATAAAATTGTTAGCCATTTTAATTTTTTTGCTACGTAATGGTTCTTCATTAAAGTATAAATTGGTGTTCTTTTCCTTTAAGAGATATAACAGCTAAAATATTAAATTATTGTTTTAATAATTTTCTATAAAGTAAATTTAGCAAAGTGAATATTTTAATTTAGCCATATAAATTCAGAACAAAAAAGTAATTGTCTTTTATTATGCATACGTACAATTACTTTTAGCTTTAGTATCTTTGCAATATAACAAAGATGCAGGATAAAATTTAATAAGTATATTAATAAAAGAATGTGAAAAAGTTTGATTTAATAACTATACTGGGACCAACGGCTACAGGAAAAACTAAATTTGCAGTACGACTAGCACAACAGTTTAATGGTGAAATTATTAGTGCTGATTCCCGTCAGGTATATCGAAATATGGATATTGGTACGGGTAAGGATATTGAAGAATATAATTTTAACGGAGAAGTAATTCCATATCATCTGGTCGATATTGTTAACCCTGGTTCAGAATATAATGTATACTCCTTCCAGCATGATTTTCTGAAAGCGTTTCAAGATATTAATTTAAGGAATAAACAACCTATAATGTGCGGTGGTACAGGAATGTATATTGAATCTGTTTTGATGGGTTATCGAATGAAAAAAGTTCCTGAAAATAAAAACCTTAGGATTTTATTATCTGAAAAGACATTAAAAGAGGTAACTGAAATATTGAAATCTTATGGCCCGGTTCATAATGTTACAGATATATCCGATAAAAACAGATGTATACGTGCAATAGAAATTAAAAAGTATGATTTAGAACATCCGGATGATGAAAAATTTCCGGAGCTTTCATCACTGAATATCGGAATAAAGCTTGAACGCCAGGAAGTGAAAAAACGTATTACCATGAGGTTAAAAGAACGACTGGAAAATGGCTTAATTGAAGAAGTGGAAAGTTTACTAAACAGTGGACTGCAACCTCAGCAGTTATTATTTTATGGTTTAGAATATCGATTTGTTACACAGTATGTTACAAGGGAAATTGACTATTCTGCAATGTTTGAAAAACTAAATACCGCTATTCATCAATTTTCAAAAAGACAAATGACATGGTTTCGCAGAATGGAGAAGAGAGGAATTAAAATACATTGGCTGGACGGAAATTTATCTGAAGATGAAAAAGTAAAGCAATGTTTATTAATTATGGAAAATAATAAATAAACTGAGGTTAAAACAGTTATAGTAGGTAGTCGTTTATAGCATTTAACTGAATGGGAGGGACTTTTTCTGGCGCTATAACTACCAAATTAAACAAGCCTTCTTTTGAGCGGAATCTACCTGAATGTTTGTTAAATTCCAGGTTACCTTCTTTAAATTCGCGTTTCTCATTCTCTAATTCTGAGTTTATTGACACAAAAGTTAAGGGTTTAACCATATTATTTTCTTTTGTTATCAATATCCAAAAGTATATTTTAGTCTTGTCTTTTTCTCCTTTTAAATCAGTCCTTTTTACTTCTATTAAACTTATATCCCTATGATCGAGATAATATAAAACTTTGAAAGTTGGTTTCATGTGTTTATAATTTTATATTTCATTGGTAAGATGGAATTTAACATGATTGAATAATCATTTTCCTTGCCCTGTGAAACAGCAAAAATTTCACAGGGTTAATGTGATTTAATAATTATTCAATCATGGACGTTTCATTTTATTTATAAGAATCGGAATATTTTCATTTGTTTCGGGATAGGTACTTTTTGGAAGATTTAAAAAATAAAGTATTTTATTTATATCAATAGTGTTTTCTCCTGAAATTATCATTGTATTTTCATCAAATGAAGTAAGAGTGCCGCAACGGAAATGACTTTCCCAGATGTGTTCCATATACCATTCCGGTTCTTTTCCCCATCTTAAGTCTTTCTGTTTTCGTTTCCGGAAAGTATCTTTTGTAAGTGTGATAAAAATCTTCTTATCATAATGTTGTACAAATTTCTTGTTGCAAAAAGCAAATAATCCCTCTGCAATAACAATATCATATTCCTTGTCATCTGACAACATTTTTTTATAAAATCCTGATAAATCAATGGATTCAGGAATCTCCCAGTCAACATGATTACGGATTTTTGGAATTTTATCTATTGGATTAGGAAAATCATCCTGACATAGAGTACTGACAGAAAAGCTACTTAAATGTTCTTTTAATTGTTTTGCAAGTGTTGTTTTTCCCGCATTGCTTACCCCACCAATTCCTATTATCATAAATCTTGCTATGACTATTTATTAAAAGATTATGCTGTGCAAAAATAACAATAAATACCTTTTCTTTAAGGCTTTCTAAAGATAAATTGATAAGCTCCCAAATCGGGCTTTTGACCTCTGGGATTACCTAGAATATCTATTGGAGCTTGCCTGCTGATTAAATAACTCCCGGCACCAATTGCGGGTGATAGGCTATCTAACCTGAAATCTAATGAATCCTGGTTCTTAAATAAAGGGTCTTTATTTTTTATAATCTCTTTGAAAAAACCGGGGTTTGTCATTTTTAATTTAGTTTTTATTAAACAATACTCCAATAAATAATTGGAGTCAGCCCCTGGAATCATTTGAGTGCCAAATTCATTGTCGTTGTATCCGTATATAATACTATTACCCAAATTAAAATTCAAGGGATAAGGAATGGTTTGATTGTTATTGTCTTTAATGAAATTTGTAAGAATTACAGCTGGATTATTTCTTACTGAGAAAGACCAGAAATTTGCAATTGTTGACTGGATAAATTGATAATTGCCACCACCGGTAAGGGCAAGGCAATATCCTCCGCAATTAGCAACAACCATATTTTTTCCTTCTATATTATAGTTACGGCTTAATATGCCGGCTCCATCCATATTTTCTATTATCACATTTTCCAGTATCAGCTTGTTTTTAGTAGGATTAAAGAAAGATTCGGACTGAATGCCAATAAACCCATTCTTAATTACGGCATTTTTAATAATATTATTTTTCCCATTAATCCCTTCCATAATCCAGATACGATCCCATTGCCCCGGAACTTCTTGGTAATCATTCTCTAACCGGTCACCTTGAAAAATGATTTTGTTTTTTTCCGTTCCGCTGGCATTTAACTGCCCATTTGCATATATCCATAATCCTGAATTTTTATGAAAATAAATCTTGCTTCCGGGTGAAATTATTAGTTTTCCATATGAATTAACAACGGCATAACCATATATAACATAAGGTTTTGTACTGTTCCATTCAATTGTCTGCAGGCTGTCTGCTACTATCTTATAAGGAGGAAAGCCGGGATTGTATTGATCAGCAAGAATATAATTTGCATTCTGCCCCCATGCTACTAACTTTACAGTTTGCTCATTATTATTGGTGGTAAATAAAATGCTGTCTTCCACAACAAAAGGATTGTTTTTCTGATTTGGATCTATTGTAACTTTGGCAAAAACATACAAACTATCCTTTCCGGCCAAAATGGTATTTTTTTTGTTAAAAACAGGTTCCCCATCAACATTTATTCTAAATGGAGATTGTTTTCCTCCTGCCAGTCTAATATCTGATATCTTGATTGGTAAATTTGATGAATTATGAATTACCAACCATTTTGTAGCCGATCCAAGTGAAGTAAAAACGGTGTCAAATAATATGGTGTCTGTTGAAAATGTTAATTTAGCTTCAGGATTTAAATTTATTCCTACTTCTTTTTTACATGATGAAAGAAGAATAAAAAAAATGGAAATAAGAAAAATAGGGTGTTTTATTAAATGAAACTTCATTATTTTCAATAGTTATTAATTTGCTGTTGCTCTATACCGGATTTATAACTTTATTATACAAATATAAATGTTATAATGATTACGTTTAAATAATAATTTTATTGCTGACATTTATTATGTAATTTCTGTTTTATTTAAAAAAAATAAATACCGGCTTTTATATTTCTAATTCAATAATAAAAACCGGTATTTTTAATAATAATAAAAAAATTATCTTTTTTTAAAAAGAGTAACTTATCGAAAGTGTGATATTTCGGCCCATATTGTAAATTCCAACTTCCTTTAATGTAGATAGATAATCCATATATACTGTATTGAAAATGTTATTTCCAATAAGATTAATACTGATTATGTTTTTATTTATCTTGACTGATGTTCCGGCAGAAATTCCTGTTAAGGTATATCCAGGTACAGATTCTTCAAATTGGGAAGGATGATTCTGGGCAAAAGTATGGTCAACACTTATACGGAAATAACTATTTAGAAACTTATTCCAAACATCCTTTTTTAACATTATTTCAGAGTGAATTTTATTGGCGGGAATAAGCGGTAAATATTCACCATTCTGCTTTTTACCTAATGTATAAGTGTAATTTAAAATTAGGTGTAGCCAGTTAAGAGGGTGCGGATGAATATGAATACCTGCTTGTCCACCATATAAAACTGAAGGTGTTTGCAAATATTTGTAAACAGGAAACCCTCCGCTGGAAGTTGTTCCTGTAGGCGCGAGATAAATAAAATTATTAATGTTGTTGTAAAATGCAGATAAATCTATGGTTGAGTGCAAGCTGTGAAAATGAAAACCCATGTCTGCTTCAGTGTTCTGCTGATTCTTCAAATCTGAATTCCCTATCTCATAACGGTTACCATGCACTCCGTTTTGAGTTAGCTCGGCAATATTAGGACTTCGAAAAGCAGAAGCAATATTTAACCGAAATAATAATTTCTCACTTAAATGTAAGTTGGCACCAGCAGAGGCACTTAGATTGTTGAAATTCCTAACTATTTTTTGCGTAGTTAACCCTGTTCCCTTCGAAATAAATGATGGAATAACAACTTTTCTATGGTCAAAACGTAACCCTCCTTCCAAAATTAATATTTTTTTCCATTGATAACGCGTCATGCTAAATATAGAAATATCGTTTTGATTTGCATTGGGAATTACATGTTGTGGGGCTTCAAAATTTTTATTACTCTGAGCCATTCCTTGCAATCCTAAAAAAGATTTTAGTTGGGATGAGAATTCATAGGTTCCTTTTACCCGGTACGTAAAAGTCTGCAAAGTCATATTTACTAATTCCATTACAGGAGTTTTAGATGACCCTTCCAGTCTTCTGTTGTTATTTTGATAGGAGAAATCTGCATTTATTTTAAAATTACCAAGGAAAAGTTTATTTTTTGAAATGAGTAAATTGTCAGTTAAATTTTGAAACCAGACAGAATTTTTTCTTCCTCTTACGGTTACTATTGATAGGGCAGGGGGTACAGCCATTCCGAGCTTTGCACGATTATAATTGTAATATAGACGAAATGAGCCAACCTTTTTTAACAGTCCAATATTTACCCTTGCAGAGTTTTCATTAAATCGTGTATTTGGGGCAAACTTACCATTTCCTTGTATATAATCTTCCTGAGAATTTATTCCGGCGCCAATACCCCATATAAACCCATTGTGGTTTCCTTTAATTCCAAAATCTGAATTGGTTCCTAGTGTATTGCTGTATAATTTTAGGTTAATATTGCCTTGTATTTTACCAGGTCTGGCAGCAGGCTCTCCTATGAAATTAATTACTCCACCAACAGCTCCTGAACCATACATTAAAGATGCCGGGCCTTTTATTACCTCAATTCTGCTAATTCCTGATTCATTTACTAAATATGGATGATCCATTGAAAATTGAAAATTTTCCATTGGAATACCCTTATTCAAAACCAAAATATTACTTAATGATAATCCTTGAATTACCGGCGTCATAACACCGGGACCTTTTGAAACCACACTAACACCGGGAATTTTTTTTAGGGAGGCCATTACCGACATTGCTCCGGTTTGATTTATGCTTTTTGAATTTAATGTGCTAATCTGTACCGTGTTTTCATGCTGGGTTCCTGTAAAACTGCCTGTTACCACTACCTCCTGACTTTGAACTATCATTGGCTTCATGGCAATATTTATGGTAAGATGAGTATCTCCTTTTAATACAATTTTTTTTGTAACTGATTCGTATCCGATAAATGAATAAGTAACAAAAAATTGCCCGTTAGGTAAGTTATTTAAAATGTAGTATCCATTAACATTGCTTACCGTTCCAGAATTTAAATCAGAGATAATTATATTTACACCCGGTAATGTGTTACCGGTATTATTATCTGTTATAGTTCCACTTATACTATTTTGTGCGTTTACTTTTATAAAAAGAAACAGCAAAAAGAAAAGAATAATTTTATTCTTCATTATTAAATATATTTTATCATTTTAATTAACATGTAGTAATACATGTATATGTTTCTGCCAATAATTTCCTTATTGAATTAATTAAAGTTAACTCAAAAAAATGTCTTGGCGGGCCGCGAAGGGAAAATGATAAAATAAAATTAGAAGAAAATGGATTTAATGTAGAAAACGATAAAATCTGATAAACAAAAAGTGATCCGTTGAAAAATGGAACAGTTTTCTGAAACAGAAAGCTGTGAAAATGAAAACCCGGAATGGGGCAAATATTTGAATGATTAGAAAAATTGATAACATTATTCTCTTCTGTAAGATACCGATAATGATGATGATGTACAGTATCAATAATTTTTACCGTATAAGGGGTAAAAAACAGAATTACTAAAGTTATAGCAATTAATTTAATATACTTTCTGCTATGATAATGGATGAGCATAAAAATCCTACAAAAAAATGATGTTCAAATTTTAATTATTTTTTAAATAAAAAATAAAACTTAATTTTCTTCCGGTATATCCTTTAAAATGGCTAGAAGTAAATCCCAAAATTTTTGAACCGATTTAATTTCTAATCTCTCATCAGGAGAATGTGCGCCTTTAATAGTAGGGCCGAAAGAAATCATATCCATGCCTGGATATTTATCTCCAATTAATCCACATTCTAGTCCTGCATGTATTGCTAATACTTCGGGTTTATTTTGAAATAACTTTTCATAAATATTTTTTGTTAAATCTACTATTTCTGAATCGGGATTTGGAGTCCAGCCTGGATATCCATCAGTTGTTTCTGTTGTTGCATTAGCAAGATTAAATACACTAACGACCATGTTTGTAACGTCATCTTTTTCTGTCTCAACAGAACTCCTCTGGCTTGTTGTTATTACAATTTTATCATCTTTAAATTTTACAGATGCCAGATTTGTGGAGGTTTCGACAAAATCCTTAATGTCTTGCGACATGGTGATTACACCATGTGGACATGCATATAGTGCGTTGGTAAGAAGGGTAAAATCTTTATCTGAAATAATATTTTCAGGTTTTTCTATATCCTTATATTTAAATTTTAATTCCGGCTCTGTAATATGAAATTCGTTTTTATAAATTTCTTCATATTTTGAGACTTCCTTTAAAAAGGACTCATATTTATTATCCGGAACTAAAATTACAGCATAAGCTTCTCGGGCAATGGCATTCCGTAAATTTCCTCCGTCAAAAACAGAAAGTTTTAGGTCATATTGTTCTTTAGTTTTCCATAAAAAACGATTCAATAGTTTATTTGCATTAGCCCTTCCTTTGTTTATATCATCACCGGAATGACCACCTGTTAAACCTGAAATCATAATTTTAACGGCTTTATAATTTACAGGGATTTCTTCTTTTTTATAAGATAACCATGCCAAAGTATCTTGGCCTCCTGCGCAACCAATATATAACAGTCCTTCATCTTCTGAATCCAGATTTAGAAGAATTGTACTTTTTAGAAATCCGGGTTTTAAACCAAAAGCTCCTGTTAGTCCGGTTTCTTCATCTATGGTAAATAAACTTTCTATTGGCCCGTGCGGAATATCATCTGCATCAAGTAATGCCAATGCAGCAGCTACACCAATACCATCGTCTGCACCTAAAGTAGTGCCTTTGGCTTTTACCCATCCATTATCAATGTATGTTTCTATTGGGTCTTTTTCAAAGTCATGGATTTTATCACTATTTTTTTCGCAAACCATATCTACATGACTTTGCAAAGCTACTGCCTTTCTGCTTTCCATTCCTCGTGTAGCAGGCTTTCTGATTAATACGTTTCCTACATCATCTTTATGAACCTCCAAATGTCGGTCTTTTGCGAATTTTATCAGATAATCAACAATTTTACCTTCCTTTTTTGAGGGTCTTGGAATGGATAATATATCTTTAAAGAAATACCATACTTTAAAAGGCTGTAATTTTAATAATTCTTCATTCATAGCTGTAATTTTTTATGAAAACAAAGGTAGTAAGAAGTTATGATTTACGGTTGTTAAAAAAACTTTAATCATTACTTTTTTAGGCACAGATATTTATTTCTGATTATAGTTATTTTTTCAATTAAAAAACCAAATGGTGTTTTAAAATTGAAAAATAAACGATTAAAAGGACCATTTTAAGCGCATGTAATACATTTGGCCAAATTGTCCATATTCTGTACCCTTCTTACCGGTAAAAAGTTGCCCCATAACATATAGTTCCATGTTTTCGGTAAGATTGAAAGTTAAAGATGGACCTAAAAAAGCAGAACCGTCCCATGGGTTTAATATGGTAGAAAAATCTCCTTTAATTAAAGGTGTAAATGGATAAGATATTTCTCCAAATATTTCTGTTCTGGCAAGAGTAAGGGTTTTTGGTGATAGGCTTCCCATTTCAAAAAGATTTCTAAAACCTGCATTACCTGTAGCTCCTTTACTGTTATATATAAAAGATGTGTTTAGATAAAGCCCTTTTTTAAAAGTGTAATTGGCACCAATGGAAAAAATTAACTGGCCTGTTGAATCACTGAAATGCTCTGCGCTGTTAAAATAACTTCCCTCACCGGTAAAACCTGCTCCTCCTATCTGGCCTGCCCAGCCTATTCCGGCAACTATATTTTTATTCATTATGCCACCAATAATTTGAAAATCATAATTTAAGGCGTTAAATTTATAATTAACGGCTGCAGTAAGTTGTTTATTCTTATCCAGCTTTGCAGCTACCTGGATAGATGACAGAGCTCCCGTATAATATTGCAATAACACAGCATCACTACCCGGGCGTTCTATATAATCGAAATTGAAATAGTTATATGTATTAAAAATATCATTTGGGTTCCATATCAAATTGATACCCCAATTAATGCGTTGCCTGCCTATAGAAATTTCAAGGTTTTTTATTGTCCATTTGAAGTTCATCCTGTCAATGTTACTGTATAAAATATATGATCGACCCTCGGTTAGTTTAAAGGTAAGATCCATCCATCCATTCTGACGAGTTAGGTAGTTATTGTAAATTGGATAAAATTTTGCCAACATTGATCCAAATTCTATATTGTTTCGCAGGCCCAGGTGAAATGTAATATTGTTTCCTGGATACCAATGAATGTCAATGCGGTTATGAATACCTGAAAATCCTACCCATTGGTTACTAGCGGCCGGAGCCCATGTAGTATTTGTATATTCTAGAAAACCATGAAAGGTTACCTGACTGTTTTGCTGGGCATGTAAATTTGGGGATACTATAAAAATTATAGAAAATAGAAATATATTCCTGATAAATTTATTTGCCTTTAATTTTCTATGCATTAGAGGTAAATATATATTATTCTTATTTTTCTGTTTGTTCATCTGAAATTATTTTCCCATCGTCAATTGTAACAATTCTCCTTGCCCTGTCCATAACCCTTTGGTCATGTGTAGCAAAAATAAATGTTGTATGATATTGTTTATTCATATTTCTCATTAAATCCAGCAATTCTTCTGTAGCTTTCGAATCAAGGTTTGCTGTTGGTTCATCGGCAATAATATATTTAGGCTGTGATGCCAGTGCCCTTGCCACGGCAACCCTTTGTTGTTGTCCGCCGGAAAGCTGCCCCGGTTTATGATCTTTTTTATCTCCAATACCTACTGTTTCTAATAATCTTATTGCTTTCTGCTCTCTTTCTTTTTTGGGAACTTGCTGTAGCTCCATGATAAATTCAGTATTTTCTAAGGCTGTTAATACAGGAATTAAATTATATGCCTGGAAAACAAAACCAATATTATGAAGCCTGAAATCAATGAGTTGTCTGGAGCTTAAATTCTTTAAATTAACGTCTTCAATAAAAACATCTCCTTTTGAAGGTAAGTCCAGCCCACCTATTATATTTAATAAAGTTGTTTTGCCCGATCCCGAAGGCCCAACAATTGCAGTAAATTCACCTTTCCCGATTTTTAAATTAATGCCATTTAAGGCATGAACCGGAACGCTGGTCTCGTTATAAGTTTTAAAAACATTTTTTATTTCAATTATACTCATAATAAATTTTTTACTGATTAAACATCTTCTCTGACAGCAGTTGCAGGCTGAAACCTTAAAGCTTTTAGTGCCGGAAATATTCCCGAAATAATGGCGATTATTATTACTAACAGGATACTGATAATATAAAAATTGGTGTTGACTCTAAAATATATAATGGAGCTGTAACCAATATAATTTAAACCTTTGGCTACACTTGAAAGGTCGAAACCATGAATGGAATAAAATCTGACTATAAATATGCTAATAATTAATCCCGCTATTGCGCCAATAACCGAGAGAAAAATTGTTTCATAAAGTATCAATACAAAAATTTTTCTTTTGTTCATTCCCAGTGCCATTAGCATTCCAATCTCCCGGGTCCTTTCCATAATTGCCATTAACATTGTATTTACTATGGCAAAGGCCAATGCTAAAAGTATGATTAATAAAAATATGTAAGAAAAGTAATCCATCATTTGAATCATAGATTTAAGCAATGGCTGTATCTGGCTCCAACTTTGAATGATAAGTTTTTTTTGTTTTATTTCTGAAGAAAATATCTTTTTAAGTTTTTTCATCATTATGGGTGTATCAGTATCCGATTTTAACCGAATAGCCATCTCGTCACCCGTATGTACGGGATAACCTACTAATGAAGCCAAATCCCTTTTATTTACAAAAACAGTTTTTCCGTCAAACTGATCGTTTGCAGTTTTATAAATCCCAACTATATTAAATGCTCCACTAGTGATTGTGCCTGTTGTGTCAGTTAGAGTAATAATTAATTTATCTCCAATACCAAGGTTTAACTTTTTGGAAAGTTTTTTGCCAATAACGGTGGAAATCTTTCCAGAGTCTGTCAAATATTTCCCCTTGACAATATGATTGTAAATATCGCTTACTTTTTTCTCATCGGTTGGATTTACTCCATATAATGTTATTCCTGCTCCCGCATTTGCTGAAGATGCCATTGCAGGCATTTTTAATCGTAATGTTACTCCTTTTACAAGTGATAATCTTTGTATTACTTTTTTTGTTTTTTCTGCATTTGGAATTAAATATTGTATTTCATTGTTAATTAAAAATTTTGGATTATGAATTTGTATGTCAGAAACTTCATTGGCTATGGCTGCATTAACCCTTTGATCTGTTAATCCCGACATATAACCGTCTGATATAACAGCTCCAATAATTCCAATGCCAATTGCAGCAAAAATTACAATGCTGCGTAATTTGTTTCTCCAGATATTTCTCCATGCAATGGCAAGTAACATAAAATTTATTTTTTAGTGTCTAAAGGCCTTTAAAATATTAAATCGTGAAAGATAAATAATTGGATAAAGTGTTGATAAAGTTGATAATACAAATATTATTAATGTCTGGCTAATAAAAATATGTGCCTTAACAGCAAAAGGCAAAATAGGTTCTATATTAAATTGCTCATAAACTTTACTCATTTCACCTGTAAGAGGGATGGGGTTGGCATGTAAGTAAAAAAGTATTGGCGTTACAATAATAAGCCCTGCAAGAATTCCTGTTATAGTGATGATAATGGTTTCCAAAATACTTACCCAAACCAATCTACTTCTTTGCATTCCTATTGAGATCATTATGGCATATTGTTTCCTTTTTTCCATAGTCATCATCAATGTAGTACTGAAAATACCAAAAGCCGCAATAATATATAGTATCAATAGCATCACTTGACCGGAAATATTATCTACCTTAATGGATTGTAATATGTCGGTAAGTACTTTTTTCCAGGAAATAATTTCATAGTGCTTTCCCAAACTAACAGATAGTTGCTGTTTTACTTCTTGTAGTTTTAAAGGATCTTTCAAATATAAGGAAATACCTGTGAGAAGTCCTTTTTGATATGGATAAACAAAATATTGAGCTGCTGTTAAATTCATATAAACTACCTGGCTGTTTATTTCTGTAGATGGTAAATGAAATATTCCCTTTACCGTATAAATACCATAGGATGTTATCCCTCTGTATCCTTGTCCAAGTAAAACCAGACTATCTCCAATGGAAATATGGAGATAGCGGGCCAGGTTGTCGCCCACAAGAACTTCGTTTTGTTTGTTTGATAAATAAGAACCTTTAACTATTTTCTTGCCAAGATGAGTTTTTTTATTTTGTAATACGGGATTAATACCGGAAATTAGTACCCCTTTGGTTTGCTTTCCATAAGAAGCCAGTGAAAATGTTTCTAATTTTGGAATAGCCATTTGTATTTCAGGAATTTTTTTGATAGCTTCTCCTATATTTTTATTATAAAAAAATGCGCGGTCGATAGATTGATTTTCCCAATAACCTGTGTCGTGAACTTGCAAATATCCAACTTGATTTACACCTGCCTGTATCATCTGGTCGTATGAACCAAACTGCATAGAACGCATAAACAATGCCAATACTAAAGCCAGAACTACTGCTGCTGCTGTTAGTATTGTGCGTCGTCTGTTCCTCCACAGACTTCTCCAGGCTATCTTTACTAAGGATTTCATTTAATTTTATTTAATTCTGATAGTTCGTGGCCTTAAACTTTTTATACGCTGAATTGAAAAAAATCCTGCATTTATTCCTTTTACGTTAAACTCTTGATAAATGATATTAATTACCGTGCGATGTCCTTTTTTGGTGTTTGAAATCATTTCTAAAAATGATGGAAGCAGCCTTCCCCCCATAATTTTTAACCTGGAGGCTTTTTCGGTTTTTATCAAATTACCATGTGTGTCGAAGAATTCAGTCTTGAGTGCGTTCAAATTCGACTTGGCAATCCATATTTTAATACTCCCCCATACTACAGCAGCTTCAGGTAAAGGCTTCAGTGTAATTACATAACATGTATACCCTCCATATTTTTCACTTTTGTTAAATTTATGTGTGTAATCTGTTACAATACTATTTTGCTTCATCAAATCGTTATTTGTGAAATCTGAACCCATCCACGACTGCATCATCATCGATGGTGGGATTTTTATTAACCTGTTAATGGCAGGAATATAATTCCACATATCTTTTTTATATTTTAAAAAAACTTCTCCGTTGTCACGTGCAGGTGCTGTAATATATGTGATATAATATTGCGTGCCTAACGACCAGTTTTGCATGGTTACACTACGGCTCCACGTGGGCCTCTCAATTTTCATTTCCATAATGCTGAAACTGCTTTTCCCTAAAAACCTGTTAAAAGATTTTTGTACAACTTCTTTTGCAGTTAGGCTTTTTTGCCCAAGTATAGTTGCTGGCAATAAAAATATTATCAATAAAATAAAAGTTCCTTTTTGAATAATTCTTTTCATCTGTTTATAATTTTATATTTCATTGGCCAAATGGTAATTCACAAAATGGAATAAGCATTCTTCTTGCCCTGTGAAATAGCAAAAATTTCTCAGGGTGAATGTTATTTAATAATTATTCAACAATGGATATTTCATAATATATATAGTTGTAATGTTAAATAATTTTTTCAATAATTAATTTTTTAATATCCTCCAATGGATAATTATCCTGGTCAAACATGTAGTCTAACCCTACTCCATCAAGAATGGCTGCAAATAAATATCCGTAAGCCAATGGATTGGAAACACCTTGTGTTTTGTAGTATGCAGAAATGGATTGAATAAAAGGCTCCAGAATTGTATATAAATCTTCTTTTGCAAGTTCAGCAACAGTGGGTTGGGTGATTACTGCCGCATATAACCTCCAAAAATCCGTATCTTCTTTTATTAATTTAAAATTTTTATCAATTAAATAGATGATGTCTTCCCGAGTAAGGGATTTGGTGAAATCAAATTGCAAAGAGTCCAGTAAATCATTGAACCCATCTTTGATAATCGATTTTACTAAATCATTTTTATTCTCAAAATAATTGTAAATAAGACCTTTTGAAATTCCTGCTTTTTTTGCAATATCAGCAATTGAGGTGCCTTTAAAACCTTGATTAGCAAATAACCTGAATGCAACTTTCTTTATCGACTCAATTCGTCTCTCCCTTATTTCCTCAAACTGTTTTTTTGTTCTGGGTGCCATGTTATTTTATTGACTGAACGATTGGTCAAAAATAAAAAATTTTTTAACAAAAAAATAAAATCTGAAAAAAATTATTAAAGAATTAAGTATGTAGTATTAAATTATTATTTTATCCAATGGTAATAAATTAAAACCCTATTGCATTATCATCTCCACGATAGTCTGCTCCGCCTTCAAGTTTACCATTTGGAAGTCGTAAGATAGCATCTACTTTCCCAATTACTGGTGCATTTGTGGTATCTATAACATAACCCAAATGCTTTAAGGAATCTTGTACTTCCACAGTAAAACCGCCCGGCTCCATTTTTATGTCATCAGGTAACCATTGCGAATGAAAACGTGGAGAATCAACAGCTGCTTGCATTGTCATTCCAAACTCATATACATTTAAAAAGGATTGCGTTACAGAAGTAATTATTGTAGAACCTCCCGGCGACCCTAATACCATGTATAATTTGCCCTTTTTTTCTACTATTGTAGGAGTCATGGAACTTAACATTCTCTTCCCTGGCTGAATACTGTTAGCCTCAGCTCCTACAAGACCAAATTGATTTGGCGTTCCTGGTTTTGCACTGAAGTCATCCATTTCATTATTCAAAAAAAACCCTCCTTTTTTTACATATAGTTTTGACCCGTAGGCTCCATTTAGCGTTGTTGTTACAGATACAGCATTACCATATTCATCAACAATGGAGTAATGCGTGGTTTGCATGCTTTCATAACCCGTGATAATTCCATGTGAAACCTCTGAAGAAGGGGTGGCATGTTTCCAACTGAAAGTACGCATTCGTCTGCGTGCATATTCTTCGGAAATAAGAGTGTCAATCGGAATTTTTATAAAATCAGGATCACCTAAGAAATATGCTCTGTCTGCAAAAGCTCTTCGTTCAGCTTCTGTTAATAACTGAATATACCGTGTTGTATTATGCCCTAGCGATGCTACCGGAAAGGGTTCTATTTCATTTAAAATTTCTGCCATACAAATTCCCCCACTTGATGGTGGCGACATTGAAATAATACGACAATCTTTATAGTTGAAAATAATAGGTTTCCTCCATTTTGCCTCATAATCAGCAAGGTCATTAATGGTCATAATTCCACCATGTTCGGATAAATATTTCAACAGCATTTTGGCTGTTTTCCCTTTATAAAATTCATCTCTTCCATTGTCTCTTATTCGTTCTAATGTGCGTGCCAGTGCCGGGTAGCGAATAGTATCACCTTTTTTCCATTTTTTATCAAGTAAAATATTCCGTTTATTAACTTTGCTGAAATATCCTCTGTAATGGTTTAACCTTCTGGCTTGTTTTGCCGTAACCACTACTCCTCGTTTTGCCAAATCAATGGCCGGTTGAATTAGTGAATCAAAAGGAAGTGTACCGAATTTTTTATATACTTTAAATAGCCCTGCCACTGTTCCAGGTACGCCAACAGCCAGCCCTCCCAGCGTGCTTTTACCTGGTATCACATTTCCATTTTTATCGAGATACATGTTTCTTGAAGCTCTTAAAGGCGCCTTTTCCCTATAATCAAGTGCTCCTGTTTTCCCATCTTTGGTTCTGTAAACCATAAAACCTCCGCCTCCAATATTTCCGGCAAATGGATAGGAAACCGTTAATGCTAAATCAGTAGCAATCATAGCATCAAATGCCGTACCTCCTTTTTTCATAATTTTTAATCCTATCATGCTGGCTTCACTACGCGCACTCACTACCATAGCACTGTCTGAAATTACCTCAGTAGGTTTCTTTGTTGTGGTTTTATTTGTCGGTTCTTTGCAATGCGTCAGGAAAATAAC
>WGGC01000040.1 GCA_015491905.1 Bacteroidales bacterium | reverse complement strand
CGGAACCGGAAATGAAACCGGCATCTTTTTAACTCTAATTTTATTTTTTTGGAGTAGTGAAGTAATCCTCATTGGTTTACTGAAATCGCTGTAACAACCTGATATACTGGGCTAATTGTTCAGATAGTATAATGTGTTAGAACATTTGTAAGAACAAAGGGTGGTTTTATGCCAATTTGTCGGGTTTTATACCTGATAATTCGGTTTTCCTTCAATATTTCACGGACGAAGTTAGATCGGTACAGAGTGATAGAAGCTGTTCATAGGGGAATAGGATTAACGGGCTGAAAAAGAGGGAGCTGATGTCTGTCTGTGCCTATCCTCACTGAATTTAGGCATTGTAATTATTGGGAAAAATTTACACCTATCCGAATGAAACTGTAAGCCTCTGAATTATACAGAAATAGAGAGGTTGTAAAGTGGTATTATGTTGTAATGTGCAGATAAATAGCCTCTTGTCGATTCTTTTGATTGTCTCAAAATATAAATCTTAAATTCTTCTTCAGCGTATTAAGCTTAGCATACTTATACAGATTTTCACAAGGTTCAGAAACATCCTAAAAAGTTAATTTCATTTGTGATTCAGCTTTAAGTTGTTGCCAGCACAAGGCTCTTAATCCTGAAATACGTAAAGATTGTTTCAGTAATCTTGTTACAGAACGATTGAAAAGTACCGGCCATTTTGTACGCTACCGTGTGCATGAAATTAACCGGTATGAAACTCCAAATGCTCTGGTTAGTGTTTGTGGCTGTAGTAGCCGTTCTTGTGGGCTGTGTATGCTTTTTCTTGTTCTGTGGAGCAAACCGTTGTATGAGCAGCAAGGTGCCTGTAGTGGCTTTTATTTGCTTCTGAATCCATCCGCGTGTTTCTCTTGGTTTCATATTGTTTCTTTTTTGTGGTTACCCTAAATTGAACTTCAATGTTTCTTTACCTCACTATCCCTGTTATTGCCGGCTTAATGTAAAAATTCACTCAGAGGTATTAGAGGTTTGGTATAAGCTCGCCTGTAATCCTGTCAACCCATTCAAAGCCTTTGTTTGCCGATGTGAAACGGAAATACATCGACTGTTCGGGTGTTGAGGGGTTAAGTTCCAGGTCTCTTTCCAAAGCAGCCATGCGTTGCTTTTGCTCCTTTGGGCTTAAATCATCAAATCGTATCATTTTTTTTCATTTATAAATTAAAATATTTGACTGCTTTTAACTTTGTTGGGGCTTTCCCATTCAGTTTGTCAATTCTTTTCTGTTCAAATTCCCGCTTGGATAGCAGACGGTCATAGTTTATGCCATCGTTTTTTGTTAAGAATGAGGGCGACTGCAAGTAAACCAGCGAATCATCGGAGTGGTCAACTACCCATTTCACTAAATCAAACAGCTCTTGTAAGCCTCTCTTGTGCTTTTCCAGCAGCGTTTTTATATCCTTAGCCCACTTGTAGGCGTTGGTGTGGTCAAAAGTATATTTACCCCCGTGTACCGGCTCTAAAAGCCTGTGGAAGTAAATAGCGTAGTTGACGTAGTTGTTTTCCTTGCTGCCTTTCGGAAGAAACTCTGCACCTTTGGCGAGCAGCACCGGATTTTCTTTTCTTTTTCGCGGAACTTTTTTCTTTTCTTTTCCCTCCGGGGGTGTGTTTAGGGATTCAGAAGAATTTTTAAAATTTACCGTACCCGGAGCAACGACTTCAGGAGTTGCAACGGAATTTTGTTGCGTAGTGGTATTTATTAATTCTTTATCTTCTTTATCTTCTTTAATTTCTTTAACTTCTTTATTCCTTATAAAGGCTGTGTTGTTATCTGTGTTGTTATCTGTGTTGTTATCTGTGTCGTTATCTGTGCCTTTATCTGTGCCTTTATCTGTGTCGTTGGTTCTTGAACAACCTTTGGAACTTGTTAATCCTGAAACTTTTGTAGGCGTGTTATCTGTGCCTTTATCTGTGCCTTTATCTGTGTCGTAGTTTGTGTCGTTGTTTGTGTCGTTATCTGTGTCGTTATCTGTGTCGTTGTTTTTGTCTGAAATTACCCCCTGAAAAGTGCTGTATTCGGAGACTGTTACGATAGTAAAACGCCTGTCATACGTTAGGATTTTAACCTCTCCCGATTGTTGTAGGGTTTTTAAAGCGTGTCGTATAGCAGCTACGCTTATTCCGAGTGTATCTGACAGCCCGTTTAACGAAACAACCAACTGCCCCCTTTTGACTTCAATGCCTTTATCGGTTTTGCCATCTTCGTAATTGGCCGTTAGAATCAAATGCAGAAACACACGGCTAACATTCGGATTGCCGTAGTGTTGCCAGTTAATGAGCCTGCGATGTATTTTTATCCACCCTTTCATTTCCATGTTATGTAACTTGAAACGTCTTTTAACTCTGTTAGGGAATCTATGTACAACAGGAAGCCGTTTATTGGAATCAGGTAGGTATGACCATCTTTGAACAGTCCATACGGGGCTAAGGCTTCAACGCGTCCCCTTAGCTGTTTATTTGACCAGTGCATAATCTCTTTAATCTGTTTTCCGGTTAAGAATGTGCGCTGGTCACTATTTAGAGGAGCCAAAACGTTAATCGTATCCTGGAGAATGGTCATTTGTTTTGTTTGGGAACTCTCAATAATACTCTTTATTTCCTCTTTAGTCATTTGCGGCCTCCTT
>WGGC01000039.1 GCA_015491905.1 Bacteroidales bacterium | reverse complement strand
TAACATTATTGTTATTTATATAACATTTATTTATAATTTTATCCTATAAATTAAATAGTATATATATTTTTAATAGTTTAATTATGAAGAACGTGATTTTTATTATGTGCGGTCTCGCTTTCGGATTTTCAATACTAGTCCAAAACTGGTCGCCTATAGCAGTTACAAAGGAAAATAGTAAAATATGGGTAACTGGAACTTCAAATCTCCACGATTGGGAAGAGTATTTGAAAACATACACGGTTGAAGGCGGAATTTCAATAACTAACAACCAAATTTCTTTGAAAGAGTTACATTTTACTGCACCTGTAGATGCTCTAAAAAGCGAAAGCAGCATTATGGATAAAAAGACCTGGAAAGCATTAAAATCAAAACAGTATAAAAAGATACTTTTTAATGCACCCGAAATCCAAATATTACCGATATCGAAAGAAAAGATTGAAGGAAACATTAAAGGGGAATTAACTCTTGCCGGAACGACCAAGACAATAGACATCAAAATATCAGGAGAAAAAACATCATTGGGTTGGCAAATTAGAGGAGAGGTCTCCATTGAGTTGTCTGAATACAATATTTCGCCACCAACCGCTTTTTTTGGTGCTCTAAAGGTTGGAAATAAGATAACTGTTCATTACAAAATTTCAGTGAAATAATAGTGTGATAAAAAAATTATTAATAACCAAACTTTAAAAAAATGAAACGATTTTTATTTTTATTCATTTGCATTTTAATATCAACAGGGGCCTTTGCCCAATTTGAAATGCCACAAATTGACAACAAACCTTTTCAAAAGGTAAAAGTTAAGATTGGTGCCGACTTTGCAATGCAATATCAGGCATTAAATCAACACGCCGATTCAACCCTTGTTCCCATTGGGAAAGGGGTTAATCTTCCAACTGCCAACATGAAGTTGAATGCATATTTAGCACCAGGAATAGCGGTAAATGTTTCTATCTACCTATCCTCACGTCACCATTTGGAGACTTGGGTAGAAGGAGGATATATTATAATGGATCGTTTGCCAATTAAAGGAACAGACGAGTTTATGAAAAACCTCACTGTTAAAGCAGGAGTTATGGAAGTAAACTTTGGTGACCTACATTTTTTCAGGTCCAACAATGGAAACGTAATCCATAATTCATTCATCGGGAACCCTGTCATGGATGCTTTTACTACAGCTCCTGCACTGGAAATCTATTTCCGGAAAAACGGTTTCCTGTTGATGGGTGGTGTTTCATCAGGGACTCTTAAACCCTCACTGGTAGGCTATAGTGGTTATACCCACAAATACACGCCATATAACATGATGGATGAATTAGCTTTTTATGGCAAAACAGGAATCGATAAAACCTTCGCTAAACATCAACGAGTCAGGGTTACAGCTTCGTTTTATTACAATGCGAAAAATCATTTTGGAAGCTTGTACTTTGGAGATCGTACAGGAACCAGGTTTTATATGGTGATGATCCGGCCAACATATTCTTCTACAGATGTCAACATTTCTGATGAGCCTTTTACCGGCGGAAAATATGGACCGGGATTTACCAATAAGATTAAAGCCTATATGTTTAACGCCTATGCCCGTTATCAGGGTTTAGAAGTATTTGGTTCAATTGAAGGAAACAGTGGAACTACTGCTTTTGGGGGAGCACCATTCGGTTATAGTCAATACATAGGAATGGCTAATTATTACTTAGGAGCTAAAGACCAATTTTACATTGGAGGTCGTATTGACGTAGCTAATAACAGTAAAGTTAAAGGGCAAGGAATAACAAGATTTGAAACTGGACTAGGATGGTTTTTTACAAAAAATATAATTATTAAAGCCACTTATGTAACTCAAAATTATCGAAACTTTTCTCAATATGGAAACAATGCTGGATTTAACGGAATTATGTTCGAGGCCGGAGTTTCCTTTTAATTTGTTTTGACAATAGAAGCGTTGCACCAGGACTTGGTGTAACGCTTTTTTTATATATATTAGCCAATAAACATCTTTATCATGAAACTTCCATGATTGAATAATTATTAAATTACACAAAATAATGATTATATAATCATGGTAAATTACATCTGACCAATGAAATATAAAATTATAAACAGATGAAAATAAATACACTTCAAAGATATGGATTAAGGGCTATGATAGAGATTAGCTTGTACACTGACAAGGAAGGGATTTTTCAAAAAGACATAGCTACTCATCAAAAGCTATCCAATCGTTATTTGGATCATATTATTTCCCGGCTAAAAGCTGCAGGATTAATAAAAAAGTATCACGGAAGAAGATCAGGATATATACTAAGCCGGCCTGCTGAAGATATTAGTGTTCTGGATATTTTAAAAGCATTTATGCATGATATAGAAATTGTTGACTGTATTGAATCAGAAGAGGTGTGCGAGAAAACTGAAACCTGTATTGCTGGTAAATTCTGGGGAGAGTTAAATGAAATCATTAAAGATTATTTACAAAACCACACACTAAAGGAGTTATCTGACAAACAATTGATAGTTAATAAAGAAGTCAAAAACCAATCTGACCAGAATCCTTAAATTAATATTTTTTTATTAAATTAAACAAATCAAATAATACATATATTTGTT
>WGGC01000038.1 GCA_015491905.1 Bacteroidales bacterium | reverse complement strand
TTTTCAATATTTTTATTTTTTTGACTCTTTTAGGGTTATGTTAAAAAGGCCGGGGTTTGGCTCAAATATAGTAAAGTTTTGCTTTGGGGAGTAGCAAGGGTAGTTTTTTATATTAACTTATTGTGTTACAAACCCGGCTATGATGCTTGATATTTTTAAATTATTGATTTTTTCTGATTTTCTGATTACTTGTGTTTTTTTCACATTACCGGTTTGCTGAAGGGTGATTTGTTTTGTACTGCGGCCGTGATAGTAACCTGAGTTCAATATAAGACTTTGCTTCAGTCATAGATAATTTTTTCCTGGACGATGCAAAATTTCGCAGGACTATCGGGATAATTCAAGGAATTTTGCGGAAGTATAGGGGAAAATTATCATGACCCTTTAGGGAAAGCCAACAAAAAGCCATCTTTGAAGAAAAAAAAACTTGAAATAGCCCGCTATTACTTCTGTTTTTTTTCTCCAAATCTCACTCCCTGTTGGCTTTCTGTAGCTAAAGTCTTATGTCGAATTCAGGTTAGGAGTGGAAAGCCCGCAGGAAAAAGCACGATGGAGGCTTCCGGAGACGGGGCGACGTTAGGAGCCCCCGAAAACGGTTAGCCGGACACGTGCTTTTTTTGAGGACTTGTAACGTACAGCGCGAAATGCCGCCCAAAAATAAATTATAATTATTAGTTTTTATCAGCTGGTCTTCCGGTATTTTAAGGTGGAGAACAGCAACATAGCGCCGGCGTAACCTATGAGTATGAGGAAGTCTTTCAGGAAATCGGTGAGCACGGAGCCTTTGAGCATTATCATGCGGTTAATTTTGATGAAATATGCCAGGGGGTTAATAAGGTTTAGTTTTTGTGCCCAGAGGGGCATGCTTTCAATGGGTGTGAAGAGTCCGCTCATGAGGATGAAAATCATGAGTACAAACCAGGATATGAACATGGCTTGTTGCATGGTGTTGGTTAAAGTGGAGACCAGAAGGCCCATGGCCAAAACTAGAATAAGGTATATGGATGCTACGAACAGCAGTAACCAAATGCTGCCTATTATGTTAATATCGAACCAAAAGCGTGCCAGCAGCAACCCAATTATTAAATCGAACATGGCAATTATCCAAAATGGTATGAGTTTGCCGGCGATAAATTCGAGTTTTTTTATGGGTGTTACGTTGAGCTGCTCGGCGGTTCCAAATTCTTTTTCTTTTACTATGTTCATGGAAGACAGGAACATGGCTATAATAGTAATAAGCAACACAAGGATGCCGGGAACCATATATGTGATGTAATTAAGATCGGGGTTGTACCAGTAGCGCGGCGACAGGGCAATGGGGAGTCCGCTGTATTGTAATGGTAGTTTTTGGATGATAATTTGCTTGTTAAAATTACGGATAATAGATATGGCATAGGAGGCCATAAGGCTGGCGGCACTTCCGTTAATGGCATCGGTAATAATTTGTACTCCGGCTTTTTTTTCTTTAATAAGTTTTTTTTCAAAATTTGGTTCGATAATAATTACCTGATCGGCGTTTCCTTTAGCAATACTTTTTTCGGCTTGTTTATAGGTGTTTTTTTGTCCGAGATATTTATAAAATTCAGATCCTTCAAATTTATTAATAAGATTTCGTGAAGCCGGTGAATGGTCGTGGTCGACAACGATAAGCCGGATATTTTTAATTTCGAAAGTGGCGGTATATGAAAGCACCAGCAGTTGCAATACAGGGATTAAAATAATTATTGGAAGCATGGATTTATCGCGGAATATCTGGATAAATTCTTTTTGTAAGATATATCTTATTGTTTTCACTGTTTTTTACTTTTAAATGTTTACTCGCTAAGGCGTATGTTAAATCGTTTCATACTTAACCCTGCAAATAGTACAGTCATAGCAAGTATTATCACTGTTTCTTTCCAGAAGTATGAGAATCCTATTCCTTTCAGCATAATATTTTTAATAATTATGATAAACCATTTCCCTGGCATAAAATCACTTAAAATCTGAAGTGCCACCGGCATATTAGCAATAGGAAAAATAAATCCTGAGAGCAAGATAGTGGGAAGCATAAGTCCGAACATGGAAAGCAGCATTGCCTGCTGTTGTGTTTTACTTGCTGTGGAAATAAAAATCCCTAGTGAAAGTGACATAATTAAAAACAGGAGGCTTTCCGCCAGCAGCAGCAATACACTTCCCCTTATAGGCATTCCGAAAATAAAAACCGAAAGGAATAAAATAATAATAAGGTTGATAAAAGACAAAACCACATATGGTACTACCTTGCCTATAATAATAGTACTTGATTTTACAGGTGAAACCAGCAAGGCCTCCATAGTTCCGAGTTCTTTTTCCCTGACAATGGTTATTGAGGTCATCATGGCAGATACCAGCATAAGCACGACGGTAATAATTCCGGGAACGAAAAGGTAAACACTTTTTAACTCCTGATTATATAGCATTTTACTTTGTACATTTATTTGCATTGGAATTTTTCCTTTTTGCAATAAATTTTGAAAAATATATGTGTCCACAATGCCGGCTGTATAAGCATTTAAAATACTAGCTGTATTAGGGTTAGAGGCATCTAAAATTAACTGCATGTTTGCTTTTTTATCAGAAGTTAATTTTTTTGCAAAATTTTGTTCAAAGACTATGGTTTGCTTTATTTCACCTTTTTTAAAAGCAGATTTAATATCTTTATTTGATTTAAGGTTTCTGTCTAATATAAAATAATGTGATGATAGCAGTTTTCGTGTTATTTCGCGTGTGACAACGTCTTTGGAGTTATCGAGGACGGCAATATGGGCGTTATTAATATCGTTGGTAATTGCAAATCCGAAAAGGATAATTTGTGCCAGCGGCATGCCGAACAAAATAATCATAGTCCGGTAATCGCGGAATATATAAAGAAATTCTTTTTTAATAAATGACCACATTGTTTTTTATATTTAGATGTTATTCTACGTTTCTGGCAATTTTAAGAAACACTTCATTCATGTTATTGGCACCGAATTCTGTTTTAAGGTTATGGGGACTGTCCAAAGCTTTAATTTCTCCTTCAGACATTATAGAAACTCTTTCGCAATATTCGGCTTCATCCATATAATGAGTAGTAACAAAAATAGTAGTTCCGGCGGCAGAAGCTTCATATATCATTTCCCAAAACTGACGTCTGGTGATGGGATCTACACCGCCAGTAGGCTCATCGAGGAAAATGATTTCGGGTTTATGGATAGAGGCCACCGAAAATGCTAGCTTTTGTTTCCAGCCAAGGGGAATATTTTTAAGCAACATATTTTCATAATCCTGCATTTTAAGTTTACCAAGAAAAAACTGTGTACGTTCTTTTATTTCCTTTTTACTCAGTCCGTATACACCGCCATAAAAGCGAAAATTTTCTTTTACCGTTAAATCATTATACAGCGAAAACATCTGACTCATATAACCTATACGTTTCTTTACCTCTTCGGGATTTTTATTAATATCTATTCCGGCAACACGTACTTCACCTGAAGTAGGTTTTAACAATCCACACAAGATTTTAATGGCGGTAGTTTTCCCGGCACCGTTGGCACCCAGGAATCCGAAAATTTCGCCGCGGTACACATCAAAAGAAAGGTTCTTATTTGCCTCAAAATCACCAAATTTCTTTATCAGGTTATGAACTTCGATTATTTTCTCATGCATGTGTTAATAATTTTATATTTAATATGGGCCTTACGATATTTGAATAATCATTTTCCTTTATGGATAATTTTAAAAGCCTTTATATTTATACTAATTGAATTTTTTCCTCATTATTATTCATTAAAGCGAGAAAGCAGTCTTCTATAACCGGCGAAACGGGATTAATAAATATATTATGATAGCCTCTATTAGTAAGAAACGATTTTATTTCAGGAATAGCTTTTCCCGACTCATCCGGAGTTACAAGATGGATAAACTCTCCGAACCTATAGGCGCTTATTCCTTTTTCATAGGCCAAAAGGTCGTTAAGCAGAGGAAACATTTTATCTGTTTTCACTGCCAAAAGATTTCCTTTAAATTCATTCACTATTTGCTGTGGTGATTCCAGTGAGAGGATATTTCCCGATTGCATTAAAGCTACCCTGTCGCATAAGGCGGCTTCATTCATATATGGAGTTGAAACAAGGATAGTAATTTGTTTTTTTTGTAGTTTTTTTAAAAGCTGCCAGAATTCTTTTCTGGAAACAGCATCCACACCGGTAGTAGGTTCATCGAGGATAAGCAATTGAGGTTTATGGATAAGAGCGCATGAGAGAGCCAGTTTTTGTTTCATTCCTCCGGAAAGGGCTCCTGCCCTTCTTTTTTTGAAAGGTTCTATTTGTTCATAAACATCTTTAATAAGGTCATAATTTTCTTCAATTTTTGTATTGAATATACCGGCATAAAACTGCAGATTTTCTTCTACTGTTAAGTCCATATACAAAGAAAACCTGCCGGGCATATAACCTGTAATTTTTCTAATAGCTTTAAAATCTTTTAAAACCGAATATTTGCCAATGGTAACATCGCCGGCATTGGGAAGTATTAAACCGGTGAGAATACGAAATAAACTTGTTTTGCCTGCACCATCCGGACCAATAAATCCGAATAACTCACCGGCAGCTACGTTGAGGCTGATGTTTTTTAACGCAACTACCTCATTATATTGCTTTTGAATATTTTTTACCTTGATATTTACAGACATAATAAATTCTTTATCATCAAAAAAAAGATGAATTACACTATTAAATTAAGTATAGAAGAACAGAAGAGAAAAGAAGGCGGAAAATTCAGGAAATTATTTTTAGGATTATTTTCCGCCTTTATTTTTTTGAAATAAAACAGGTGTTATTTTTTTTCCGGAACACGTTGCCAGTAAACGGTACGTCCAAACAAGCTAAAGCCAACATAGCCACGAATTTTCAATCTGTTTAAATTTTTCTTATCAGGAAATTCCATATAGCAACTATATGTTTTACCATGTTTTGGATCATAAATTTTCCCATCTTTCCATTCCTGGTCACCTTTATCATAAACAAAATGTGATAACATATTAAGACCTAATACAGGCCTGCTTCTAAGTGCCGGATCAGGATTTTTGGTGTCCAGTTTTGGTTTTCCTGTTGTACTGTCGATAGGAAATTTTAGCCAAATAATTTTTCCATAGTATTTATCGCCTTTTTTATAGATTTCAACATGCGATTCATTGCCGGCTGTTGACCAAATTCCCAGCACATCATCAGCTTTTACATTCTGTGCATTTACTCCCAGCACCGGTGCAATCAGTAATCCGATTAAAACTACTGCAAAACTTGTCATTTTCATTTTTCTTTTGTTTTAGTGAATATTAATTTTTTTGAAAAACCTTTTAATCAAGGCCGTATAAAATTAAATAATTTTTCGTTAAAAAAACATATTATTGAATTAATGTATCAATGAAGTCTGAAATCGCCGGGCATACCTATTTTAATTTCTCCTTTTTTATTTTTCACTTCAATTTTTATTGCATATACCAGGTTCACCCTTTCTTGTTTAGTTTGAATGGTTTTAGGGGTAAATTCTGCCTGTGAAGAAATCCATATTACCCTGCCGGGAATTTCAATATTTTGTGTTTTGTTTTTATCAAAAAACACCTTTACTTTTTGTCCTAATTTAATTTTATGCAGTTGACTTCCTGTAACAAAAGCATTCAGATTCATAGTTTTTAAGTTGGCAATCTGATACAATGGTTTTCCGGGTACTGCCAACTCACCTGTTTGAGCATATTTTATCAGTACCGTTCCCGATACGGGATTTTTCAAAATACTTTTTTGGATATTTTCATTAAGGAGACCTATTTGTGCTTCAACTCTGCCTATTGATGCGTACACATTATCTCTTTTTGTTTGAGTTGCTTTCATTTGCTTTTGTATCAGGGCCACGGCGCCATTTATGTTATCGAGTTGTTGTTTGGTGGCAGCGTTGTTTTTATACAGGTTTCTAATTCGTTTTTGATTTTGTTGTTGTGTAAAAAGCTGTTGTTTCTGAACTTCCAAAGCGGCAGCAATATTTTTCAACTGTGTAGCAATACTTTCTTTTTCTTTTTGATAAACAACTTTTTGCAAATGGAGTGTGGTAGTATCTACAAATCCCAGAATCTCATCAGCTTTTAGCACGTTTCCTTCTTCAACATTAAATGATTTTATAATTCCGGATGTTTGTGCTGAAATAATAGCGGCATCGGGAGCATCAAAGTTTCCATAACCGTCCGCTTTATTATCGGTTTTTTTACATGAAGTAATCAGCGTAAACGTAAGAAGTGTAAATATTATTACTCGTTTCATTCGAATTATTTTTTGATTATTAAATTTCTTAAATTATAATTTACCCATTGTTGTAAGATACTGATTTTTAGCAAACAGCAGTTGTAGCTTATGAGCTTTCATAGTTAAAACAGCTTTTATCTTTTTATTTAATTGTATTAAATACTCACTAGCTGTTATAGTTCCGTTTTTCAATTGATTTTGTGACGTTTGAGTGATTTTGTCCTGAATTGTAATTATCTTTTTGTCCGCAGCGAGTAGTGATTTGAATTTTTTTATCGATTCCAGTTGCTGCCTGTAAACAGCATTCAGATTATAATTAAAATTTTCTTTTTCTACCTGAATTTTATTTTGCTGTAAAGTAAAAATCTGTTGTTGTTTTTTCACATTTCCTTTATTCCATAATTTCCAGTTTAGCTGTATTCCAACCATGTAATAACTGCTGAAATCATTGTTTAGCATATTATATCCTGGCCGCCCATACCCTGCCTGGCCGAAAAATTTTAGAACAGGCATTCTTTTTTTTCTATTCAAAGAATTATATGATTTAATCTGTTGTTGCTGCATAGTAAGCAAATGATATTCGGGACGATTGTTATCCATTGGAAAAGCCGGTATATTCATATCCGGAGAAGCCATACTATCGTTAACTGATATTTTCATTCCCGTAAGGGCATTTAAAGATTCTATTAGTCCTTTTAAATCGGAATTTTTACTGTAAATGATTTGTTGTGTTTGCATAAGCCCCACTTTAAGCTGATCCAGTCCGGAGGCAAGAATAACTCCGTTTCTTACAGCAGCTTTGCCGTCCGCAATTCGTGCTTTTAAATCTGATGCCAGCAATTTAAGCGTTTTGATATTTTCTTTAAGAAACAAAGTATTAAAATACATTATGGATATTCTTTTCTTCAAGTCGTACAATCTGATTTTATTTTTCTGAACATCAATTTTATATTCATTTTCTTTTATATCAAATAATTTTTTTGTCCTGCCACCATCCCATATTAACTGTTCAAGGTTAAGGTTAATTTTATAAAAATCATTGCTGATAACAGGAATGGTAACTCCGGGTATAGGTAATGCAGGCATTTGTGTTACTTCCGACTGATAAGAAACACGGCCGTTAATATTTAAAGAAGGATAATAATTACTTGATACTATTTTCTTTTCCAGTTGCAGCTGCTGTTTGTTATACAAATCTTTCTTTAATAACGGGAAGTTCTTTTCAGCCTTTGTAAGACATGTTTTCAGGTATATTACTTTACCGGTTTGTGCTGCTGACGACAGTGGGAAAATAATTATTACGAATATTACCTGTATAAAATATCGAATCATTTTTTTAATTTTTAACTGTTAGGGCATTTTTTATAAACTCCGGTATATTTTTCTTTCGCTCTTGAATAAAAGTATTGTAATTATTATTTTCACTAACAAAAAAATAGGCGCTAATCAGTGGTTTTGCCAGAATAGGGAAAACACACAATCCAATAATATTAACAAGAAAATTTTCCATTGAAATGGGAATAATTTCCTGATTTTCTATTCCTTCATCAATTAATTGTTTCAATTTAGCTATATTTAAGTTCAGTGAAACCAATTTTACCATCCTCTCTGGATTTTTATTAATTTCATTTAAGATGAAGTTTGGAAGGTGAGGATTTTCCGACAGGACGGTAATATAGTTATCCACAAAAGTATCGATGAAAGTAAACAAATTACCATCATTTTCAAGGCTTTCGTTAATAGGATTGAATATAGACTCCATGGCGACAGAAAATATTTTATCAAACAGTTGTGCTTTAGTACGAAAGTAGTAATGCAGCAACGCTTTGTTGATACCTGCTTGATCTGCAATTTCCTGCATACGGGCGCCATCCATTCCTTTATCAACAAAAACTTTTTTTGCTGCCTCCAATATTTTTATTTCTGTTACCTTCTCCATTTTTACCATTCAGTTTAATTATCTGGTTTAACCATTTGGTTAATTTTTCTGCAAATGTATAAATATATTTGTACGAATTACAAAAACGCAAAAAAAAGTTTCATTATTTTTTTTTGTAAAGGGGCATATAAGCTGTTTTTCTATTATTTTTGACGAAAATTCTTAACATGGTCAGGCAAAAGCAACATAAAAAAGAAGACGATGTAAAACGTTGGGCGTTTGGTAAGGAAAACTATCGCATAATGTTTATCGGACTTGGGTTAATAACTCTGGGATTTTTATTGATGATTGGTGGGGGTTCAGATACATCTACAAAATTTAGTCCTGCAATTTTTGATTTCCGAAGAATAACACTGGCACCTTTACTGGTATTGGCAGGCTATGGAGTTGAAATTTATGCCATTATGAAATTACCCAAAGAAAAAAACAAATAACAACCCTTTTATGACTTGGCTTCAGGCACTTATTTTATCAATTGTTGAAGGTATTACTGAATTTTTACCTATTTCTTCAACAGGACACATGATTTTAACCGAAGGGATATTAGGGATGAAAAGTAATGATTTCATTCAGGCATTCATCGTAAACATACAATTTGGGGCAATTTTATCAGTAGTTGTATTATACTGGAAGCGTTTTTTTCAATCGCTTACTTTTTATTACAAGCTTTTCGTAGCTTTTTTACCTGCTGCTTTTTTTGGGCTATTGCTAAACCATTATATTGATGCTTTGTTAGAAAGCGTTTATGTTGTAGCTGTAATGCTTATATTAGGAGGTATTGTACTGTTATTTGTAGATAACTGGTTTAAAAAAACATCACCAAATCAGGAGGTAACATATAAAAAAGCACTTATTATAGGTTTTTATCAGGTTATTGCCATGATTCCGGGAGTATCGCGATCTGCAGCAACTATTATTGGAGGAATGACACAAAAACTCACAAAAAAAACAGCGGCAGAATTTTCCTTTTTTTTAGCTGTTCCCACAATGTTTGCAGCATCAGGATATAAACTTTTGGAAAACTATAAGGCTATCAACAGCAGCAACATAGGTTTGTTGATTTTTGGTAATGTGGTTGCTTTTATTGTTGCCATGATTGCCATTAAATCATTTATAAGTTTTTTAACCAAACATGGATTTAAATTGTTTGGATACTATCGCATTATAGTTGGGCTGACAATTTTAATTCTATATTTTTTAGGTGTTGATTTAACCATATCATAATGTCATATCATTTTCAGGAAGGGGAAGTTTTATTAATAGATAAACCTTTGGATTGGACATCTTTTGATGTGGTAAACCATATTCGGTCTTTTTTAAAAAAAGTTTATGGTATAAAAAAATTAAAGGTAGGACATGCCGGGACATTAGATCCAAAAGCCAGTGGTTTATTGATTATCTGTACCGGTAAAATGACAAAACAAATTGACGCCTATCAGGGGATGGAAAAGGTTTATATCGGCCAAATGACTTTAGGGGCAACTACACCATCATGCGATACAGAAACCGAACCTGATAATCATTACAATATTGAAAACATACAATTATCTGATTTAAAAGAGGCAACAAATAAATTTTTAGGAGATATTGAGCAGGTACCTCCGGAATATTCAGCTATAAAAATAAATGGTGAAAGAGCATATAATCTTATTAGAAAAAAGGAAGAAGTAAAGTTAAAGCCCAGAAAAATTACCATTCAGCAATTTGACATTCTGACTTATGACCCGCCGGTTGCAAATTTCTATGTTAAATGCAGCAAAGGAACATATATTCGTTCATTGGTACGCGACTTAGGCAAGTCCATTGGAAACGGAGCTTATTTATCAGCTTTAAAAAGAACACAAATAGGAAATTACAAACTTTCTGATGCTCTATCTCTGGAAGCATTCAAGGCCAGTGTACTTAGTGATACCGGATATTCACAATAAAAAATAATTAAATCCGTAAATTTTAATTTTCTAACTCACAGAAAAATAAAAACTTGACAAGGGTGATATAAATCACTACCTTTGCAAACTTTTTTGAAGGAACTTTTTTCCTGAAATTTATAAAATAAACCATTGTAAACAATGAAATTATCTCAATTTAATTTTAATCTTCCCAAAGAATTAATTGCAAAATATCCTACAAAAGACCGTGATTCAGGAAGGATGATGGTTGTAAACCGAAAAGATCAGACTATAGAACATCATCAGTTTAAAGAAATATTAAACTATTTTAATGATGGTGATGTGTTTGTTCTTAACAACACAAAGGTTTTTCCTGCAAGGCTTTATGGTGAAAAAGAGAAAACGGGGGCACAAATTGAAGTATTTTTACTACGTGAATTAGATAAAAAAAGTCGCCTGTGGGATGTCCTTGTAGATCCTGCACGAAAAATACGTATTGGAAACAAATTATATTTTGGTGATGATGAAACACTTGTTGCTGAAGTTATTGACAACACCACTTCGCGTGGAAGGACACTTCGTTTTTTATTTGACGGCCCTTATGATGAGTTTAAGAAGACTCTGCAACGAATGGGTGAAACACCATTACCTAAAATTCATGAACGACCTGTAGAACCTATTGATGATGAAAGGTTTCAAACAATATTTGCAAAACACGAAGGTGCCATTGCCGCACCCACTGCCGGATTACATTTCTCAAGAGAAATGATGAAAAGACTGGAAATTTTAGGAGTAAATTTTGCTGAAATAACACTTCACACAGGATTGGGAAACTTTAGAAATATAGAAGTAGAAGACCTCACTAAACACAAAATGGACTCGGAAGAGATGATTATTTTACCTGAAAACGCTAAGATAATTAACGACGCCTGGGAAAACAGGCATAAAGTTGTGGCAGTAGGGACAACAGCATTAAAAGCCCTTGAAACAGCAGTTTCCATTACAGGAAAGATAAAACCTTATAAGGGCTGGACAAATAAATTTATTTTTCCTCCTTATGAATTTAAAACTGCAGATGCTCTAATAACGAATTTCCATTTGCCTTATTCTCCCATGTTAATGATGGTTTCTGCATATATGGGATACGATTTTACCAAAGAGGTATACAAAACAGCCATAAAAGAAAAGTATAATTTCTTTACTTACGGCGATGCAATGTTAATAATTTAATTTACAGTCGGTAAATAACTTTTAAGAAAGATTGTCTTTTATATAAAGGACAGTCTTTTTTTATATCATTGAATTGATTAATTTTATTCCCTGTTGAACTACATTAATAAACCTCTTATTAAGTGACAGTTAAAAATAAATAAATATAAACAAACGGAATAGCAGATTGGACATTTGACATTTCAAAATGTTCAACGATTTATATACACACTGTTAAAACAAATCCTTTATAATGGATATATATATTATAATAGTTGCTGCCGGAAAAGGAAAAAGACTGGGTGGTGAGACGCTAAAACAATTTCAATTATTGGATGGCAAACCTGTAGTAATGCAAACTTTTGAAGCCTTCCGGTCTTTTTACAACAAAGCAACATTTTTATTGGTTTTACCGGGAATTGAAATTGGAAAGTGGAGACATTTATGTGCAGAATTTGATTTCAGCATCCCTCATGAAATTATTGAAGGCGGACCAACACGTTTTCATTCGGTTAAGAATGCTCTGTCAAAAGTACCTGAAAAGTCTTTAGTATTTATTCACGATGCTGTACGTCCGCTCGTAGATGAAATCACAATAAACAACTGTTTAAGGACAGTAAAAATTCATGGTAATGCTATTCCTGTCACCCCTGTTACAGACTCACTACGGGTAAAAAAAAACGGATTAAGTTATAGTGTAAAAAGAGAAAACTATCAAATTGTTCAAACCCCTCAGGTATTTACCGGTTCAGTTATAAAAAAGGCTTACCAGCAAACTTATAATGAAGATTTTACCGATGATTCCTCTGTTGCCGAATCGGCAGGGGTACAAATAAGAGTAGTAGAAGGAAATCCGGAGAATATTAAAATTACGCATCCCGGAGACTTAGGCTATGCACAGATAGTGTGGGATATAAGAAAAGGAAATTAACATCTATGTTTTTATCAGGAAAAAATTAAATTATGAATGAAAGGAATATCTTAGAAAAATATCTTCCCGAAAACACCATAGATGATATCTATTACTTAATAAAAAAGCATAAAGTACACCTTACCATCAGCAAAAACCGTTCAACAAAACTAGGAGACTACCGTCCGCCGGGAATAAAAAATTATCACAGAATTTCTGTAAATTATAATTTAAATCCCTATGCTTTTATAATTACTTTTTTGCATGAACTGGCGCATTTAATAACTTACGAGCAATATGGAAATTCAAAACCTCCACACGGAAAAGAATGGAAAGAAAACTACAGGGAACAGTTAATGTTTTTTATTAAAAAAAATATATTTCCGGGAGACCTGGTTCCGGACTTATTACAACATCTAAAAAAAATTAAAGCCTCCAGTCATGCAGACATAAACCTAACCCGTTCATTAAAAAGATATAACCCCTATAATGAAGAGTTATTAATTGAAAACCTGACCATTGGCGATATCTTTATTTTCAAAGAAAACAGAAAATTTCAACTCCTTGAGAAGTTAAGAAAAAGATATAAAGCCAAAGAAATTAACAGCAATAAAATTTATCTTTTCCACGCTCTGACTCCTATAAAACCTTATAAAAGCAAGTCCTCACTTTAAATAAAAACATTCGGAATTTTCACTGATTTCCATTACCTTTGCCTATCTAAATTTTTAATCATGAATAATTATTATTGCGTTATAATGGCCGGTGGGGTTGGTTCCCGCTTTTGGCCCATGAGTAAGACTGCCCATCCAAAACAATTTATGGATATTTTAGGTGTAGGAAAGAGCCTGCTTCAGATGACATTCGACAGGTTTGCAAAAATATTACCTGCTGAAAATATTTTAATTGTCACTAACGAGATTTACAAAGATCTGGTAATGGAACAGCTACCTGAAATCGATGAAAAACGTGTTTTACTGGAACCTGCAAGACGTAATACTGCTCCATGTATTGCATATGCAAATTATAAAATCAAAGAAGAAAACAAGGATGCCATTGTAGTGGTAGCACCCTCAGACCATGTAATTTTAAAAGAAGATGAGTTTATTAATGACATAAAAGTAGCAATAAAAGCTGCAGAACAAAATGATTGGTTGCTAACATTAGGCATTAGGCCCAGCAGGCCTGATACCGGATATGGATATATTCAATTTGAAAGTAATAATGTTTATCCTGCCGACGACCGTTTAAGAAAAGTAAAAACCTTTACCGAAAAACCGAATCTTGAAATTGCCAAATCATTTCTTGCCAGTGGTGATTTCCTTTGGAATTCGGGTATGTTCGTATGGTCATTAAAGGCTATTATGGCAGCTTTCGACAAATATCTTCCCGATGTAGACCAGCTTTTCGCAAAAGGAATAGGCACTTACAATGTTCCGGAAGAAAAGAATTTTATTAAAAAAACATATTCGGTTTGCAAAAATATTTCCATTGATTATGGTGTAATGGAGAAAGCAGAAAACGTTTATGTTCTAAGTGTAGATTTTGGATGGTCGGATTTAGGAACATGGGGTTCATTATATGCTTCAAGAGAGAAAGATAAAAATGGTAATGCCATTTCAGGTGATAATGTAATGACCTACGATACCAAAAATTGTATTATCCACATGCCCGAAAAAAAGCTGGTGGTACTGCAAGGGTTGGACGATTATATTGTAGTGGAGCAAGACAATGTATTACTGGTATGCCGAAAACAAGATGAACAACAAATACGACAGTTTGTTAATGATGTAAAAGTTGAAAAAGGAGAAAAGTATATATAATTAAAAAAGGTCATTATGGCCTTTTTTAATTTTCCAAATAATTACAGTTTAAATTAATATCTATGAAAAAAAGTTTAATTTTTTTATTGGCCTTGTTTATAGGCTTATCAAGTGTAAAAGCACATGAAGGAATGTGGATTCCGTTGTTGCTGAAGAAAAATATTGCAGAAATGCAGAAAATGGGATTAAAACTTTCTGCTGCGGACATATACAGCGTAAACCATTCCAGTTTAAAAGATGCAGTAGTAATTTTTGGTGGTGGTTGTACCGGAGAAATTGTTTCTCCCAAGGGATTACTATTTACCAATCATCATTGTGGTTATTCTTCTATACAACAAGTAAGTACCGTTCAGCATGATTACCTTAAAGATGGATTCTGGGCATACAATATGAAAGAAGAGATTCCCATTCCGGGACTTACAGTTAAGTTCCTGGTAAGAATGAATGATATTACCAAAGCTGCCTTAAAAGGCGTTTCTGATACAACAAATGAAAAAACCCGTGAACAGATAATAGCTAAAAACAGTAAACAAATTGAAAAAGAAGCCTCTGAAAAAGGAAAGTACATGGCTGTTGTAAAGCCTATTTTTGGCGGTAACAATTATTACGTATATGTATATCAGGTTTTTAATGATATCCGACTTGTTGGAGCCCCTCCTTCTTCCATTGGAAAATTTGGTGGCGATACCGATAACTGGATGTGGCCCAGACATACAGGTGACTTCTCTGTTTTCCGCGTTTATACAGCTCCCGATGGCAGCCCTGCTGCGTATTCAGAAAAAAATATTCCTTTAAAGCCTAAACATTATCTTCCTATTAATATTTCTCCAAAGAAAAAAGGTGAATTTACAATGATCATGGGAAATCCCGGAAGTACTCAACGTTATCTTTCTTCTTTTGGTGTAAACATGGCTATTAACCTTACTAATCCCACCATCGTTAAAATTCGTACCGAAAAACTAAAATTAATGAAAGAAGGAATGGATGCAAATCCAAAAGTACGGTTGCAATATGCCACTAAGTATGCGCACACTTCTAATTACTGGAAATATTTTATCGGGCAAACCCAGGCATTAAAAAGATTACAGGTAAAAAAGGAAAAAGAAGAACTGGAAGCCAAATTTGAAAAGTGGGTTAATGAAAATCCCGAGAGAAAAGCAAAATATGGCCATGTTCTGGAAAATCTTAAGAAAGCATATGCCGGATTGAGTAAATATGATTTGGCCAGATATTATTTTATTGAAGGCATTTATCGCGGTCCGGAAATCTTAAAATATTCTGCCGGTTTTACCCGTCTTGAAAAAGTACTGGAAAAGAAAAACCCAAATGAAAAAGTGTTGGCACGAATAGAAAAATCTTTAAAACAAAAAACAGAAGAATATTTCAAAGATTACAACACAACCATTGACCGCAATTTATTGGCGGCTATGATGAAAATGTTTTATCAAAACGTACCTAAAGATCAGCAGCCGGAATATTTAATAAAAATTGCTAAAAAATATCATGATAATTTTACTAAATATGCCGACGTTGTATTTAAAAAATCCATATTCGCCAATAAACAAA
>WGGC01000037.1 GCA_015491905.1 Bacteroidales bacterium | reverse complement strand
TCCCGAATCAGGATCTCCTTCTGCCGGATCGTATATATGTCCGCATACCTGACATTCCCATTTTTGCATGCTTTTTACCGATACTTTTGGCGTAGTTTCTTCTTTGGCAGATTCCTGATTCTTTTCCTTTAACGGCTCAAAATCCGATTTCTCCGCTCCACATTCCGGACATACCCAATCGTCGGGTAAATCTTCAAAAGCAGTGCCGGGGGCTATTCCCGAATCAGGATCTCCTTCTGCCGGATCGTATATATGTCCGCATACCTGACATTCCCATTTTTGCATGCTTTTTACCGATACTTTTGGCGTAGTTTCTTCTTTGGCAGATTCCTGATTCTTTTCCTTTACAGGCTCAAAATCTGATTTCTCCGCTCCACATTCAGGGCAAACCCAGTCGTCAGGTAAATCTTCAAAAGCAGTGCCGGGGGCTATTCCCGAATCAGGATCTCCTTCTGCCGGATCGTATATATGTCCGCATACCTGACATTCCCATTTTTGCATGCTTTTTACAGCTACTTTAGGCCTTTCTACAGGTTTTGTTTCTGCCTGATTTTCTTTCAATTTCTTTTTGTCAATATAGGTAGGTGCATTTTTAGGTGAAAACATCTTACGTACCTCATGATAGTATGCATAAGTCATAGGTTCTATTCCTTTTTGCAAGATTTCTCCATCTAACACTTTCCCTATAAAAATTACATGGGTTCCGACATCAAGACTTTGTACTACTTCACATTCAAACCAGGCAACACTTCCTTCAGTAACAACAGGAATGCCATTAGGTGATGTAAAATACTCTACAGAAGAAAACTTATCGATGTTTTTACCACTCTTATAACCAAAGGTGCCTATCAAATCTTTGGAGGCATCTTTTCCTAACACCGAAACACTAAACCTGCCGCTTTTGGCTATTATTTGTTCCGTTAAATTATCTTTATTACAACTTATTGCCAACTGCTCCGGTGTTGCAGTTACCTGAAAAACAGTGTTTGCAACATACCCGTTTTTCTTTTCTCCTGATTCTGAACTTATAATATAAAGACCGTACGATAAAGTAAAAAACGATTCTAAATTCATAATTTATAATTTTTATTTAAGTAAAAAATAACTCTGTTTATTACACAAAAACAAAATTACAATTTTTTCCAAATTAGAAACATTCAAAATAAATAACCTTTTAACCTGAGTTCGACGTAAGCCTTTAGCTACAGAAAGCCAACAGGGAGTGATATTTGGAGTAAAAAAGCTGAAGGAATAGAGGGCGATTTCAAAGGTTTTTTACTTCAAAGATTGCCTTTTGTTGGCTTTCCCTAATAGGGTCATGATAATTTTCCCCTATACTTCCGCAAATCTTCTTGAATTATCCCGATAGTCCTGCAGAGATTTACATCATCTAGATAAAAATTATCTATGACTGAAGCAAAGTCTTACATCGAGCTCAGGTTTTTAAATCTTATTCAATTCACAATTAATTAAAAACAAATTTTTCCGTTATCTTTTTTATTACATTTGTAAAAAGGTCATAAACCACTGTTATGTATAAATATAAGTTAAAGATTATTCAACTTGTTAAAGATAAATCAAAGATGGATTTATCAGTTTATGATGATGTTTTTTTTGATGGAATCTTAAAAAAAAGAATAGAAAATACTCAAACTTATTCTCATGAAAAATATCTTACCTTTTTAAAAAATAACCCGGATGAAATACCGGAACTGATAAACTCTTTTTTTATTCCTTATAGTTACTTTTTTCGTTCCCCATTGATTTTCACTTATTTTAATGAGGTACTCCTTCCTGATATTATTAACAATAAATTTAAAAATGAAGAAAAAGAATTAAGAATTTGGTCGGCAGGAACAGCTGTTGGAGAAGAGGCTTATTCGTGGGCAATGTTAACAGACTATTTCATGAACAAAATAAATAAATATATTCCCCATACCATTGTGGGTACAGATAGTTGTTCTTCACAAATTAATAAAGCCAAAGAAGCAATATATCCCGAAAATAAACTTTATAATGTCCCGCAAAAATTTTTCTATGAATACTTCTATCAGCACGGAAAAGAAAACAAAATTATCCCCAGGATAAGAGAAATGGTTACATTTTATACTTTTGATTTGCTTTCTCCTGAAATTACAAAAACTCCATGGGATACTAATTTTAAATTTGATATTATTAACTGCAGTAATATACTTATATATTACAATAAAACAGGAAGAGAGGCAATAATTACAAAACTTTTAAAATATCTTGGAAAAGGCGGATATTTAATTACAAGCCGTAGCGAAACAGAAATTTTTATTAAATATCCTTTAAAGCAGACAATTAATTCTGTTGGAATATTTAAAAAAACTAATTAGTTTTTTTCTTTTTAATCGTTTATAATAAAATTATTAAATAAATGAATCTCAAACACCTTAACCTGACAAATTTATTTAAAACATCATTTTTAATTATATTTTTAATGGTGATCTTGCTTGGTTTTATATCATGGAGACAGACAAATACACTTTGGCATCAAACAAAAAATTTGTATGAGCACCCTATACAGGTTAAAAAAGCACTGAGTAGCCTTGAATCAGATATTATTTTTAATAATCTAATGATAAAAAATTATCTAACAGCAAAAAATACAATAGAAAAACAAAAAATTCTTCAAACTATCAAAGAGACTCAAACAGATATAAAACAACAGTTAAAAATTCTAAATAAAGAATACCTGGGTTCTAAAACAGACATTAAAAACCTGGCTGACAACTTCTCCCGTTGGGACGTTATTATGGATGATATTATTGATTTGGTTAGAGCCGGAAAAACAAATGAAGCAAAAAAAATAACCGGGCTAAACGGGATAGAGGGAAAACATGTTAATCAACTATTAAGTTCAATACATTCAGTCAATAGTTTTAGCAGTAATAAAGCTGACGAATTATTCTTAACAGCAAAACATAAAAAAAGTCAATTAAATATACAATTATTAATTCTGACATTAATAATATTAATTTCTATACTTCTTATAAATTATTTATTAAACATATTTATAAAACAACCAATTGTTGATTTTACCAATGCTACTCAAAAATTTACAGAGGGGGATTACAATGTCAGAATTGATTATTCAGCAAAAAATGAACTGGGGACGCTTGCCGGTTCATTTAATAATATGGCATCTGTTATCCAGTATCAAATAAATATGGAAAAAAAAGTTTTAAAATTTAACAGTTCCCTTTTCGACCGTGAAGATTTCTCCTTTTTTTTTAAAGAAATTATTAAATCGTTAGTAAATGCAACAAATTCACAAATTGGCGCAATATATCTTCTTAACGAAGAAGGAACAGAATATATTTTACAGGAATCTATAGGTCTGTCAAAAAACGCAAAGCACCGTTTTTCCGCAAAATTTAAAGAAGGTGAATTTGGATTGGCTTTAATTAACAAAACGATAACCCTGATTAAAGACATCCCTGATAATACGGCTTTTATTTTCTCTGCTACTTCCGGAAAAATCAAGCCCAAAGAAATTATAGCACTTCCTATTATATCGGGGGAACAAGTAATTGCAATAATCTCTATTTCCAGTTTATCATCTTATTCCCCGGAATCATTACAACTGTTAAAAGAAGTTTTCCCCACCCTTACAGCACGGATAAATGGCGTTTTGCAGTTTCATAAAGTTAAAAAAATGGCAAAGCAGCTTGAAGAACAAAATACAGAACTTAACTTTCAGGACCACGAACTTAATACACAAGCAGAAGAATTGAAGAGGCAAAATACAGAATTAAAAATGCAGAAAATAGAATTAGATGAAGCCAACAGGTTAAAATCTACTTTTATTTCAAATATGAGCCACGAGTTAAGAACACCTTTGAATTCAGTAATTGCCTTATCAAGTTTATTAAAACGTAAACTTAAAAACATAGTTCCCGAAGAGGAGTTCTCTTATATAAACGTTATTGAAAGAAATGGAAAGCATTTACTTGAATTAATTAATGAGGTTCTTGATATATCACGTATTGAAGCAGGCCGTTTAAAAATTTCTTCTAAAAAAATAAACATAAATAACATAATTGAAGAAATGGCGGATTTAATAAAACCTCAGGCAGAGGAAAAAAATATCTTGTTAAAGATAAACACTGATAATACCATACCTTTAATTTCCAGTGATGAAGATAAAATAAGACACATACTGCAGAACTTAATTGGAAATGCCGTTAAATTCACCGAAAAAGGAGAAGTTGAGGTAAGTGTTTCTTTTAAAGAATCTAAAGTTTATATTCAGGTTAAGGATACCGGCATTGGAATTCCGCCGGATCAACTTCCATATATTTTTGATGAATTCAGACAAGCTGAAAGTGGTACAGCAAGAAAATATGGGGGTACCGGATTGGGATTGTCTATTGCTAAAAAATATGCCGAAATACTGGGCGGAAATATAAAAGTTCAAAGTACTCCCGGCAAAGGTTCTGTTTTTACATTAATTCTTCCTGTAGAAATTAAGGGGAACATGGATAATGAAAATGAAAAGGTACCGGTTATTTCTGAAAAAATAAGTAATAATAAGTCAACAATAACTTTTGAAAAATCATCAGGAAAAAAAACGATTCTAATTGTAGAAAACAGTGAATCTACAATTATGCAATTAAAAAACATTTTACAAGAGACCGGCTTTAACACCCTTGTGGCAAAGAACGGAAAAGAAGCTTTGGAACAGATTGCAATAACAACTCCTGATATTATTATTTTTGATATTATGATTCCCGGGGAAGACGGGATTCAATTTCTTAACCTCATACGGGCAAATGTGGACACACGGGATTTACCTGTGTTAGTACTTACTGCCAAACAAATAGATTTGAAAAAATTAAAGAATTTGAAAAATAATCATATTTCCCAGTTGGTACAAAAAGGAAAAATAAACAGTAAACAACTACTGGAACTTATTAATCAAATGTTGCAAAACAAAGATTTTAACTCACACAAAAACACAGATATTATAGTTAATTATCAAAAAAAAATTCATACACACCGAAAAAAACCATTAATATTGATTGTGGAAGATAATGAGGACAATCTATTAACAGTAAAAAGTTTCTTGCAAGATCAGTATGAGATAGCAGAAGCAAGAAATGGAAAAGAAGGTATTGAAAAAACAAAAACACTAATTCCTGATTTAATTTTGCTGGATATTGCTTTACCCGGAATGAATGGTTTCAGGGTATTTGATGCAATTAAAAAAGAAAAAGAAATATCACATATTCCCATAATTGCTGTTACAGCTAGCGCATTGACTGCAGATCAAAATGAAATTTTAAATTATGGTTTTGACGGATATATCCCTAAACCCATAAACATCAATAAATTTGAAGAAACAATAAAAAACATTTTCGAATAAAAAACCAAATATGAAAATTTTAGTTATTGACGATATCAGAGATAATATTACAGTAATAAAAG
>WGGC01000036.1 GCA_015491905.1 Bacteroidales bacterium | reverse complement strand
TTTTCGCTGAGGCGCAGTGCAGAAACAGAACCACCAAAGCCGGAGCCAATGATAACGTAATCGTACGATTCCTGAATTTTGTTTTGCATGGGTATGTTTTTGTTGTAAAGTTACAATTTTATTGGCAATATCCTTCACAAGTCACAGACTTGCGAGAGCGGAGGGATTACGGATATACTGATGGAATCTCTATATGTTAAATTCAAAAAAATCTACAAAAAAATTTTGTTTTTACGAATTATTTTTTTTGCTTTGTAAAAGAAACTGACTGAAAATCCGCCCTTATTTAAATAATACACCTGTATTTTCTGCCGGTTTTTAAAGATAAAGTCATTTTGAAAGAAATGAAATGAGAATTTTATAAAGGGAAAAAATACCCCCTTTGATTGAAACGAAATACTTATGCGAAAAATAAACCATTAACAAAGAAAGGAGGTTGTGCGGCAAAGATACAAAACCAAGCTATACACTGCCGGCCTAACACGGAAAAATGTGCGGGATACGGCACGCCAGCCTTTGGCGAAATAAAGGCTAGGCCAAAAGGGCAGTTGTGCCCTGAAAACAACAATTAAAGTGTTTTAAATTAAATTGAAAAAAATTATGAAAAAAATAATGGCCGGATGTGGCAGCTACCACGGTCATAGTTGTTATCTGAGGTGTGATCAAAACAGTACCCAGAGCATATTCGTTCCTGATTGTAGCCGTTCTACAATAACAAGTTATTGCTCCGACTCAAGCAATGCTGTTTGTTTAGCCTGGTAACAATACATGTGATTTAATTGGTAAGAATTATAATGCAGCAGTGTTTTGTACTTCTTATCATTGATTTTACTCCGAATACTTAAGATACTGAATTATAATTTAATCATAAGTATTCGGAGTATATTAAAATACAGAATATTGATAAAAAATATTTTACAATACATGAAATTATATTATGAAAAAAACTTTCCTTCTTAGCATTGCAATTATGCTTATTTCTTCTCTTATATATGCGCAACATACGGTTACATTATATGGAACTTGTTCAGATACAAGCATAACCCAAATACGATATAAAATAATTAATCCTTTCAGATGGAGTGTGATTAATCCTGATTCTTTCATTAGTGTGACACGGAAGAATAATCATTTCAAAATAAAACTGCATGTTGATGGTCCTCAACTAATTAACATTGTTCCACCAGGATATTCCCGGTCTCAAATCACTTATATCACTCCCGGAGATTCAGTTTCTTTTCAAATTGTACCCCTTTCGAAAAAGAATCAATATGAAATCGTATTCTCAGGAAAAAATGCCGCACAATATAATTATGGCGTGTTTATGAGAAAAGCCTTTTTTAAACAGAAGCCTTATTTTAAAAAAGGTACTGATTTAAATCAATATAAACAGGCTCTTCTTGCATTCAAAAAAAGGCAAATGGATTCTTTGATGTATTATATCCGAAATAAGGATGTTTCAAAGGATTTCATCGATTATGCAAAAGCAGAAATTAACAATGAATATGTATATAGTTTATATAATCCAATAACAAATAAATTAGTTTCTATGTCTGATTTGCCTTCCGGTTATTTGCATGATGCTATCCCTGAAAAAAATGAAGTATCTTATGCTTATAAAGTAGCTTTAGTCGATAAATATATTTACGATTATATCCCGGATCCGATATCCAATTTTGATGCAGTTTATTCGAATATCATGCATAATTTCTCCGGGCAGGATAGAGCTTACTTGTTAAGTACAATGATTGGATATTATGCGTTACAACAAAAATCTGAGTATCAATCCGGATTATTACGAGCCATCAAAGAAGCCCCAAAATATGTAAATAACCCTCAATATCTGAGTTATATTCGAAAAGCTGAAATTTATTACACAATGATCAATCGCCCTTTTCCGGATAGTGTTCTTACCCATACTTATTTGAGATCTTTTAGCGATAATAAAAAAATTACATTGAAAGAATTATTGAATCATTATAAAGGAAAAGCGCTTTATCTGGATTTTTGGGCCAGCTGGTGTGTTCCCTGTAGAAATGATATTGCAAAATCCCATCAGGCAAAACAATATTTGGCCAAAAAGAATGTAAAATGGATTTATATTTCAATAGATACCAAAGAGGAACTGTGGTTAAAAGCAGTTGTAAAGGATAGTATAACACAAAATCAATATTTGTTGTACAACGCTCACAATTCTCCATTAAACAAATATCTAAAGGTATTCTTTATTCCACGATATGTATTGATGGATAGGCAACATAATATCCAAGAGTCAAATGCGCCGCGCCCTGCCGTTTACAATGGCAATTATTCAAATTTTGATAAATTACAAAGAAGTGTTCGGAAAATTACCGGGGAAATGAAAATCGTAACATTCCATTAATTGTACCATTTAATAGGTTGGGCCCCCCGCTCTCGCAAGTCTGTGACTTGTGAGCTGTTTATTTTCTATTTATCCATTCTTTACGGCCTTCTTTTGGATTTTCGAGTATGGCTTTTATCAGTTGTTCGGATGTGTATTTTTTCATGTCCCGGATAATACAGGTTAAATCGTATCCTTCTTTAGCGCTGATGATAAAATGGAAATGATTTGTCATAATGCACCGGGCATACAAAACCAGGCCTTTTGCTTTCTGACAGTACCTAAGGCTATCGACAACAATGTCTTTGCACTCTGCTTTGGTAAAGACATCAATCCGGCCAACAGTGGGGAAACTGATAAAATAAATACCATCCTTGTTATGGATTTTATAGGCCCGGCTCAAAATTATTTTGTGGTTTAAATTTGAACGTAAAGTTACAAT
>WGGC01000035.1 GCA_015491905.1 Bacteroidales bacterium | reverse complement strand
TCCTCAGCACATATCATTCCTTCAGAAACTTCACCTCTTATTTTAGCTTTTTTTATTCTAAATGACTCGTCTTCGGAATATAATGTTGTTCCGACGGTAGCAACCAACACTTTTTGACCTTTGGCAACATTTGGAGCGCCACATACAATGGGCAATATTTTTCCATCACCTACATCAACGGTTGTAACACTTAACTTGTCGGCATTAGGATGCTTTTCACATGTTAATACTTCTCCGGTTATAACGCCCTTTAAACCTCCTTTTACCGACTGGTATTCCTCAAACCCTTCTACTTCCAATCCAATATCAGTAAGAATAGCTGATAACTGAAGTGGCTCTACATCTATAGTAACATATTGTTTTAACCAATTATATGATAATTTCATGTGTTTATTATTTTATATTCCCCTGTTTCCGTCTGTATTTTAATCTTTTGCGGGTATACAGAATCTACTTTTTTAATTAACTACAACGTCAAAAATAATCCCGCACTAAATCTTCAACTAATAACTTGCAAAGGTAAAAAAAAATCAATCTTCTGCCATTTTGTCGTATTAAAATCCGTTAAATTCCACATGACTGAAATAACTGGAAATACCTAAAAAACCAATCTTTTTTAAATACTTTTTACATTTTGAACAAACATATAATAAAGAGAAAAAAAGGTTTTTCACCCCGGGTAATGCAAGCCTTTACTTAATAAGTAGCGCCTGCTACTATTGATTATCTAATTTTTTTAATCATTTTTTTATAACTTTTTTACTGAAATATAAAATTATATTTATTAAAATATTTTCTTAAACAAGCATTTTTACAGAAAAAAAAATTTTTTTTTAACATATTAAAATTATAATAATTTCAGGTCGCTTCTAATTCATTTTGTTTCTTAAAATTGAAATATTATTAAACATAATTATATTCATATTATACATTATATTAGTAAGATATAACAATATCCAGAATTAAAATTATTATATCTTTTACAAGTAAATTTTTTACGATACAATAGTTTTTTTATCTGTTGTTTTTTTATTTTCAACCGTATATTTTTAATAGCCTAAAGGTAAAAGACTTGTATTATAAAAGGTTTTTTTTAATATTTGTATTGTGAAAGGATAACAACATTTTTAATATACTTTAATTTTAGTTTTTTAGCAGTGTTTTAATAAAAGTATTTTTATGAATCCCTTTAAAATAAGTTCTCAATTTTTTAACAAATATTTATTCACCAAAATTTAATTTTATGAAGAAAAATTACGCTTTAATTTTAAGTTTATTTATGTTTTTTGCCTTTACAGGCTTAAAAGCACAAACAGTTGTAAAAACTGAAAACGGAGTACCCAGTTTTATCAAGTTTGATAATAAAAAAAGTACCGAATCATTACAGCAGGCGGCTTCTCTTTTACATGAGCTGTTGCCGGCAACAAAAAATGATAAATTTGTCAAAAAAGGGTTCTTAAAAGATGACATTGGATTTCAACATGAAAAATTCCAGCAATATTACAAAGGAATAAAAGTTGAAGATGCTATTTATAATGTTCATGCAAAAGGAAATTCCATCCGCTCGATGAATGGTGAATTTGTAAAAATCTCCGATTTGAACATTCAGCCTGTCCTAAGTGAAAATGCTGCCCTCCAAAAGGCTCTAAAATTCGTAGGGGCTGAAAAATATATGTGGCAAGATAAAAATAACGATGCTTTTGCAAGGCAAACCGAAAAAACAAAAACTTTTTATCCTAAAGGCGAACTTGTAATTGTAAGAAATACAAAAAGTACAAATAAATTAACACATAATATGCCTGTTTTGGCCTATAAATTTAATATTTATGCCGAAAAGCCATTGAGCAGAGCCTGGATTTATGTTGATGCACGTACCGGGAAAATTGTACATACCAATGCAATTATTAAAGATGTTGATCATATAAATAAGTTAAACGAGAATGCCTCCGATAATTTCCTAAATGCCACTACTTCAATGTACAGTCCGCAAGTTACCACTAATGCAGCCACACGCTATAGCGGCGGCCGTAACATCGAAACTCAGTTAAGTGGAAGCTATTATGTTTTGCACGATTTAACACGTGGAAATGGTGTTTTTACTTATAATATGCTTACCGGAACAAATTATAGTGCAGCTGTAGAATTTAAAGATGCCGATAACAACTGGACCGCTGCCGAATATGACAATGCAGCAAAAGATAATGCTGCCCTTGATGCACAATGGGGAGCTGAAATGACCTATGACTACTGGACACAAAAACATAACAGAAATAGTTATGACGGCAACGGAACTGCTATTAAATCATATGTACATTTCGACAAAGCCTATGATAATGCCTATTGGAATGGCTCTGTTATGACTTATGGTGATGGCAGTGATACTTATTTTGATGCCTTAACAGCACTTGATGTTTGCGGCCATGAAATTGGTCATGCTGTTTGTTCCAGCACGGCTAATTTGACATATTCCAACGAATCAGGAGCTATTAACGAAGGATTATCTGATATCTGGGGTGCATCAATTGAATATTTTGCTGCTCCTGAAAAACAAACATGGCTTATTGGTGAAGATATTGAACGACGCGCCGGCCATGCAGCATTACGTTCCATGAGCGACCCTAAGTCGGAAGGACAACCGGATACTTACAAAGGTACAAACTGGTACACAGGTACCGGCGACAATGGCGGCGTACATACCAATAGCGGGGTTTTAAACCACTGGTATTATCTATTGGCTGCCGGAGGATCTGGTACCAACGATTTAGGGAATTCATTTAATGTTACAGGAGTAACTATTGATGTGGCAGCTAACATTGTATGGCGTATGGAAAGTGTGTACATGACTGCTAATACAACCTATGCTGATGCACGTAATTTTTCAATTCAGGCTGCCACCGATTTATACGGAAGTGGTTCTAACCAGGTTATCCAGACAACTAACGCATGGTATGCCGTTGGTGTTGGTGCTGCTTATGGTACCTTGAACTATTGCTCTTCAAATGGAAAAGATGCTTCTTACGAATGGATTTCAAAAGTAACCATAGGCTCTTTTAGCAATACATCAGGTTCTGCAGGTTATACCGATTTTACCGCTAAAACAGTAAATGTTACCGCCGGAAATACATATTCTGTCTCCCTGACTCCTTCTTTCTCGGGATCGTCATATAATGAGTATTTTAAAATCTGGATTGACTTAAATCATGATGGTGACTTCGCCGATGCCGGTGAACTTGTTTACGATGCAGGAGCCTTAAGCAGTACAACTGTAAACGGCTCGTTAACAATCCCGGCAGGAACTGCTCCTGTTAAAACACGCATGAGAGTTTCTATGAAATATAATGCCGCTCAAACAGCATGCGAATCATTTTCTTATGGTGAAGTAGAAGACTATACCGTAAATATTACTGCCGGCACTGCCGATACACAGGCACCTACCGCTCCTTCTTCATTGACAGCTTCAAGTGTTACTCAAACTTCGCTGACACTTAGCTGGACAGCCTCCACAGATAATGTTGGAGTAAAAGAGTATAGGGTATATAAAAACAGCACTTTACTTGGCACTGTAACAGGCACTTCTGCCAATGTAACCGGGTTAACAGCAGGAACAAGTTATAGTTTTTATGTTAAAGCTGCCGATGCTGCCGGAAATATTTCATCTGCCAGCAATACGGTAAATGTTACAACCAGCAGCGCAAGCAGCGGAGCACCTACCGGATATTGCACTTCCAAAGGAAGTAATGCCAGCTACGAATGGATCGACCTGGTACAACTGGGAAGCATTAACCATACAAGTGGCACAGATGGCGGTTATGCCGATAATACCTCTCTGCAAACTAATCTAACACTGGGAACCAGCAACACTATTTATATTAGTGCCGGCTTTGCCAGTTCAAGTTACACCGAATACTGGGCTATATACATTGATTACAACAGAGATGGTGACTTTGCCGATGCCGGTGAAGAAGTCGTTTCAGGCTCTTCAAGCAGCGCAGCAACGCTATCGGGTACTTTTACCGTTCCTTCATCTGCTTCAACCGGATTAACCCGTATGAGAGTCTCCATGAAATATAATGCTGCACAAACTCCTTGCGAAACATTTAGTTATGGCGAAGTAGAAGATTATACTGTTAATCTTACAACAACTGCAGTAAACGGACTTACAAACTTTAATAATCCTTCTGCCAAAACATTGGGTAAAGAGCGTGAATCTTATTATTTATATCCTAATCCGGCACAGGATTTTATACAAATTAGTATGAGCCCTGACACCGAAATTAAATTGGCTAT
>WGGC01000034.1 GCA_015491905.1 Bacteroidales bacterium | reverse complement strand
TTAATAAATATTATTAATTCAGTTTCGTGCGAGTGTTCCAGAAAACAAGCTGTTTCTCAAATTAAGTATGAGTTAATTCAAAATAACGAACCTATACGTAAAGATGTAATGAGTGCATGCCGAAGAATTCTTCACAACCTGTGTAATGATTGTTCTAAGGTAGAAAGAGATCTTAAAATTAAACTTCAAAATTGGTATGAAAAAGAATGGAATGATAACCGTGCGAGATATAATTCACATCAATACAGCCAATCAGCAAAATCTGTTTTTAAAGTAGAACCTGTAGCTCCTGTTTATGGTCACAAAAAGGTTTCAATTCCGGGAAGAGAAATATTAAGGGATAATTTTGATTATAACTTTGCAAACAATCCTTTATTGTTGGCTTTTGGTGAAGATGTCGGTAAAATTGGGGGGGTAAATCAAACCTACGAAGGACTTCAGAAAAAGTATGGCGAGAACCGTATTTTTGACACAGGTATTCGTGAAGCCACAATTATGGGGCAAGGGTTAGGTATGGCTTTAAGAGGATTCAGACCTATCGCCGAAATACAATATCTCGATTATATTTTATATGCATTACAGGTAATTAGTGATGATGTAGCCACTCTGCATTACCGTACCTGGGGAGGTCAAAAAGCCCCTCTTATTATCAGTACCCGCGGCCATCGTTTGGAAGGTATCTGGCATGCAGGATCACCAATGAGTATGCTTATTAATACTGTTCGTGGCGTACATATTGCTGTACCCAGAAATATGACCCAGGCGGCTGGATTTTATAATACATATCTTGAATCAGACCAGCCTGTTATTATTATTGAGCCGTTAAATGGTTATCGAATTAGAGAACGTAAACCCGAAAATATTGGTAAATTTAAAACTCCGGTAGGTGTTCCGGAAATATTAAAAGAGGGAAACGATATTACATTGGTAACTTATGGTTCCTGTGTTCGCATTGCTCAAGATGCTGTAAATCAGTTAAAGGATTTTGATATTGACGTTGAATTAATAGATGTACAAACACTTATCCCCTTTGATATAAACGGTGTTATCCATGATTCATTAAAGAAAACCAATAAAGTTTTATTTTTTGATGAAGATGTTCCAGGTGGAGCAACTGCATATATGATGAATAAAGTATTAGAAAAAGATAAAGGATTTTTTCAGCTCGATCTTGAACCACATTCATTAACTGCTGAAGAACATCGTACTGCTTATAGTACTGATGGTGATTATTTTTCCAATCCAAGTGTGGAAGATGTTTTTGAAAAAGTATATAGCATGATGAATGAATACAACCCCTCTAAATATCCTTCTATTTTTAAATAAATTTAATTTTTTCTTATTTTTTTTGATATTACTTTTGTAAATAAAAATACTATGGCAGAATTAGAAAAGGGCTTAAACGGCAAAGGTTCTAAGAAAAATATTCTTGGAATTCCAAAGGATGAAGAGATTAAATTTCCGGTATCATATCACCTTAAAGTAGTAATGGAAGATCCTGATGATGAAGCAAAACATTTGGAAACTTTAATGGAAATTTTTCAAAAACTTGATATAAAGTTTAATTTTCATGATAAAAAGCTGAGCAGTAAAGGAAATTATGTTAGTTATACTTATTATATAACTTTGGAAAATAAGTCTCAAATGGATAAATTATATTCTGAATTGAAAACTATAAAAGGGTTGAAATTTGCAATGTAATTATAATAAAATCTATATTAATCAGGTGTTATAAATTCTATGCACGAGATTGAACCACATTATAATTGGAGGAATTTATATATTGCTGCGCAAGATTCCCGTTCTCCATTTTATAAAAAAGAAAATAGTGAGGTGTTTTTTGAGAACGCCATTTATAATCATTATATTCATCCGCAATGGGATGAGTTTGGCTCTCAAACCCTTTATTTAAAAGTTATTTTTGCAGATTATAACGAAAGTTTTGCTGTTATTGAACTTTTTGGTGAATGGAATGATATCCTGTATAATGATATTATGTTTTTATATAGAAATGTTATTGAATCACTTCTTGATGAAGGAATTAAACATTTTATTATTATTGGCGAAAATGTTTTAGATTTTCATGCAGATACAGATGATTATTATGCTGAATGGTTTGATAATATTGAAGATGGTTGGATTATAGGTATTAATTTCAGAGATCATGTTATTCAGGAATTTGCAGATATTAATGCCGACCAATATATTGCCTTCGGTGGTAAATTTGATGCATTTGCATGGAGGAGCTTATCACCACAGCAGCTTTTTACAGCCTTAAATGAAATGATTATAAAACGTCTAACCTGATTTTACAAATTATATATGTAAATGGAAAAAAAAGCTATAATTTTAAAGGTTTTTGGCAGAGTTCAAGGTGTTGGATTTCGTTTTTATACCCAAAAAAAAGCTAATGAGTTAAATATATTTGGATTTGTACAAAATATGCTGGATGGTAGTGTGTATATTGAAGCTGAAGGCCAGGAAGAAAATCTAAATACCTTTATAGATTGGGTTTCAACTGGCCCATCCTGGGCTCGGGTTAAACAAGTTCAGAAACAGTGGGTTCCGGTAAAGAATTATACTGAATTTGAAATAAGATAATATCATTTCTTAGCTCGTAAAAATTCTCTTTTCCCCGGAGGACCCGGAAGTTTTTCAATTTTAAACCCTACAGTTTTTAAAGCCCTTTTAACCGTTCCTTTTGTTGAATAAGTCACCATAAAACCTCCTGCTTTTAAAGAATCGTATAATTTTCTAAAATTTGTTTCTGTCCACATTTCAGGTTGAACATCAGGTGAAAATGCATCAAAATATATTAAATCAAAAAAGTTCCTTTTAGGGGAATATGTTTCCAGCATAATTTCTTGCATCTGAAAGCTAAAAAAAGTCCCTATTTTTTCTTTATTTTTTCGATGTATTGAAAAAAAAGTTTGTTTTGAAATAGAAAGTATTTCAGGATAATTTAATTTTTTAATTATTGATATATCCAAAGGATAAGCTTCAATAGCAAAATAATCTACAGGAATGTTATTTTCTTCTGACCATTGAAAGGACAAAAGAGCATTAAGTCCGGTACCAAGACCTATTTCAAGTATATTTACAGGTTCTGTTTTGTATGAAAATACTTGCAATCCTGCCTTAATAAAAATATGTCTTGATTCCTGAATAGCGCCAAAGACAGAATGATAATTTTCTTTGGCTTGCTCGCTCCATAATGTATGTGAACCATCTTTTGTCAGTGAAAGCTTATTCATATTTTTTATCTGAAAATCAATTAGCAAATTTATTGAAATAAATTCGTCCTCAATAATTAAAAATTGTAAATTAGTCAACAAAAATATTTCTATGTTAAGTAATTTACCACTCGAAAACATACTGTTTTTAGATATTGAAACAGTACCTGCTTATCCTGATTACAAGTCATTACCGGATAAATTCAGAAAATTATGGGATAAAAAAGCTGTTAGGATTAACTATAATGAAGAAGAATTTGATGATGAAGAAACTTATCAAAAAGCCGGAATTTACGCTGAATTTGGTAAAATAGTTTGTATTTCATGCGGCTTTATGAATGGTAATGAAATAAGGTTGAAATCTTTTTATGGCGATGATGAATTTATTTTACTGGAAGAATTTGCCAAATTACTGAAACAGCATTACAGCTCTCCCTCGGCATTGCTTTGTGCGCACAATGGAAAAGAATTTGACTATCCTTATATAGCAAGAAGAATGCTTATAAATGGAATTGAATTACCGGATATTCTGGATTTAGCAGGGAAAAAGCCCTGGGAAATTCAACATCTGGATACAATGGAATTATGGAAATTTGGCGACTATAAACATTACACCTCACTTGAATTATTAGCCGCTATTTTTAATATTCCAACGCCTAAAGATGATATTGACGGCAGTCAGGTTTCTAAAGTGTATTGGATTGAAAAAGATTTAGACAGAATTGCAAAATACTGTGAGAAAGATGTTCTGACAACCGTTCAGCTTTTTAGAAAATACCAGGGATTACCATTAATAAGAGATGAATTTGTAGTTATTAGCTAAAAAGCCGGACTTATTTGGAAATTAATATTTCAATCCTCAATAATCAAAAAACTATTCTGTTTTAAATTAATTCTTCATGGAAAGACATATTTTGTCGAAATCAACTTTTATCAGAGGCTCTCAATGTTTAAAGTCGTTATATCTTAATAAAAAACGCCCATATTTACGTGATAAAATCAGTGATAGTAAACGAGCTATATTTAAAAGAGGTACTGATATAGGTGTAATTGCACGTGACCTTTTTCCCGGAGGAATAGATTTAAGTCCACGCTCGCCTTCTCAATATCAAAGAAAAGTATTGGAGACTACTGAGATTATTCGCCAGGGAAAGAATAAAATTCTTTATGAAGCTGCATTTCAATATTCACAGATGCTTATTTTATTAGATATTCTTGTTAAACAAGACGGTCTATGGATTGCCTATGAGGTAAAAAGCTCTTTAAGCATCACTCCTACCTTTTTACTGGATGCAGCATTTCAATATTATATTATGAAAAATTCGGGATTTGCCCCGGAAGCTTTTTACCTGGTTTATATAAATGAAAATTACATTAAAAAAGGTGAAATAAATTTAAATGAATATTTTTTAAAGAAAAATATCTTACCGGAAATAATCCAAATGGAGGATTATATCATAAAATTGATTAAAAAAGAAAAAGCTGTTTTAAAGCTGAATTCATCTCCTGACATTCCTGTTGGAGAAAAGTGTGATACTCCTTATACATGTGATTTTAAAGGCCATTGTTGGAAAAAAATACCTGAAACAAGCATTTTATATATGGATGCTTTTGATAATTCATTTAAATTTGAATGGTGGAAAAAATATGGAAATAAATTGGAAGGGATTTCAAAGTTTATATCTACAAAAAAGCAATATGCTCAAATATATTCTTCATCTCATAAGGAATTATATGTTGATAAAAACGGATTAAATTCTTATTTGGAAAAAATTAATAATAACTACCCTGTTTTATCTGTTCTATTCATCATGCCGGCAATGCCTGTTTTTGAAAACACTAAACCATATCAACTAATACCTGTTGGTTTTTCACTGAATTACCCCGGAATAAACAAAACTGATATAGTTTTAACTATTGACCATCAAAATCCTATTTTATATTTTATAGAAAAATTTAGAAAAGCGCTATTAAAACATGAAAAATTAATAAGTTATGATTCCAAATATTTAATCAGATTTTTTGATGAGAACCATGAAAAAAAGAATTTTATTTCAAAAGATACTATTATTAGCTTATCAGAAGTGTTGAAAATACCATATATTTATCATTATAAAATAAAAAGTGATTATTCTGAAAAGCATATATCTTCTTTGTTATTAAACATGGAGAATAAAAATTTAGATAATTCTTTGTTGTCGATGAATTGGTTCATAAATAAATTAAGAGAAGAAAACTGTGATTCATTGAAAAAGCAATCTGAAAATTATTTGAAACATATTACTAATTTTACAAATGAATTTTATAAATTTATTGAAGCACAAACAGATAGTTAATCTTTAAAATTTATTTCTTTAAGAATATATTTTTTAAACAATCTTATCGTATTTTTGAACAATGGAAAAAACAAACACCTCAATAAAAAACACTAAAAGAAAAAAAATTACCGGTGAAAATGTTACCAATAATTTTTTTGATCATGGAAAGGTGCCGCCTCAGGCTACCGATCTGGAGGAAGCTGTTTTAGGTGCAATGATGCTGGAACAAGATGCTGTTACTGCAGTAATTGATATTCTTAAGCCTGAAGTTTTTTATAAAGAATCACATCAAAAGATTTTTTCTGCTATTAACAGTTTGTTTGCTAAATCCGAGCCAATAGATATTTTAACTGTTACCAATGAGTTGAAGAGCTCCGGGGAACTTGAAATTGTTGGAGGCCCATATTATATTACGATGTTAACAAGCCGTGTTGCATCTGCTGCTAATGTCGAATATCATGCCAGAATAATTCTGCAAAAACATATTCAGAGAGAACTGATTAGAATTTCATCTGATATAATTAAGGATGCTTTTGAAGATACAACTGATGTTTTTGATTTGCTGGATAAAGCAGAACAAGGCTTGTTTAATGTATCGGAATCAAACTTAAGAAGAGGTGTTGACGACATGCCCTCATTGGTTAAACAAGCTATTGAAGACATAGAAAAGGCTAAAGACTCAGAAACTCATATGCGTGGTGTTCCTTCCGGATATTCACAATTGGACAGAACAACTTCAGGATGGCAAAAATCAGATTTAATTATTCTTGCTGCCCGTCCTGCAATGGGAAAAACTGCATTTGCTCTTTCTATGGCAAGAAATATCGCAGTTAATCACAAATTACCAGTTGCTGTATTTTCTTTGGAAATGTCTGCTGTTCAGTTGGTAACAAGGTTAATTTCCAGTGAAACAGAATTATCTGCATCAAAATTAAAAAAAGGAGAGTTGGAATCTCATGAATGGCAACAATTAAATTCCAAAATAAACTCTCTTGTTGATGCTAAAATTTTTATTGACGACACCCCTGCCCTTTCTATTTTTGAATTACGTGCAAAATGTCGCCGGTTAAAACAACAGCACAATATTCAGATGGTCTTTATTGATTACCTGCAATTAATGACATTAGGAGCTGAAAATCGTGGAAACAGAGAGCAGGAAATCAGTACAATATCCCGATCTTTAAAGGCATTGGCTAAGGAACTTGATGTTCCGGTACTTGCGTTATCACAATTAAGCCGTGCAGTAGAAAGCCGACCCGGAGGGTCAAAAAAACCTATTCTTTCCGATTTGAGAGAATCTGGAGCTATCGAACAGGATGCTGATATTGTAATGTTCATTTATCGTGCCGAATATTATAAAATTGATGCTTTTGAAGACGGAAGTCCAACCCAGGGAGTTGCAGAAATTATTATTGCTAAACATCGAAACGGACCTGTTGGAGAAGTAAAGCTTAAATTTATCGACAGATTTGCGAAATTTGAAGATTATGATGAACAAATAAATAATAATGGACAGGATTTTTCTTTACAGGATGTTCAAAGTGGAATGAGAACATTTCCTTCCAGGATGAACGAACCTGAAGATCATCCTACTGATAATGGTGGTATGCCTTTTTAATAGAATTTTTAATTTAATACAAATAATTATGAATACAATGAAAACTATGAAAACCGGGATAATTTTGGGATTATCTTTTTTATTTATGATCGCTAATCCTTTCGAAGCTTCAGCTAAGAAAAAGATTGAGCTTAAATACAAACTTTCAAAAAATGAAAAGTTTGTATCCAAAACAAATATTGATCAGAATGTTGAAATGGAGGCTAACGGTCAAACAATGAATATTCAAATAGTAATGAATATTGATATTTTAACTAAAGTTTCAAAAGTTGAAAAAAATTCTATTGAAACCAGTAATGCCATTCAGAAAATAACTATGGGCCAGACCATGTTCGGGCAGACATTGAATTTTGATTCTTCTAAACCTGAAACATATGCTTCAGGACAAGGGAAACAAATTGGTGCTGCTATGAATAAACTTCTTAATAAATCTTATACTTTATCTATTGATGATTGGGGAAATTTAGTTGGATTTAACATGGATAAACTAACAGAAGGTGGAAACAATGTTTCAGGAGATATTACAAGCGGAACAGACTTTATTGTTTTTCCTAAGCACAAAGTTTCTGTTGGTGACACTTGGGAAGCAGCTATTAAACCATTGAAAAACAGCCCTGCAAATGTTTATGTTAAATATACTCTCAAAAAGATCTCAGGAAATAAAGCAATAATTGATATTGAAGGGACAATAAAAGGAAGAGTTGTTGATGGTAAAGATATGCATATGACAGGTTACCAAAGTGGTGTTGCCACAGTAAATATTAAAAATGGTTGGACAACCAATTTAAAAATAGATCAGGAAATAAAAATGACTCTTGATAAAAACGGCACTAAAATTCCTATGACTGTAAATGCCACTATTACAAGGGTGTCAGTACCTAAATAATAAAATAAGCCTATATTATAAAAGCCGGAAGAATTTCTTCCGGCTTTTTTACTTTTTATATATAAAACTCTTATAACTATTAAAATTTAGATAAAAATTTAAGTAAATCTTTATAAGAATGCAGCTAATAAAAGGTCCAGATCTCTGAACGAAAGGTTAAATTTCTTCCCTATTTGTTCTTTAGTAAGTATTCCATTATACATATATACACCATTTCCAAACCCTTTATCACTAGTTACAACAGATTCTAAGCTACCTCCTTCGCCATATTTAATCATAAGAGGAGACAAGTAATTGCTAATTGAATAAGAAGCTGTATGAGGAATTCTTGAAGCAATATTTGGCACACAATAGTGGGTTACATCAAATTCTTTATATACAGGATGTTGATGTGAAGTAGGGCGAGATGTTTCGAAGCATCCTCCCTGGTCAATACTTACATCTACAATAACAGCTCCTTTTTTCATATTTTTAATGGTTTCTGAACTTACCATGCA
>WGGC01000033.1 GCA_015491905.1 Bacteroidales bacterium | reverse complement strand
TTGAATAATCATTTTCCTTGTCCTGTGAAATAGCAAAAATTTCACAGTGTGAATATGATTTAATAATTATTCAATAACAGGAGTTTCATTTTAAAATTTTATTTTCTCCATATTTTCCATGATTCATCAGCCTGAATTTTTAACATGTCAAGGCCGTTTTTTATAATGGCGCCGTTTTCTTCTCCCTTTTTCAGAAATAGTGTTTTTTCAGGATTATAAATTAAATCGTATAATATGTGATTTTTGGTAATATACTGATATGGTATTTCCGGGCAGGCATTTATTTTTGGATACATTCCCAATGGGGTAGTATTAACAATAAGCTGGTAGTCTTGCATAGTTTTTTCATTTATCCATGAATAGCCTGCATCTTGTATTTTTTTAGGATTTCTGGTAATATAACAATAATATATGCCATGTTTTCTTAAAACATAACTCACAGCATGGGCTGCTCCTCCTCCACCTAAAATAAGTGCTCTCAAAAACTTTCTTCCTTTAACTAAAGGCTTTAGTGTTTTTTCAAAACCAATGACATCTGTATTATAACCAAACAGTTTTATTTTACCATCTAATCTTACAATTTTAATAACATTTGCACTTCCGATCATTTCCACTACTTTACTCATCCCATTCAGCTGCATCAACACTTCTCTTTTATAAGGAATGGTAACATTCAAACCTTTTAATTCCGGATATTTCTCAGCAAATAAATGCAAATCTTCCAGTTTTTCCATTTCAAAAAGCTGATACTGAGCATCAACACCCTTTTTCTCAAATTTATTATCAAAATAATTCTTTGAAAATGAATGCGTTAATGTTTTCCCTATAAGTCCGTAAAGCTCCATAACCTGAAAAGCAAAAGTATTAATTATCTATTTTGTATTTTTCGTTGCCAGTTTTTCCAATATAACAATAGTTAAAATTCCGGATATCATTAACGCAACGGCCCACCAAAATCCGGCATTTAAATGTTCCGGTAATATACTTACATATTTTGAAACAACTTCTTTGCCATGTTTCATTACAATTTCACCATCAGGGCTTTTAAGATATTCGGCAGATTTCCATGGCCACAACACATTCATTGAACCCAGTATAAAGCCAGTTAGGGTTCCTATTGTCTGATCACGGTAACGCTTAAAAACCCATGATAACAAGTGAGAAAAAGCTATTAAACCGATAATGGCGCCTATAGCAACGGGTATTAAAATACTTAAATTACGATGGTTGATAGCCTGTATTGCTATTAAATGATAATTCCCCATCAATATTAAAACAAATGATCCGGAAAGTCCCGGAAGTATCATACTACAAATAGCAACTATTCCGCACAAAACTAAATACCAAAAGTTGGAATTTTCTGTTGCCGGATTAATTAAGGAAATAACTACTGCAACAGCAGTTCCAATAAGAAGGAAAAAAACAACATCCCACCGCCACTTTTCAATAGTCTTACCAACATAATAAATACTTGCCAGTACTAATCCAAAAAAATAAGACCAAATATAAACAGGATCATTTCTAAAAAGAAAATCAAAAAGTTTTGCAAGTGAGATAATAGCAAGGCCTATTCCGGCAAAAATTACAATTAAAAAATATAAATCCGTTTTTTTAGCAAAGTCCTTCCATTTTCCGGAAAACAACAGTTTAACCGCTTGGATATCAAAAGCTTTTATTGCATCTATAAGCCTTTCAAAAATTCCTGTTATTAATGCAATAGTTCCACCCGAAACCCCAGGAATAATATTAGCTATACCAATTGCAATTCCCTTTAATAAATATATTAAATATTCCTTCATCAACTCCCTTTCTAATTCTTTACTTATTTTAATATCTTCTTAATAATTTTTAATTTATTTTTAAATGGAGCATATCTAACAGGGACATCCGGCCAGTTTCCTCTGTAAGTGACAGATTTTTTATGAGAAAAAGTTTCGAAACTATACTTACCGTGATAATTGCCTATGCCACTATTTCCTATTCCTCCAAAAGGCAATTTAGAATTTACAAAGTGCATTACAGTATCGTTTACGGTAACGCCACCGGCAGGAATCTTTTTAACCAATATATTAACTTTACTTTTGTTATTTGAAAAAATATAAAGGGCCAATGGTTTCGGGCGATTATTTACATAAGACACTACTTTATTTATATCATTATAAGAAATCACGGGAAGAACAGGCCCGAAAATTTCCTGTTTCATTACAGGAGACTCATTTGTAACCTTATCCAAAATGGTAGGTTGAAAAAAGAGGTTTTCCTTGTTATAGTTTCCTCCATAAACAATTTCAGCATTTTCCAGCAAAGCTATCAGCCTCTCCATATTCGGGTTAGAAATAATATGAGGATATTCAGAATTATTTTCCTGATTTTTTCCATAAAACCGTTCTATGGCTTTAATCAGTTCTTTTATCAGTTTATCTTTTATCTTTTCATGAACCAGTAAATAATCCGGTGCTATACAAGTTTGGCCGGCATTAATTAATTTACCCCATATAATTCTTTTTGCCGCAAGTCGAAGGTTCACAGTATCATCAACAATACAAGGGCTTTTGCCTCCCAGTTCAAGTGTTACCGGAATCATATTCTTAGCCGCTTGTTGCATTACAATTTTTCCAATATTCGGACTACCTGTAAAAAATATATGATCAACTTTTAACTGAAGTAATTTCTGTGCAACATCAACACCCCCGTTTACGACCTTAACATAATCCTCTTCAAATGTTGAGTTAATAATCTTTTCCAGGAGAATAGCTGTATGCTCAGCTATTTCCGATGGCTTTAAAATAGCAGTATTACCTGCTGCCAAGGCGCCTATAAGAGGGGCTAGCAGCAACTGCAATGGATAGTTCCATGGAGAAAAAATCAAAACCGTTCCTAACGGCTCGGAAAGAATATAACTTGATGACGGGAAGCTTAATAAGTTAGAAGAGACTTTTTTTGGTTTTGCCCATCTATTTAGATTTTTAATCTGAACATTAATTTCATCCAGAACAATTCCAAGCTCGGTAGCATAGCTTTCAAACTTTGATTTATGTAAATCTTTATATAATGCCTTATAAATATCTTCCTCATACATTAATAGTGCGGCACGCAATTTTTTAAGAGCTTCTTTTCTATAAGAAAAAGAAAATGTTTTTTCTGATTGATAGAATTTTTTTTGTGTTGCCAGCAAAGGATCATAAGAATTTATTTCCATGATATTTGGTTTAAGAAAGAAATTTATAAAGAATTATTTTATTTCTTTAGTTCATCCGGGAGGAAGTGCATAAAAGTATCACCTCTTAAACCCAGTCGTAAGGTTTCCAAAGGAATAATTTCGGCAGGAGCTATATTTCCAAGGTTAACATTAGCACCAAAATGGGTAATAAACCATGCCTGTTGAGATTTTTGGGGAGCTTCCCAAATAATACTTTCGAAAGGTAAATGTTTAGATATTTCGCTTATTAATTCGAAATTAGCCTTACCATTAACATCATAAATTCCAACAGTTCCACTTTCACGTGCTTCGGCAATAGTTTTAAATGATCCGGCTTCCAATTCTGCTTTCATTTGATTAATCCATTGCGATATGGGTATTTCAAGTCCGGCTATTTTAGAACCAACTTCAGAAACAACTGTAAAGTCTTTTGACAGGAGACTAATATATTCGCACTTTTTATCATGATTCAGCTCCATTGAACCATCAGATATTTCAATTGCATCAAACCCCATATGGTCAACATACCTTCGGAAATCATCAAACTGATTCCTAATCGCATAAGCTTCAAACAAAGTACCTCCTGGATATACTTTAATACCTTTATTTTTATATAGTTTAATTTTCTCTTTCACGTCTTGATTTACATAGGAAGTTCCAAATCCCAGTTTAAGAAAATCAATAAGATCTCCTGCGGTATCAACCAAATCAGAAGCCTGACGTATACCAATACCTTTATCCATAACCATGGTTATCCCTTCTTCTCTGGGATTTTTTGTACGTTCAGGTAAAAAATTTAATGTAAAACTCATATCTTTTAATTATTCATTATTAGTTTCTTTGTATAAGTCCTGAATTTCAATAAACCTATGATTTTCTGATAGTTCAGGAATGTAATCTAACAATTCAACATATTTTGAAGTGTCAAGTTTAAAAGCCTTTTCAATATTATAAAATGCCTCTTCAATTTTACCATCCCTATATAAATAACCTGCTTTTCTATACCATAATGTGGCTTCATCAGGATTATTCTCAATAGCATCTGTAAGGATATCTATTGCCTTTTGAAAATCATTATCCAGAGCAAATATCAAAGAATAATTCATCCAGGCTTCTATAAAATTAGGATTATTTTTTATTACCTCCGTAAACAAAGGAATAGCCTCATCAGCACGATTAATTTGCAACAGCAATACTGCTAACTCATATTTCAGATCATCTTGAAATGGTGTAACCTGAATAGCTTTCTCATAATATTTTACAGCTTTAACCAAAGATCCCTGCTTAACAAAAATTCTGGCAACACCGCCCCATGCATCACCCAGTTTATCATCCACAGAAAGTGAATTATTATAATTTATTAAAGCATTATCAAGATCATCAATATTTTCATAGCTTTCACCAATATAATAATATGTAATTGCCTCCGGTTTTTCAAATTTAAAAGTGTCTCTATATAACTTAATAGCTTTTCGATATTGCTTTAAACTTGAATAGGCATTTGCCATATTAAAATAAGCAGCGGCAAATTTTTCATCAATTGCAATAACAAATTCATAGGCTTGTATAGCTCTTTCATAAAGCTCCTCGGTGCTGTAAAAAATACCTAATTGAAACCAGGCATGTTTTGCATAGGGAAACTTATCCAAAAATTTAGTAAAAAATTCAATTGCCTCATCTTCTTTATGGTTCATTTCAAAAAAGAAAGATACCTCCTGTACCATTTCTTCCGAATATGGTTGAAGCTCAAGAGCTTTTTCTAAGTAAATTGAAGCCTTTGAGTAATTATTAAGACTTTCGTATTCATAAGCAATATTTGAAAATATTTCAATACTCCTGTCAGTATTCATTTCCAAAACCTTTTTAAATACTGAGATAGCCTCTGCGTGATAATCCATCAAGCTCAGAATCTCACCCCGTGAAATAAATAAATCTTCATTTCCAGGCTCAAGAGATTCCAATTCATCTAATAAAATCAATGCGTCCTCAAAACGAGTTTCCAAAGCTAAAATACGTGCTTCTCTCCATTTAAAAGAATTATTATAAGGATGCTGTTCATAAGCAATATTTAATGCAGACCGCGCCATTAAGGACTCATGCTTATCCAAATAATAGTCAATAATGGCTTCAAACTCTTCTACATCAAAGAATTGTTCATCATCATTTTTCGCTAACTTTTCAAACTTATTAATAAGAGCAGAAAAATCTTCATCTGAACGCCATTCCATGTCTTCACTCATAGTTTATATTTATCCGACAAAATTAAAATTTATAGTCTTCTGAAAGTGAAAAAGATTATAAAAATATCAAATGTAAATAAAACTTGGTAAATGTGTTTATAATGAAGTAAAAATTATCATATTTAAAGGTGAAATTTTTTTGTATGGTGAACTAAAGGGATTTCACTATTTTTGTTGTCAGTTAACAAAATTTAAATTTCCAACATGACTTTAATAAAATCAATTTCCGGAATTCGTGGGACTATTGGCGGAAAACCCGGAGAAAACCTATCACCTTTTGATATAGTTAAATTTACCGCCTCTTTTATTTTCTTTCATCAACAACGACATGCAAAAAAGGATATTACTATTGTAATAGGAAGAGATGCAAGAATATCAGGTAAAATAATTGAAGACATTATTGTTGCAACGGTGTCTTCAATGGGTGCAAATGTAATAAACACCGGGTTGTCAACTACACCTACTGTTGAAATGGCTGTTATATTATCAAAGGCAGATGGAGGAATTATTATTACTGCAAGTCATAATCCAAGACAATGGAATGCATTAAAATTACTTAATGAAAAGGGTGAATTTTTATCGAAAGCAGATGGGGAAGCAGTATTGAAACTTTCAGAGAATTTAAACTTTGATTTTGCAACTGTTGATGAACTGGGAAAAATAACTAATGATAATTCTTTCATTAAAAAACATATTGATGAGATATTAAACCTTTCGCTTGTAAACCCAGAAATCATTAAAAAAGCTAATTTTAAAATTGTTGTTGATGGAGTAAATTCTACAGGAGGCATTGCCGTTCCAAAATTATTAGAAGCACTGGGAGTATCGCAGGTTATTCCACTATACTGTGAACCCACAGGCGAATTCCCACATAACCCGGAGCCACTGCCTGAAAATTTAACAATTATATCAAAAGTTGTTGTCCAGCAAGGAGCCGATATGGGTATTGTTGTTGACCCGGATGTTGACAGGCTGGCTTTTATAATGGAAAATGGAGAAATGTTTGGAGAGGAATATACTTTAGTAGCTGTTGCTGATTATATTCTTAGAAATAAAAAATCAGGGAATACTGTATCAAACCTTTCATCAACCAGGGCCTTAAAAGATATTACGGAAAAATATGGTGGGAAATATTCTGCATCTGCCGTGGGAGAAGTAAATGTAGTAGAGAAAATGAAGGAAACAAAGGCAGATATTGGTGGTGAAGGAAATGGAGGAGTAATATATCCAGAATTACATTATGGGCGTGATTCGTTGGTGGGGATAGCACTTTTTCTTACATATCTGGCCGAATTAAAAACAACAATTTCAAAATTAAGAGCAAGTTATCCTGATTATTATATTTCAAAAAATAAGATAACTCTTACTTCAGAAATGAATGTTGATGATATTTTCACCAAAATATCTAATATTTATCAAAAATATCCTATTAATAAAATTGATGGGATAAAAATTGATTTTCCTAATGGCTGGGTTCAGTTGAGGACATCAAATACAGAGCCAATTATTCGCATTTATGCAGAAGGAACCAGTAAGGAAAATGCGGATAAACTGGCAAATGAAATAATAGCTCTCATTAAGTCCAGTTAGGCATTATTTTTTTTTCTATATTTACCTCAAACTTAATGCTTTTACTATGGCTAAATATAGAAATAAAAAGAAAAGTTTTCAAACTGTTACGTTCAAGCTTTCCAGGAAACAGATGAAATCCTTAAAAAATTATTGTAAAGCCAGGAAAACAACACCAACAAAATTGATAAAAAAGAATATCAGATATTATACTGAAAATTTTTCTGAGTCTATGCCAAAAAAATTTTATGCCACATCAAATCAACTGGATATGTTTAAAGAACCTAAATCACAAGATCAGACAGAATTATTTTAAAAGTATTATAACGTAATATTAATCAGCTGTAACTACAAGTGTACTTAGTTTTCTGCCTTGTGATTTTTTATACTTTATTTTTCTATTATTTAAATACGCCTTCTTTGGGGGATTACCATATCTTTTCAGATCAAAAAAATCACCACCATTATCCATATGGTAATCAACTGTAACCATTGTTACCCTTTTCATTCCTTTAGTCCCACCCCGGCGGGTTTCAATTAGCCAACGCTTCATATTATTTTTACTTCCTTCAATAAAAACAGATGTCTTACGACCTTTACTTTTTATAATTTGAAAAGTAAGATTCATTTTAGTCAAAGCATCCTTAACAGATGGAATTTCATTTTTTACAAGATCATTTGCAATTTGAAGATCCGTAGGCACTTTCTGTGCACTCGCAGAAATCCCTGTTAATAAGATTGCAATAATTACAAATATATTTTTCATGTGTTAATAATTTTATATTTCATTGGTCACATGGAACTTACCATAATTGAATAATCATTTCCCTATCATATTTAATAATTATTCAACAATGGACGTTTCATATGTTTATAATTTTATTCCTTTAGCTATAAATTTGATAACCAAAACTACAAAATTTTTTGATTCTTACCGGTTAAAAGTAAGATTCATATATATAAGGAGTTCTAATTAATTCTTTTGAGTATAATTTTTTTAAACCCCGGAGTTGCATATGTTTTAAACTTTCCGTTTTTTCCGGAATATATAAAAAAAGCTTCCAGGCCCGGATGATTAAGGACAAATTCCTTAGATTTTTGAAATCCCATAACCATAAATGCAGTGGCATAAGCATCAGCTAAGGCAGTATTATCTGCTAAAACGGAGACACTTAGCAATGAATGTTGGACAGGGTATCCGGTATGTGGGTTTATGGTATGAGCGTATCGTTTTCCATTCTTAACATAATATTTTCTATAATTACCGGAAGTTGCCAATGATTTATTTTTCAGAGCCACAGCAATTTCGACCTCGCGTTGGGAAGTTTTATCAACAGCAGGTTTTTCAACACCAACTCTCCAGGGCCCATTAATTTTATGACCTTTAGCTTTAACCTCACCTCCAATATCTACAAGGTAATTTTTTATTCCTTTTGATTGAAGAAAATCGCCAACCACATCATCGGAATACCCTTGAGCTATCGCATTAAAATCAATTTGCATTCGGGGATCTGCTTTTATTACTTTTCCATTAATGATTTTAATTTTTTTATATCCTACGATTTTTAGAAGGCTGTCGACAATTTTTGGAGTGACATTTTCCCTATTCTCAAATCCAAAACCCCACACTTCTACTAAAGGACCAACAGTCATGTCGAATGCACCTTTTGTTTCTTTACTAACCAACTGAGAATATTTAAAGTTGCCTATAAAATTACTATCCAGTTTAACAGAAGTATCATTTCTATTCACTCGTGAAATAACAGAATTATTAACCCATAAAGAAACCGACTTATCAAAAGCGTCGAGTAAAGAGTCTATTTGAGGTTGAAAATTCCTTTGCAAGCTATCATAATAAATAATAGTATAGTAGGTGCCCTGCGCCTTTCCATGCAAAGAAACAGGTTTTATATCCTTTTTATGATTAGAACAGGAGGCTAAAATTATGGTAGCCGCAAATACAATCAGTAAGGTTGGTAAATGAAATTTCATTTTAAAACAATTTAAAAGTTTCACATCTGCGAAAGCATAAAAATAGACAAAAAAATAGGGCTGACATATCTGTCAACCCATTTTATAATTATTATCCGCCAAAATCGTCAAAGCGAATCATTTCTTTAGGAACTCCAAGATTATCCAGCATTTTTAAAACAGCATCATTCATCATAGGAGGACCACACAAGTAATATTCAATATCCTCAGGTTCAGGATGATTTTTAAGGTAACTATCATATACAACCTGATGAATAAAACCTACCTTTCCTGTCCAATGATCTTCAGGTAATGGTTCGGAAAGGGCTACTTCGAACTTAAAATTATCATTCTCCTTTTCAATTTCTTTAAACTGATCAACATAAAACAACTCTTTTTTGGAACGACCTCCATACCAAAAAGTAGCTTTTCTTTTAGTATGCTCAGTTTTGAACAGATGAAAAATATGGCTTCTCATAGGCGCCATTCCGGCTCCACCACCAATAAACATCATTTCCCTGTCAGTATCCTGAATAAAGAATTCCCCGTAAGGACCCGAAATTGTAACCTTATCGCCAGGTTTTCTGGAGAAGATATAAGAAGAACAAACACCAGGATTTACATTCATAAAACCATTCTTTTTCCTATCCCAGGGCGGAGTGGCAATACGAACATTCAACATAATTATGTTATTTTCAGCCGGATGATTAGCCATAGAATAAGCCCGGAAAATAGGTTCGGGGTTCTTCATTTTCAAATCCCACATATTAAATTTATCCCAATCTTCACGATACTGGTCGTCAACATCAATATCTTTAAAATCCACTTCAATTTTAGGAACATCAATTTGAATATAACCACCTGAGCGGAAATCCAAAGTTTCGCCATCAGGAAGTTTTACAACAAATTCTTTAATAAAAGTAGCAACATTATGATTGGAAACCACTTCACACTCCCATTTTTTTATACCAAAAATTTCAGGGGGAATAGCAATTTCCAGGTCTTCCCTAACTTTAACCTGGCATCCTAATCTCCAGTGATCCAGTTGTTCTTTCCTTGAGAAAAAAGGTTTTTCGGTAGGCAAAATTGTTCCGCCACCCTCAAGTACCTGACATTTACACATTCCGCATGTACCTTTTCCTCCACAAGCGGAAGGTAAAAATATATCATGCTCAGACAATGTTCCCAAAATTGTACCACCAGGATTTGTATCTATTTCTTTTTCTTTATTAATTAAAATTTTCACATCCCCTTTAGGGACAAGTTTTGCCTGAGCATAACTTAATATAGCTACTAAAAAAAGCACTATTAGTAAAAAAACAGCTATACTAATTAACAATACGCTTACCAGCCCAATAGATAATAAAACCATCTTAAATTATTTTTTTAAAATTTAATTCCCAAAAAACTCATAAAAGCAATACCCATTAAACCAGTTAAAATAAAGGTTATGCCTATTCCTTTTAGAGCAGGAGGAACGTTTGAATATCTTATTTTCTCCCGGATAGCTGCGATAGCAACAATAGCAAGGAACCATCCCAAACCAGAACCTAATCCAAATGCTGTAGCCTGTCCAAGGTTTTGATAATCTCTTTCCTGCATAAACAATGAACCACCTAAAATAGCACAGTTTACAGCTATTAAAGGAAGAAAAATACCCAATGAATTATATAAACTGGGAGAAAATTTTTCAACAATCATTTCAACCAATTGCACAATGGCGGCGATAATAGCAATAAATATAATAAAGCTTAAAAAGCTTAAGTCCAAATTTTTAAATGCAGGATCGATCCATGCCAATGCCCCGGGTTTTAACACGTAAATATTTAATAAGTAATTAACCGGAACGGTAATACCCAACACAAATACTACAGCAGCTCCCAGGCCCACGGATGTATTCACAGTTTTTGATACGGCCAGATATGAGCACATACCAAGGAAATAGGCAAATACCATATTGTCGATGAATATCGACCTTATAAAAATATCTATAATTTCTTTCATAATAAAATATCTTGTTATAGTACTTTAAATCTATTTTTCAATCAATTCTCGTTTATAATATCGTTGGACCCAAATGATAACACCAACTGTAATTAATGCCATGGGAGGAAGAATCATCATTCCATTATTTTCGTATCCGAAATGATAAAAACTTTGTGGAACTACCTGATATCCAAATAATGTTCCCGAACCAAAAAGCTCACGGAAAAAGGAAACGGTAATTAAAATAAGTCCATAACCAAGTCCATTACCAATTCCATCCAAAAAAGAAGGCCATGGTTTATTTCCCATTGCAAAAGCTTCCAGACGACCCATGATAATACAATTTGTGATTATCAACCCAACAAAAACAGAAAGCTGCTTACTAACGTCATAAACAAAAGCTTTAAGAACCTGATCAACTAATATTACAAGTGTTGCAACAACTACAAGCTGAACAATAATTCTTATTCTTGATGGTATTCCTTTTCTTAACAAAGAAATTACCAGATTTGAGAAACCTGTAACAATCATCACTGCAATTGTCATAACAAGGGCTGGTTTCATTTTAGCAGTTACCGCCAAAGCCGAACAAATACCTAAAACTTGAACAGTAATAGGGTTATTCAGGTTTAATGGACCTGTCAATAATTTCATATTTTTTGGAGAAAACAACGGTTCTCTTTCTTGATTTTCCGTACTCATATCTCTACTTCTTATTAACTATGTTTTTTAATATATGGCAAATAAAGTTTTAACACGTCTTTAATCATGTTGTTTACACCATTACTGGTTAGGGTAGCCCCTGCAATTGCATCAACGCCATGAACTCTTTGAGGAGGAGGCAATTTCTGTATTCCACCCTTAACGACTTCAATTGAAGTAAACTGACCTTTTTTATTAAAAATAGTTTTACCAATAAACTGATTTTTAAACTTGGGAGTTTTTATTTCACCACCTAATCCCGGGGTTTCAGATTTATCGCCAAAATATACACCTATAACCTTGTCAAAATTTGATGACAAAGCAATATTACCCCAAATTGGCCCCCATAAACCCACTCCACGCATGGGTATTATGTAAATTTTCTGTCCATTTTTTTCGGCAACATATAAAGGAAGTACATAAGGTTTATGCTTTCCCTGTTTATATAATTCAGCTTTAAGATCAATATTAAAAGCAGGAGCATCCTGTTTAGGACTTTTATCATAACTACTAACAACATTTCCTTCAGGATCTATCACCAGCTCTTCTACAATATATTTATTAAAATTTGGAATAGCATTTTCTGATGTCACACCTTTTATTTGTGCAGCAGAAAGTATGCCTTGCATTTTATCAATTGCTATATTTCTTTCCTGAAACGGTTTTAACAAAACTGCCGCTAAAGAAAGAAGTGCAGCAGCTAAAATCACCATTATTGCTGCATATCTAAAAATATATCCGTTACTATACATAGTGCAATTATTCTTATTATTTATTATTGGGCAATCATTGCGGCCCTTTTCATTCGTCGTTTTATATTGCTATTCACTACAATGTGGTCTATCAAAGGAGCAAATACATTCATTAACAATATTGCCAGCATAACCCCTTCTGGATAAGCCGGATTAAATACTCGAATAAGTATTGCCAATAATCCTATAAAAAAGCCATAATAATATTTACCTGTTTTTGTCTGTGCAGAAGTTACAGGATCGGTGGCCATAAACACTGCTCCAAAAGCAAAGCCACCCATAATTAAATGTTCAAAAGCAGGAAGTTTCATATAGGCATTTGCTCCCCACAGATTAAAGATAAAGCCCATAACCAATCCTCCGGCAAAAACGGAAAGCATAACCCTCCAGCTTGCAACACCGGTAATTAATAATATGGCTGCCCCCACAAGTATCCAAAAAGTAGATGTTTCGCCTATTGAACCGGGTATAAAACCCCAAAACATATCATGAACAGAAGGAAAATGCTTAAAATTACCAACTAATGCCTGTCCAAGAGGAGTAGCTCCGGAAAAGGTATCCAACTTATCAGCTATCCATACTTTTTCTCCAGACATGTTGGATGGATAAGCAAAAAAGATAAAAGCTCTGGCTGTTAATGCAGGATTAAAGACATTCATACCTGTTCCACCGAAGACTTCCTTTCCGAAAATAACAGCAAAAGCTACGCCAACAGCAAGTTCCCATAAAGGCAAATCTGGTGGAACAATTAATGGAATTAATAGTCCTGAGACCAAAAAACCCTCATTTACTTCATGGTGACGAATCTGAGCAAATAAAAACTCAATACCCAAACCAACGCCATAAGATACAATAATTAAAGGTAAGACTTTCCCAAGCCCATAGCCAAAGTTAGTCCAGAAATCCCTTGCTTCACCAAATGAAAGATAATGTTCATAACCGACATTCCATGTTCCAAAAATTAATGCAGGTATCAGAGCAATGATAACAGTAATCATAGTTCTTTTCATATCAACTGCATCACGTATATGCGCTCCTCTTAATTTAGGAGTAACATTATTTGGGACAAACAACAACGTTTCAATAGCTTCAAAGGTAGATTCAAGCTTCTCAAATTTACCTCCGGGTTTAAAATTTGGCTTTTGTTTATCTAAAAATTTTCTTAACGCTTTCATAAAAATAAAAACTAATATTTAATTGTACTAACAGCATTTATAATTAAAGC
>WGGC01000032.1 GCA_015491905.1 Bacteroidales bacterium | reverse complement strand
TCAGAAAGCAAAAGGCCTGGTTTTGTATGCCTGGTGCATTATGACAAATCATTTCCATTTGATCATCAGAACTAAATAAAGATACGATTTAACCGGTATTATCCGGGACATGAAAAAATACACATCCAAACAACTGATAAAAGCCATACTCGAAAATCCAAAAGAAGGCCGTAAAGAATTGATAAATAGAAAATAAACAGCTCACAAGTCACAGACTTGCGAGAGCGGAGGGTTATTACAGATGAAGATACCCGGTTAAAATATAATTAATTATTTTTTTATGTTTACTGCTGTTATTTCTAATCCTCCCCCGATATACCTCAATACTGCATGTTACCCGGCATAATAATATGAAGGTATGTTGATTATCATAAATTTTTATTCTTTTACCCACTTCATAGCTTTTTCTCTTTCTTGTGTAGTAAAGTTTTTAATTTCTCCTTTTATAACATATGGTATAAGTTTCATTCCAATATTTACCCATTTAGGATTAGCAATAACCCCCATTTTCTGAAAACTATCTTTATTCTCAATGCCAAAATGAAGATCATCCCATAAAGCACTTCCTTCCCAACCGGAAAATTCATCTCCCATATCCAATAAAAGACGAATATTTCCATACTTTTTAATAATTTCTTTCATTTTAGGAATAAAAACATTTTTATAATCCTTATCTGTTAACTTACCTTCTGCCTTAACGATGAGAATATTTCCTTTACTTTTCGACACAATTTTAATCATAATTATTTTTTAGTGATAAATTTTTCTATCCGGTTAATTTTCGTACAGTACATTATAATTACAAAAGTTTTTCATTAAATGATATAGTATCAAAAGCAGCAAAAACAATTTTACAATAAAACATCTTATTTTACAAACTATATTTTAAAACTTTAGAATAGCATTAGGGATTGAAACGGCAGCCCGGAGCTAAAAAAACGATGTGAAGTTAAGCGGAACATAGCGACAAGGGAGCTAATGTTGCGCTTTTAACTGAACCGTTTTTTTTAGTGAGGACTATAGTGAAAAGCCCGTACGGTTTGCTTTAGTCAGCAAACCGGAATGCCCTAAAATTATTATTTCCGGGTTTTATATTTAGTATAATTTACTAAACAGAAATATTTATTTATGAATGTTTTAAAACAATATTTTATTACGGAGGTTTACATTGTTTCGAGTTGATTCAGCGGAGTAATTATTATCTTTGCGCTATTGAAAGAAAAAAATGGCTCCGGAGAGAAAGAAAAAAAAATGGTTTCATAAACTACGTACTTCTTATCGGTTGGTATTCTTAAATGAATCCACTTTTGAAGAACGTTTTTCAGTTCGGCTTACACGAATTTTAGTTATTACCACGCTTTTAAGTTTAGTTGTACTGTTTATCACCCTTACTTTTTTTGTTATAGCTTATACTCCTTTAAAAGAATATATTCCCGGATATCCGGATGTTAAGCAGAAAAAAGAATTATACAAACTGAATAAAACTATTGACTCTCTGATTGTTGACGTAAAGGTAAAGAACGTTTATTTGGAAAACATAAAACGAATTATTGACAATAAGCCGCCATTAACAAAGGATAGTGTTATGGCTTTGAATAAGCCAATAGATTATGACACAATTGAAGATAATAAATCGAAACAGGATAGTTTGTTGAGAGCATCGTTTGAAAATCAGGCCAAGTTCAATTTATTTTTTCCGGAAACAGAAGCCCCTAATATAATTTCAGGTAATGTATTAATACAGAGTCAGAATTTTTTTAAGCCCCTGGATGGTATTATCACCTCCCCTTTTAATCCTATGGAAAAACATTATGGCATTGACATTGTAGCTTCGCACAATGAAGCTGTAAAAGCTGTTCTGGATGGCACGGTGATTCTTTCGTCGTGGACACTTGAAACAGGTTATGTGATTTTGTTGCAGCATAAGGGTAATATTTTAAGTGTGTATAAGCACTGTGCCACCCTTTTAAAACAGGAAGGGGAATTAGTAAAAGCGGGAGAGCCCATTGCAATTGCCGGAAATTCGGGAGAAGACACTTCCGGGCCTCATTTACATTTTGAATTGTGGTATAATGGAAGTCCTGTTAACCCTGTTAATTATATTAATTTCAATTAAAATTATACTGTTACAGCTGTGAAAAAAAGACTGGGAATTTTTGGTTCGACAGGTTATATAGGAGAACAAACATTATCGGTAATCGACAAATACCGTGATATTTTTGAGGTTGAAGTTCTTACCGGGTTTGAAAATTTTGAAAAACTTATAAGTCAGGCAAAAAAATTTCTTCCCAACGTGGTGGTTATTGGAAATTCTGATTACTATGAAATCGTAAGTGATGCTTTACAGCCTTTAGATATAAAAGTTTATGCCGGGGCAGAAGCTATTGAACAAGTTGCCGGTATGGACACTCTGGACATGGTAGTTATGGCTATTTCAGGGTTTTCAGCTTTTAAGCCTCTAAAAACAGCATTAGAAAACAAGACTGCTATTGCCCTGGCCAATAAAGAGTGTATGGTATCTGCAGGAGAATGGATACGTAAGAAAGCACTATCAACAGGAACAATTGTAATTCCTGTCGACTCGGAGCCTTCGGCAATTTTTCAATGTTTAGTGGGAGAAAGCACTAAAGATATAGACAAAATAATTTTAACGGCATCAGGGGGGCCTTTTTTACGTCTTTCCGAATCACAGTTTAAGAATATAACACCCGAAATGGCATTACGTCATCCTAAGTGGAAAATGGGCAAAAAAATAAGTGTAGATTCAGCAAGTATGATGAACAAAGGGCTGGAAGCCATAGAGGCGCGATGGTTTTTCGGTCTCAAACCAGACCAGATAGAAGTTTTAATTCATGAAGAGGCTATTGTCCATTCGTTGGTACAATTTTCTGACGGCAGCATGAAAGCACAACTTTCAATTACTGATATGCGCATCCCTATTCAGTATGCTCTGGGTTACCCTGAACGCCTTGCCGGTAAAACTTCCGGACTTGATTTAGCAAAAATGGGAAGTCTTCATTTTGAGGCTCCTGATATTAAAAAATTTCGTAATCTTGCACTTGCTTTTGAAGCCCTGAAAAAAGGCGGAAATATGCCTTGTATTCTGAACGCTGCCAACGAGATAGCCGTTCAGGAGTTTCTTCAAAAAAATATTGAATTTATACAAATACCACTTGTTGTAGAAAATTGTATGAAAACAATATCTTTTATTTCTAATCCGTCATTAGACGAGCTTTTGGAATGTGACAGAAAAGGCCGGAAAAAAGCTGCAGAATTTATTAAAACATTGATTTAAAAAACACATGGATATATTAATTAAGATATTACAACTTTTATTAAGCCTTTCTATATTGGTTATAGTGCATGAATTTGGCCATTTTATTGCTGCCAAAATATTTAAAACCCGTGTAGAAAAGTTTTATTTATTTTTTAACCCCTGGTTTTCGATATTTAAGTTTAAATACAAAGGAACCGAATACGGATTGGGATGGTTGCCATTGGGAGGTTATGTAAAAATTGCCGGAATGATTGATGAATCGATGGATAAAGAGCAGCTGAAAAAACCACCACAGCCATGGGAATTTCGTGCGAAACCTGCATGGCAGCGCCTTATTATAATGCTGGGAGGCGTTACCATGAATGTAATTCTGGCTTTGGTAATTTACATTGGTTTGTTATTATCTTATGGTGACGAATACTT
>WGGC01000031.1 GCA_015491905.1 Bacteroidales bacterium | reverse complement strand
CTATAAACTGGAAAAATGCTATAACGAAAACCCGATATTCCACAAAAAAGCAATGAGTTTTGGTGCCGGAATTAAATCAGCACGTTATCATCTATGGGATGAAGATAATAAGAAACTCGTAAGTTTTAGCGACTTAAAAGTCAAATAAATTATTCATAAACAAGACATTAACAAACTCAAAAAAGTAAATAACATGAATTCATTAAAAATTGGCGACCTTAACATTAAAGTTCCAATTATCCAGGGCGGAATGGGTATTGGAGTATCACTTTCAGGGTTAGCATCTGCAGTAGCTAATCAGGGCGGCATCGGAGTGATATCTGCTGTAGCTATAGGTATGACAGAACCGGGTTATCAAAAGCATTTCCGTAAGTCAAATCAGTCGGCATTACGCAATGAGATCAGAAAAGCAAGATTAAAAACCAATGGAGTTATTGGAGTGAATATTATGATGGCAGTTACAGATTTTGATGATTTGCTCAGAGTTTCACTTGAGGAAAAAGTAGATGTCGTAATAATTGGTGCCGGACTTCCTCTGAAAGTTCCTGCTACCATTGGCCTTTCTGCTTTTAAAAAAACCAAAACAAAATTTATACCTAAAGTTTCATCAGCAAGAGCCGCCAAATTGATATTCAAACATTGGTCTGAAAAATACAACTGTATCCCCGATGCTATAATGATTGAAGGAGCTCTTGCCGGCGGCCACCTGGGTTTCAAAAAGAAAGAACTTGAAAACCCGCAATCGTCGTTATCAGAAATTGTAAAAGAAACTGTAGATGCTATTAGTATTTATGAACGGCAATATGGCAGAGAGATACCTGTTATTGCCGGAGGTGGTATTTACACCGGGAAAGACATGTACAATATAATTAATGCCGGAGCAAGCGGTGTGGTGATGGGAACCCGTTTTGTTACAACAGAAGAATGCGATGTATCAGAAAAATTTAAACTGAATTATATTAATAGTTCAAAAGATGATATAACACTCATAAGCAGTCCCGTAGGTCTTCCCGGCAGAGTAATTACCAATGATTTTGTAGAGGAGATTAAGCAAGGAAAACAAAAACCGGTAAAGTGCGCATGGAAATGTTTAAAAACCTGCGACTACAAAAAAGTACAGTTTTGTGTTGCAGAAGCACTTTATAATGCCACTCAGGGAAATTTTCAACAGGGATTTTCCTTTGCAGGTACAAAGGCTTATATGGCAGAAAAAATTACTACCGTTAAAGAAACCTTCGACAGTATAAAAAAGGAGTACCTTCAGGAAGAAAATAAATATGAACTGTCTTTGATGGCATAGCCATTAAAACATGCTGGTAAATAATAATTCAATTATGGTAAGTTCCATGTGACCCATGAAATATAAAATTATAAATGACTGATAATAATATTTTTGAAAGCGAATTTATAACAGATTTCTATGATTTATCGCAATATGAAGAGGCAACACCAATGGCAATGTTGCGGTTATTACAGGAAACAGCCGGGAACCATCATTTGCCTGTTGGTGAAAATATAATTGATTTATACCGAAAAAATTTAGGCTGGGTTTTGTTATCAGGAAAAATGCAATTTGACCGGTATCCAAAATATAAAGAAAAAATAACTATTCGTACCTGGCTTTCACAGTATAAATCAATTAGAGGCGTTAGAGAAAATTATATTCTCGATGAAGAAAATAATATTATTGGCAGGGCAAAAGGCCTTTGGTTGTTTTTTGATATTAAAAATCGCCGGCCGTTGTCTATTCCGGAAAAATTTAAAACGGGCTGGGGCTTAAATCCTCAGGTTTCAATTGATTTTGACCCGGCAAAAAAACTACCGGTTCTTAATGACGGTGAGTTTATGGATATTATAAAAGTGAAAAAGTTCGATATCGATGCCAACAAACATGTCAACAATATTCGTTATTTTCAATGGCTTATAGAGGTAATCCCAAATAAAGTGATGAAAGAAAATATTTTACACGAAATAGAAGGGCGTTTTCTCAATGAAGCAAATTATGGCGATCAACTACTTATTTACACTAAAATTATAAAAAAAAATCAGGAATTTTCACATACCGTTTTCGACTTATCAACTAATAAAGCCTGTGTAACAGCACATACCGTTTGGAAAAAACGAGCTTAATGATGTGGGATTTTACTTTCCGAACAAAAAAAATAATGACATTTATCCATGGGTGAATGGTAAAATTTATATTTTTCAGGGCGGACATTTCGTACTATCCGTTACAAGTCCTCGGTTAAAGCCCCTGACCGGCTAACCGTATGCGGTGGCTTCCAAGGTCGCCCCGCATCCGGAAGCCTCCATAGGCCTTTAACCTGTGGGCTTTTCACTTCTATTACGGCCGCAACACATAACATGTACCACATTACCTATGAGTGATGAAGTAAAATGACGTCAGAAGGATAAGATTCACGAACATTATTAAATTGTTAGCCTATGGCCTCCCCACTGAATAAGAGGGTAGGGGAAGGAATCGAAGAATTTGCTTTTATAGAAATATTAACCTCTCATTATACCTAAGTTGTTATTTGCACTTTTTCCCGGACTGTATTTCTTATACTTTGTACGTTAAATATTTTATCAAATATTTATAATAATCCCTTGTAGTTTGACGAATTTTTTTAATTTTGCACCCTCAATTCTGGCGAGGTAGCTCAGTTGGTTAGAGCGTCGGATTCATAACCCGGAGGTCCCGAGTTCAATTCTCGGTCTCGCTACAAATTAAACTCTCTAAATATTCGATTTAGAGGGTTTTTTTGTTTTCATGTGTTGCAACATTGTTGCAAAAAGCAATAAAATTGCATTTTTCAGGCTTTTTTATCCGGGTTATGACTTTTTTTCAAATAAATTAATCTTCCTGTGCTCTTTTCTTTAACTGTTCTATCCAAAATGGCAGGTTATCTATCAATTCCTTTTCTTTGGTTATCTGAAAATTGGTATTGGCTGATAATAGTTTCTCGCCATACCGTTTTACTTCTTCAGAAGATAACGATTTCCCAATTTTAATAATAATCCGGGCTAATTCATTCACCTGCCGGCGGGGTTTTATTCCCAACAATTCTTTTTGCAGTGGGATCACCTTTTCTTGTAAAGTAATGTATATTGCTTCAATATTTTCCTTTGTTTTAGCTGTCAACGGAGCGGGTTTTTTTTCGGTTTTTGTTGAAAATGGCAGGAATTCCTGTAGTGTTTTTTCAATTTGTTTGGGAGAAGCGGGCTTTCTTAAATAGGCAGTAAATCCTTTGTCTTTTAGTTTTCTTCCTTCATATTCACTTGAAGATGCTGTGAGTGCTACTACCGGTAAATGTGACCATTCCTCATTTTCCCTAATCTTTTTTACAGCAGTAATTCCATCCATCCCAGGCATGCGAATATCCATAAAAACAAGGTCTGGTTTGTTTTCAGATAGCTTTTTAAGTGCTATGTTACCATCCTCAGCTTCAAAAATGGTAAATGGAAAATCTTCCAGAAATCCTCGTAATACCTTACGATTATTTTCTGTATCATCTACTATCAAAATAGTAGCAGGTTTGTAAACTATTGGAGCTTCTACTTCTTTTTCAAAAGTTTTTTTTACCGGCTTTTCTCCTGTCATTGAAATATTTGGTAGTATCACCCTGAAGGTACTGCCTTTTCCTTCTTCACTTTCCAATTCAATTTTTCCATGCATTTGCGTAACTATCTGATTGGTTATCGATAATCCAAGCCCGGTACCTCCATAACGGGTACTTATTTCTTCATCTTCTTGTTCAAAAAGATTAAATATCTTTTTGTGGTATTGTGATGGGATACCTTTTCCGCTGTCTTTAACTTCAAGGATTAAATCGGTAGTGTCTTCTTCAATGTTTATTGCTTTTACTGTTATTTTAACAAACCCTTTTTCTGTAAATTTTATAGCATTGGAGGTTAAATTTAATAAAATCTGTCTTATTTTCAATTCGTCAATAAACAAATCTTTGGGAATATCTTTATCAATAATGATTTTGAAATCTAATTGTTTCCGGTTTGCTTTTAGTCTGAAGATACTTTCTATATCGTATACTAAAAAACGTATGTCGGTGGTTTGCCAGTTTAATTCCATTTTTCCAGCTTCTGCCTTTGAAAGGTCCAGTAAGTCGTTAACAAGACTTAACAGTGCTTTTCCGCTGCTTTGCATTGAATTTACATAATCTCTTTCTACAGGATCTTTCAATCGTTTGGATAAAATATCTGAAAATCCTAATATAGCATTTAAAGGAGTACGTATTTCATGACTTATATTGGCAAGAAATAAACTTTTAATACGGGTAGATTCTTCCGCTTTCTCTTTAGCGGCAGTAATTTCTTTTTCAAGTTGTTTTTGTTTTGTTATGTCGTGCCCTACATAGGCAATACCCGTGAGCTCTCCTTTTTCATTTTTAACTCCGGAAAGATTAAGTGATACATCTACTTCTTTTCCATTTTTACAAATTCTTTTGGTTTGAAAATCTTCTATAATTTTACCTTCTACTATGCTTTTTGTAAATTCATTTAATTCTTTTTTTAAAGAAGGCGGCATAATGATATTGACTGGCATTCCTATCATTTCTTCCTCTTTATAACCAAATACTTTTTCTGCTCCCCGGTTCCAGCTGGTAATTATACCATTAAGGTCTTTACTTAATATTATTGCATTGGAAGAATTAACAATGGCAGCTCTTTCCTGTAATAACCGGTATTCTTTTTTGCGTCTGGTAATATCTTCTTTTACAGCAACGAAATGTATTATATTCCCGGATTTATTTTTTATTGGCGATATTAAAGCAGACTCCCAATATAATTCTCCGTTTTTTTTCTTATTTAAAAATTCTCCTTTCCATATTTTCCCTGACAGTAAGGTTTCCCATAATTCTGCATAAAAGTTATTATCATAATAACCGGATTTAAAAATGCGGGTATGTTTTCCAATTAATTCTTCAGCTGAATAACCGGAATTTTTTGTGATATGTTTGTTAACATATTCTATAGTAGCATTAGCATCAGTAATAACTATCGATACCGGACTCTCTTCCAAAGCTTTGGCGTAAACCATTAATTGTTCATTGTATTTGAGTATTTCCCGGTGTGTATCTTCTTTAACGGTTACGTCTCTAACGGATACTACGGCTTTATTATCATCTACAGGACTAATGTTTACTTCAAAGTGTCTGGTGTTTTCTTTAAATTGCATGGTAAGAATCTCAGATAAAATAACTCCTTTAGTAATAGATTCTTGTAATATAGCTTGTCGTCTCCGTGCTTCATTATAGGGGTATATCTCTATCAGTTTTTTTCCTATGATAGCTTTTCCCCTTTTCTCCTTTACATCTTTTCCTTCTATATAATCTAAAATAATTCCTTCTTTGTCTACTAAAAGTATCATATCAGGAATTGCATTTAAGAGAGCTGTTTTTTGGCGTTCCAGATTTTTCAGGTCTTCTTCGTTTTGTTTTTGCCTGGTAATATCCTGAACAGCTGCAATTATTTTTAAAGGTTCGCCGGTATCACTATATAAAACTTTCCCTTTTGCATTAATCCATTTTATATTATTATTGATTACAATACGGTAGGTGCTGTCAAATGTCCCTTTTTTTAGTACGTCCCACTTACCACGTGCAATGCCTCTGTCTTTAATATCAGCCGGATATATTTGTTTGGTAAAATCTTCTAAACTATAATTATCTTTTATTTTAACTCCATACATACTTGCAAGCTGAGGGGAAGCATAAACTTTATTTGTTTTAATATCAAGTTCCCAGCTGCCAATTTTACCTATCTCCTGTGCTTGTTCCAGTAAGTTTTTTTGTCTCATTAACTGCTCTTCCTGTTCTTTCTGCCGGGTTATGTCCATATCCACACCAAATAAAACAGAAACTTTCCCTTTTTTATTTCGGTGACTGTCCATAATAGAACGAATCCATTTTACCTTTCCATTTGCAATAATCCGGTATTCAAGTTCAATTTTTCCTGACCTTGAGGAAAGTAATTTTTCGCGAACCATCAATTTCTGTTTGTCGGCAGGGTGAATTTTACTGAAAAATAATTCTTCTGACGGGATAGTTCCTTGCGGTATCTCAAAGATACGGTATTCTTCCGGCGACCAAATAACGGTGCCTGTTTCTAAATCCTCTTCCCAACTGCCCAATTTTGCCATTTGTTCACTAATCAGTGATAAATGCTGTTGTTTTTGTAATAAAAAATCAGCTTGCTTCTGAAAAGTGATATCTTCTATTGTGCCATCATAAAATAATGTTTTGCCTGTTTTATCTTTAATGGCAACTGCATTTTCACGAATCCAAATTTTCTTTCCGTCTTTTCTTTTCCAGACAGATTCATATCCTGAAATTTCTCCTTCATTTTCCAGCAGTGATTTAAATTCATTTCTATTGTACCCTGCTTCAGTTTGTTTTTTTATAAAATTTCTCCCTGTTAATTCTTCTGCCGAATCATATCCCAATATTTCCAGCATTGCAGGGTTAACAGTTACAACTTCACCTTCGGGGGTAGTACGGTAAATGCCGATACCGGCATTGATAAATAAACTTCTATAACGATTTTCGCTGTCTGCCAAATCTTTTTTTAATGCTTCGGATTTAGATATGTCTAATCCAATTCCCAATAAACCTGTGGGTTTTCTGTTTTTCCACAATGCAGTTGAACGTAAAATTACAGTTGCATAGGTTCCGTTTTTTCTTTTTATGCGATAATGGTATGTTTCAGAATTGTTTTTTGATAGTTTTTTTTTTATATTTTCAAGTAGCTTTTCACGATCTTCCTTATGGAATAGTTCAATTGCGTATTTTCCAAGTAAGTCTTTTTTACTGTACCCCAATATTTTAGAAATATTATCACTTAAATATGTGAGTTTATTTGTTATGTCTGTCTCAAATATTATAACAGGTAGATGATTTAATATTTCTTCCCAGTATTTATAACTGATGCTGTTATTATCCATTATCTGTTTATTAAATTATTAGCATATTATAAGATCTATGATGTTATAATATGCTTTAGTTGTTACAATTGAAATTTATAGGTTTATGATTAATTTTATAATAAAATACAAAACGAAATAAAAAATTTATGAATATGTTTTTTAAAGTGCTTTATATGCTAATTAAATAACATTTAATTAATTTTTATGCCTGTTATTTTAAAAATATTATATTTTTTTCTTTGGAAAAGTTAATATAACTCTGGCACCATTATTTTGAACATTTGATAATTCAAGATTTCCATTGTGCAGATGCATAGTTAAGGTGCAAAAATGCAAATTTAAACCGGTACGTTTATCCTGATGCTCTACACCCGGAGTATAATTTAGCATGCTGGGCTTTAGCATTTTATCAGGAAAGCCTTTTCCATGGTCAGTAATGATACATTTAACAGTATCATCAGCATCATTTATTTCTATTTCTACTGGTTTGTCTTTTCCGGCGTAGCGAAAAGAGTTGTCCAGTAGAATTTTAAATATTTCTTTAACATACTCCTTATCAGCAAATATTTCTCCGGAAGTATTACTTTTTATTTTTATTTGACCGGCCGGCAACTTATTGTCTTGTGCATATTCTTTCTTAAAAGAATTTAGAAAGTCTGAAAGGGAGAAATTTTCCCGTTTTAGTGCCGATGATCCTTTAGTTTGTAATTGAGTAATATTTAGTGCCTGAATGGAAAAAGCTTCCAGCCTTTTGCCCGATTCTTCCAAAATCTGAAAATATTCATTTACTTCTTCCGAAATCTCACTGTCTTTTATCAGGGATATCCCTCCCATAATACCGTTTAACGGGGTACGAAGTTCATGACTTACCATGTGTAAAAAGTCGGTTTTTACCTGATCAAGTTCTTGCAGATCTTTTAAAGCGATAGTTAGTTTTTTATTGGATTCTTCTAATTTTAATGTCCTTTCTTTCACCTTATCTTCCAACTGAGCATTTAGTTGTTTTAACTCTTCGCGGCGTTGTTTCAGTTCCAGATGGGTGGCCACTCTTGCCATTAGTTCTTCAGGACGAAAAGGCTTTGATACATAATCTACACCCCCAGCTTCAAAGGCTTTGGAAAGGCTTTCTGTATCTGTTTTTGCAGTAAGAAAAATTACCGGAACTTCGCTGTAGTCTTCTCTTTTCTTTATAATACGGCAAGTCTCATAACCATTCATTCCCGGCATCATTACGTCCATTAAAATTAAATCGAATGATTTTCTATCAAGCCATTGTAATCCTTCTTCACCGGTACCTGCAAATTCAAAGTCATAATTACCGGCAGAGAGCAGACTGGCAACAACTTCGACGTTACGTGGGTTGTCGTCAACAATAAGTATTCTGTTATTTTTGTTTTCTTTTGTGTTCATTGTATAATGATTGTAGGTTGTTAATAAAATCGGGGAACTTTTCAATTAGTTCTTTTTCTTTTTCGAAAAGGAAGTTTTCATTGGCTGTTAAAAGCTTTTCTCCATAAAACAGGATTTCATCAGATTTAAATTTTTTGCCAATATCGATAATTGCTATGGCCATATTTTTAACTTCGGCACGAGGACGAAGTCCCAGTAAATTCTTTTGAAGAGGAATAATTTCTTTTTGGATTTCAGATATAATATTATCAAAATTACTGATTGTTTCTTTACTTAATTCTTGTTGTTCTTCATTTTTAACCTGATTTTTAACTTCGTATTTCAGATATTTCACCAGTACACCGGCAATTTCACTTTCGGTGGCAGGTTTCCGTACATAATCATTAAATCCATGCTTTTTTAATTGTGATGAGTCAAAATCAGTAGATGAAGCAGACAGCGCAACAATTGGAATATGTGACCAGTCTTCATGATTTCTTATTTCGTGAATGGCTGTAATACCATCCATTTCAGGCATCCGGATATCCATGAATACAAAATCTACTTTGTTGTGTTTCAAAATTTCCAAAGCTATTCTTCCATTTGCAGCCTCTAAAAATATAAATGGCTGAGGTTCGAGCATTGCTTTAAGGACTTCAATGTTAGAAGGCGTATCGTCTACGATGAGTATTGTTGCCGGATTGAAAATAAGGTTATCAAGATGAAATCCTTTTAATTTTTCAGGAACATCCATTTTACCGGTAATAGAAATATTCGGCAGTATTATCCTGAAAGTACTGCCTGATCCTTCTTTACTGTCGAGGATAACCCTGCCATGCATTAATTTTACAATTTGCATGGTAATAGCCAACCCCAATCCGGTTCCGCCATATTTACGTGTTATTCCTTTGTCTTCCTGTTCAAAAAGCTGAAATATCTTTTTATGGTGTTCCTCCGGTATCCCTTTACCCGTATCTTTTACTTCCAGGATTAGGTCAGCCTTTTTTGAATCGATGTTTTGTGAACTTACTTTTATCTTTACATATCCTTTATCAGTGAACTTAATGGCATTTGATGTTAAGTTTAATAGTATCTGGCGGACTTTTAGTTCATCCAGCAACATACTATCCGGAATATTTTTATCAATTTCTACCACAAATTCCAGGTTTTTTTGTTGGGCTTTTAACCTGAAAATACTTTCTATATCATGAACAATATATCGTATATCCGCACTTTGCTTGTTTAGTGTCAGTTTTCCTGATTCAGCCTTTGAAAAATCCAGTAAATCATTAATTAAATTAAGTAAGGCATTGCTACTGCTCTGCATAGAAGCAAGGTATTCTTTTTGAACGGGGTCTGTTAGTTTGCGTGATAATACCTCAATATAACCTAAAACAGCGTTCATAGGAGTTCTTATTTCATGGCTCATATTGGCAAGAAACAGGCTTTTTGCCCTTGTGGCTTCTTCTGCTTTTTCTTTGACTTTCTTTAACTCTCTTTCTGTTTTTATTTTTTCGGTAATATCCCAGTTAACTCCCAACATCCGTTGTGGCTTACCGTTTTCACCATAAAAGACTTTTCCTATGGTTTGGATATATTTTATTCCTTTAACAGGATGTATAATGCGGAAGGTTTCATTAAATTCTGTATGTTTAGAGATGCTTTCTCTTATTTTTTGTTGCATATATTTCCGGTCTTCCGGATGTAGTCTTTCAGTCCAAAACAAGGTAAGGTTTTTTTCTTCGGATCCGATCCCGTATATGTCTTTCAGGATACTGTCAACAATCAGTTTATTGGTTTTTAGATTCCAATCCCATATTCCAATTTTTCCGATACGGGTAGCTAACTGAAACCTTTCTGTTAGCATACTAAGATTTTCTTTTGTGGTTTTTAACTCATGAATATTATGAGCAGTAGTATAAATTAGTTTACGCTTACTATCGGCAGCAGCAGCCCATGCCCACCATTTAGCTTCTCCTTTTTTATTTAGCATGCGTACTTGAAGATCGTTAACATTTTTTCCGATAAACAAAGATTTTACAGCTTCAACGGCTTTTTGCCGGTCTTCAGGATGAACAAGTTTATAAAATCTGATAGTATCCAATTCTTCTTTGGAATATCCCAGTTCTTTTTGCCAGCGGTAGTTTAGTTTATGCACTTTGCCATTGAAATCTGAAATTAATGATAATCCCGGAGTTAGTGAAAAATACCTGTCCAGCTCTTCGGCAGTATGTATGGTTTCTTTTTGGGCTTTTATTCTGCGTATCAGTTCTCTTTTCATTAGCCGGTAAGCCAGCAGCAGTAAAATAAATATCAATAATGTGCCTATAATCTGAATCCAATACACCAAACGAGCTTTTTGTCTTACTATCTCTGCCCTGTCGGCAAGTAACCGGTTTTCTTCTTGTTCAATAATAAAAAACTGTTGCTGTATATCTTTCAAAATATTTTTTTCAATATTACTGTTTATAAGAACTTTAGCATTTTGTATCCCTTTTTCATCATAGATGTTTATAAGATTATTGGCATAGGCAGTAAGTTTTTTAATTAGTTTGCTAAGTTTTTCTATGTTTTTTTTCTGTTGAGGATTATCAGAGGTAATCGTTTTAAGATTGGCAATTGCAATTTTCAGTGCCGGAATGTTTTCTATAAAAGGGGTTAAATACTTTTTGTTATTGGTTAATAAATAACCTGTATAACCTGTATTCATACGTGCAGTTAGTTTTTCTGCTATTTCAGTTTTTTGCATTACCTCACGGGTATGACTTACCCATTTTTCCTTATTCATTAAAGTGCTAACATTTTCGATGGCATACCAGTTAATACCGGCTACCAGAATAAGAGAAATAATTAAAAATAAAAGAGCTGTAGTTGTATTTCTAATAATCGGCATTTTAAGCGTTTAAGTTACATAAAAATTAAAATAGTATTTTAATAATGGTATTCATAAAATAATAAAGTTATAAATAAGTTATTCTGTTTTTATTTATAACTTTAATTAAAAAATTGTAAAGCACAATTTTATAGGTTTAAATTTGTAAAAATAAAAAAAATAACATAAAAACAATTATAAAAATCTTTATTTTTAATATAGTTATTATATGTTTAAAATTCTTTATTTTACTGATAATAAAGAAAATAAAAATTCCTTCATCTATGGCGCTTACCATAATTGAATAATCATTTACCTTACCCTGTGAAATACCAAAAATTTCACAGGGTGAATGTGATTTAATAATTATTCAATTATGGTCGTTTCATCCTTTATTTTTCTTTTTTTCTGCGCCAGGGATGGAAGCGGAAAGCCCGCAGGCCAAAAGCCGTGGCAGGCTGCCGGAGGTGGGGCGACTTTAGGAGCCACCAAAAACGGTTAGCCGCACCCGGCTTTTTGGACGTGGACTTGCAGTGTACAGCCCGACCCGTTTTTGGACGGGTGGCGCCCAAAAAACAGTAATTTGTATGGTTAAAAGAATTTTTCCATATTTGTATCTTTTTCCAACACACGTTTATGTTTAATGATATATTACAAGCTATTGACAGCGTAATAGTCTGGTATAACGATTATATCGGTGGTTATGCGATTTTATTTTTACTTATTCCGACAGGTCTTTATTTTATTATCAGGTTAAAATTTTTGAATGTCACCAAGCTGTGGCATTCGGTGCTGGTAGTGGCCGGGAAATACGACCGGAAGGAAGATGAGGGCGATGTGAATCATTTTAAGGCACTTACGACGGCGCTTTCGGGGACAATAGGAACGGGTAATATTGTAGGAGTGGCACTGGCGGTGTACTTAGGCGGTCCCGGAGCATTATTTTGGATGTGGGTTACGGGTTTTCTGGGAATGATATTGAAATATGCCGAGTGTACGTTATCGCATAAATACCGTGTTTTTAATTCGGACGGAACGGTATCGGGCGGGCCGATGTATTATATTCGTGATGCCATTGGGAAGATATATAATATGCCTGTATTTGCGAAAGTGCTGGCATGGATTTTTGCTGTTGCTACCATTCTGGCTTCACTGGGAACGGGAAATATGGCGCAGGCTAACGGTATGGCAGATGCATTGCATACTACTTATGGTTTTTCGACATGGATTGTTGGATTGGTACTTACCGGTTTGGTGTTGTTGATTATATTGGGAGGTTTAAAACGTATTGCTGATGTTACGGCGCGGCTGGTGCCGGTGATGGCGATAACATATTTAATAGCAACTACCATTGTGCTTATTGATATGTCGGGACATATTTTACCTGCTTTTGCCATGATTTTTAAAGGAGCTTTTACAGGTTCGGCAGCGACAGGCGGTTTTGTGGGTTCTACCATTATGATGACTATGATTTGGGGAATAAGACGAGGGTTGTTTTCCAATGAAGCCGGACAGGGATCAGCGCCTATTGCTCATGCGGCGGCGAAAACAGATTTCCCCGCCCGTGAAGGCCTTGTGGCATCGCTGGAACCACTTGTAGATACTCTTATTATTTGTACAATGACAGGTTTGATGATAATTACCACTGATGCATGGCATTCGGGAATCAAAGGTGTGGGGATGACCATTCAGGCTATGAATGACGGTCTTGCAGGAATAGGTTTAAAGGATTTCGGTAAGCATATTATTACCTGGGGTTTGATGATGTTTGCCTTTTCGACGGTGATAAGCTGGTCGTATTACGGTTCAAGGGCAGCGAACTATTTGTTTGGGGAGCGTTCGGTTAAACCTTATTACTTGATGTATGGATTGTTTGTTTTCTTTGGTTCTATATGGGGAATTGATATTGTGTGGCATTTTGTGGACATGGTAATTACCTTTATGACTATTCCTAATTTAATAGCCTTGCTGATGCTATCGGGTGTGGTAGTAAAAGAAACAAATAGCTATTTTGCTGCCATGAAGAAAATTTAATCCTGTAGGATATATTCATGGGTTTGGCAAGCTATTTTGGTATTGTAATAACTTGATGTTTAAAAACCTAATAATAATTTATTTCTGCGAAAAACATAATTTTATATGTTTCGATTTTATTGCTTTAATGTTAAAAAATATAATCAATGTACCGCTTTAGCAAAAAGAAGAAAGCCAAGAAAAAAATCCGCGAAAATTACGGAAAACTGAAAGATGAAGATTTTTCTTTCGAATTAATCCGACGGTATTATGATAGAAATAATGCTGAAAAGTGTTCTCAGGATGTTTCAGAAAAAGTATGTGGTGATTTAAATTTTGAAGATCTTTTTAAATATGTTGACAGAACCGTAAGTCCTGTGGGACAACAATATATGTATAACAGAATGCGTAAGGTGCCGGAGGGAGCGAACTATTTTAGTGATTTTGAATATTTAGTATCTGAATTTCAAAAACAGGAACCATATCGCACCAAAATTCATTATGAATTAAATAAATTAAAAAATGCAGATAGCTATTATTTATGTGACCTTTTTCAGTCGGACCAAGTAAAACCACCAAAATGGCTGGGTTTGGCATATGTTCTGTCTTTGACCAATATACTGTCTTTGATATTAATAATTTTCACCCCACAATATGTTCTGCTATTTTTATTTTTGACAATTGTAAATACTGTTTTGCATTACAGTAATAAAAAAAATGTATTTACCTATTTATATTCTTTTCCGCAATTATCTGTTTTATCGGATGTTTCATACAGAATGATAACGAAAAAATATATTCAGCACACCAATAAGATACCATATAGGTCAGTAACAAGATTACGAAAGATACAAAAAAAGCTTTGGGTTTTTAACGTCAGTAAAATATTGCAGGGTGACCCAACGGGATTAATATATGCTATATTTGAATTACTTAAAATAGTATTTCTTGTTGAGCCAATTGCTTTATTTAGAAGTTTAAAGCGAATTGAAATCCATAAAACAGATTTACAAGAGGTTTTTGAGTTTATGGGAAGTATAGAAATGGCTTTATCGGTTTCGTCTTTACGATATGGTTTACCATATTATTGCATACCAGAATTTATTTCTCCTAAAAAGGAAATGCGGTTTAAAGATATCTATGTGCCAATTATAACATCTTGTGTTTCAAATACACTTGATATTAGCAAAAAATCTATTTTGATTACCGGTTCCAATATGTCGGGGAAGACTACTTTTATGCGTATTGTGGGAATGAACAGTTTAATGGCTCAGACATTAAATACATGTTTTGCACGCGAATATACAGCGCCATGGTTACATATTTATAGTGCTATACTGAGAAATGATGATTTAATGAACAGTAAAAGTTTTTATATGGAGGAAGTGCTCAGCATAAAAGAAATGATTGATAAAAGTATGGCGGGAAAACCGCATTTATTCCTTTTGGATGAGATTTTTAAAGGGACAAATACAATAGAAAGGATATCAGGAGGTAAAGCTGTTTTATCGTGGTTAAATCGTGGTTTAAACATTGTATTTATTAGCACCCATGATATTGAGCTCCCGGATTTACTAAAGGAAGAATATAATTTATATCATTTTAGTGAAGAAGTTCAGGAGCATACTATATCTTTCGATTACAAAATTAAAGAGGGGATATTAAAATCACGAAATGCAATTAAAATACTGGAAATTAATGGTTATCCCAAGTCTTTAGTTGAAGAAGCACGGCAACTGTCTTATAAATTTGATAGTCGTCGTTTTTCAGTCTGACAAATTAAGAGACATATAAAAAGCCGGTATAAATTTTTATACCGGCTTTTTTAGAATTACAGAAGAATATCATATTTATTTATGACTTTTCTTCCAGCTTTTTTTATTCATAATGGCAGCTTGTGCTGCAGCCAGACGTGCAATAGGAACACGATAAGGAGAACAACTGACATAATGCAGGCCGGTACGATGGCAAAATTCAATGGAGCTTGGTTCACCACCATGTTCACCACAAATTCCCAGTTTGATTTTTTTCCTTGTTTTCTGACCTTTTTTAACGGCCATTTCAACAAGCTGTCCAACACCTTCCTGATCAAGTACCTGGAACGGGTCATTTTTCAGAATTCCCTTTTCAATGTATATTGGCAGGAACTTACCGGCATCATCGCGAGAATAACCGAAAGTCATCTGAGTAAGGTCGTTGGTGCCAAAGGAGAAAAATTCTGCAGATTCGGCGATTTTATCCGCTGTTAAAGCCGCGCGGGGAACTTCTATCATGGTACCCACCATAAAGTCAATTTTTTCACCTCTTTCTTCAAAAACTTTTTCAATGGTATCACGAATAATTTTTTCCTGCATTTTCATTTCTGCCAGAGTACCTGTTAAAGGAACCATAATTTCAGGATGAGTTTTTACCTTTTTGTCTTTCAGGTTTAAGGCAGCTTCTATAATGGCGCGAGCCTGCATTTCTGTAATTTCAGGGTATGTATTTCCCAGTCGGCAGCCACGGTGACCGAGCATAGGATTTACTTCGCTAAGTTCTTCTACTTTTTCTTTGATAACATCAACAGAAACGCCCATTACTTTTGCCATTTCTTCTTGTCCTTTGTCATCATGAGGAACAAATTCGTGCAATGGAGGATCCAGGAGACGAACGGTTACTGGAAGACCTTCCATAGCTTCAAAGATACCTTCAAAATCGGTTCGTTGCATGGGAAGTAATTTTTCCAGAGCTTTTCTTCTTCCGGTTTCATCTTCAGCAAGAATCATTTCACGCATTGCAATAATTTTGTTGCCACCGAAAAACATGTGTTCTGTACGGCATAAGCCTATACCCTGAGCTCCAAAATCGCGTGCTACCTGAGCATCGTGGGGAGTGTCGGCATTTGTACGAACGTATAGTTTAGCTTTTTTATCGGCGAGTTTCATTAACTTACCAAAATCACCGCTCATTTCAGGTTTAACGGTTTTTATAGAGCCATCATAAACTTCACCTGTAGATCCGTTTAATGAAATATAATCACCTTCTTTGTAAGTTTTGCCATTCATTTCCAGAGTACGGGTTTTGTAATCGATACGGATACTTCCGGCACCTGAAACACAGCATTTACCCATTCCGCGGGCAACAACAGCAGCGTGGGAAGTCATTCCGCCACGGGCTGTTAAAATACCTTCGGCAGAGTTCATACCTTTTAAATCTTCAGGAGAAGTTTCGATACGTACCAACACAACTTTTTTACCTTTGGCAGCCTCTTCCTCTGCATCATCGGCGTGGAAAACAATTTCACCGGCAGCAGCACCCGGAGAAGCAGGAAGACCTTTGGTCATAACTTTTGCTTCTTTAATAGCTTGATTGTCGAAGACAGGATGCAACAGTTCATCAAGTTTTTCGGGTTCTACCCTCATTAATGCTTCTTCTTTGGTAATGAGTTTTTCACGAAGCATATCCATGGCTATCTTCACCATAGCAGCACCGGTACGTTTACCATTACGGGTTTGCAGTAACCATAGTTTACCATCCTGAATGGTAAATTCCATGTCCTGCATGTCGCGATAATGTTTTTCAAGTTTATCCTGAACTTCATATAAATCTTTATATACTTCAGGCATAGCCTCTTCCAGAGAAGGATATTTTGTAGCTCTTTCTTCTTCTGAAACATTGGCAAGTTTTGCCCAGCGTATAGAGCCTTCTTTGGTAATTTGCTGTGGAGTACGAATTCCGGCAACAACATCTTCACCTTGAGCATTGATAAGGTATTCACCGTTAAAAATATTTTCTCCCGTTGCAGCATCTCTTGTAAAGGCAACACCGGTGGCGGAGTTTTCGCCCATATTACCAAATACCATTGCCTGAACATTAACAGCCGTTCCCCATTCATCAGGAATTTTATTTAATTTCCTGTATAGAATAGCTCTTTCGTTCATCCAGCTGTCGAAAACAGCCATAATAGCTCCCCAGAGTTGCTCCCATGGGTCTTCAGGAAAATCTTTTCCGGTTTGCTTTTTAACAGCAGCTTTGAATAAAGTAACAAGTTCTTTTAAATCGTCAGGAGTTAACTCGGTATCAAGTTTAACGCCTTTTTTCTTTTTCACTTCTTCAATAATAACTTCAAAAGGATCTTCAGCTTCTTTCGATTCGGGTTTCATACCCAAAACCACATCGCCATACATCTGTACAAACCTTCGATACGAATCCCATGCAAATCGAGCATTACCCGACTTGTTGGCAATACCTGTAACGGCTTTGTCATTTAAACCCAGGTTAAGAACGGTATCCATCATTCCGGGCATAGACGCACGGGCACCGGAGCGTACTGAAACTAACAAGGGATTCTCTTCATCACCAAATTTGGTTCCCATAATGTTTTCTACATGATGAATGCCTTTTTCTACTTCATCTTTAATCAAATCAACAGCATAATCCTGTCCTTTATCATTGTACAATGTACAAAGTTCAGTGGTAATAGTAAATCCCGGAGGAACCGGAACGCCAATTAAATTCATTTCGGCAAGGTTGGCACCCTTACCACCTAAAAGGTTTTTCATTTTTGCATTCCCTTCGGCTTGTCGATTTCCAAAGAGATAAACATACTTTGCTTTAGCCATTTTTTATTTATAATTTATAGTTAAAAAATTTATTCCATTTTTTTGGAAGCACAAAGATAATAAAAAGTGATGAGTTATAGTGGGTTCGTTTCATTACAATTGTTAATAATCATCAAAAGAAAATTTAAAATGAAATAATGTAAAAAATAATGGTTCACAATCGTTTGCGAATGTTGTTTTTTTATCTTCTATGGTAATAAATTTCCGGTTATTGATTTATGATTCTGACTTTATTACCATGAGATAAAGTCCTTTTTTGTTTTGCTTTTTTGAGGTGCCTTTTTTGGGTGGTTTCAATGCAAATTACTAAGTTTGCCAAAAATTAAAACGATGAAGCAAATAATAGGAATTCGCTATGAAGATAAGTACCTGATGGAAAAAAGAGTCGCACTTGTTCCTGAACATGTTAAGCAGCTTACAGATGCCGGCTTTAAAGTGGAGGTCGTACCATCGGAAAAGAGAATTTTTAAAGATGAAGAATATGTTAAATCCGGAGCTGTACTAAAACCGGAACCTTTAAATGCTTCTTTGATATTAGGTGTTAAAGAGATGCCAATAGATTATTTTAAAGAAGGTAATACCTACATCTTCTTTAGTCACACCATTAAAGGCCAGCCTTATAATATGCCTTTGCTTCAAAATATGATTGACCATAAAATTAACTTAATAGATTACGAACGTATTGTTGATGAACAGGGGAGGAGATTGATATTTTTCGGACGCTTTGCAGGTTTGGCAGGGATGATTAACTCACTATGGTCTCTGGGTGTAAGAATGGAAAAAAAAGGTATAGAGACACCTTTTAAAAAATTAAAACAAACACATAATTATAATTCCCTCGAAGAGGCTAAAGCTGTGGTGAAAGAAATCGGAGATGAAATCAGATTAAAAGGGTTGCCATCAGAGCTAACACCATTAACCATAGGTATTACCGGTTATGGCCATGTTTCCAAAGGAGCCCAGGAGATTCTGGAATTACTGCCTGTAAGAGAAATTTCTCCTGAGGAATTAGCCGGAATAAAAAAGCAAAAATCAAAACCGGGAAATTTTATTTACAAGGTTGTGTTTAAAGAAAAAGACCTGGTGAAAAGAATAGAAAATCCTGATTCATTTAGTCTTGAAGAGTATTACCATCACCCGGATATGTATAAAGGTATTTTTGAACAATACATTCCTCATTTAAAAATACTAATGAACTGTATGTACTGGGATGAAAGATATCCGCGTATTATTACAAAAAAATTCCTAAAAAAAGCATGGGATAACGGTATCTCTATTCCTGAAGTTATTGGCGATATAACATGCGATCCGGAAGGTTCTGTAGAAATTACTTTTAAAGGTACTCCTATTGAAGATCCGGTGTTTGTTTATAACCCGGAAACAGGAAAACATACAATGGGTTTCGATGGCGAGGGTGTCCTGGTGATGGCTGTAGATATTTTACCCAGCGAACTGCCACGTGAATCTTCAATGGCTTTTAGTAGTGCTTTAATGCCATTTTTACCGCAATTGGCTACTGCTGATTTTTCTGTTTCTTTTGATAATCTGGAAATCCCCGGTCCCTTAAAAAGAGGAATGATTTTATATCATGGTGCTTTTACACCTGATTATACATATATGAGTGAATTTATTACTAATAAAAAATAATATAAAACCCTTAAAAAAATAATTATGACTGATATATTAGTTCTTGGTGCAGGCCTTTCAACTACATATTTAATTCAATATTTATTAGATCATTCGGAAGAGTTTGACTGGCATATTACAGTTGCCGATATTGATGAGAAACTGGCTCAGCAAAAAGTAAACGGAAACCCCAGAGGGAAAGCTATCACCTTTGATATTAATGACGATCTGGAAAGCTGGAGGACTATTGCTAAAGCTGATGTTGTTATTTCTATGCTGCCAGCTTTTATGCATCATTTTGTTGCTAAAAAATGTATTGATCTTCGTAAGCCTATGCTTACAGCTTCCTATGTTTCCGATGAGATAAAAAAATATGATGAACTGGCAAAAAAAGCCGGCATCCCAATTTTGATGGAGTTAGGCGTCGACCCCGGTATAGATCATATGTCGGCAATGCGTGTTATTAATGAAATTAAGGAAAAAGGAGGAGAGATAAATTCTTTTCATTCTTTTACCGGTGGTTTGGTGGCTCCTGAAAGTGATAACAACCCGTGGAATTATAAGTTAACATGGAATCCCAGAAATGTTGTAATGGCAGGTAACGGAGTATCAAAATTTATTCAGGAGGGACGGTATAAATATATTCCTTATTTTCGGTTGTTCGACCGGTTGTTATCTCGTAAAATCCTCGACCTTGGCGAATTTGAAGCGTATCCGAATCGCGACTCACTGTCGTACCGCGAAATTTATAATTTAAAAGATATTCCTACTATGTACCGGGGTACTCTGCGACGACCCGGATATGCCAAAGCGTGGAATGTATTTGTTAAATTAGGTGCCACCGATGATTCATATACTATGGAGGATTCGGAAAATATGACCTATCGCGATTTTATTAATTCGTTTATGCAGTTTGAGCCTAATGTTCCTGTTGAAATTAAATTACAGAACTACTGCGATAATGCTGCTGATCCTGTAGTGCTCGAAAAATTAAAATGGCTGGGGGTTTTCGATAAAAGGAAAATAGGATTGAAAAATGCTACCCCTGCACAAATTTTGCAAAAACTTATACAGGAAAAATGGAAGCTTGACCCCGACGATAAAGATCTCCTCGTGATGCAACACGAATTTAAATATGTTCATGGTAATGAGACAAAAATGATAATCTCCTCTATGGCCCTCATTGGTGAAGACCAGGAAAAAACAGCAATGGCTAAAACTGTGGGACTGCCTCTTGGCATTGCTACCAAATTACTTCTTACTGGTAAAATTAAAAAAACAGGTATTCATCGTCCCGTTGATAAAGATATGTATGAACCTATTCTCGATGAACTGGAAACCCTGGGAATTAAATTTAAAGAGGTGGAATATTTAGTTGATAATTCTTAGTATAATAAAATGATTTATATTCTTTTGATTTTTCTGGTCGGAATGGCAATTTATTACTTTTTTAAATGGCAAACACCGGGAAATTCCAATAACTCACAAAACAAAACAAGACCAAATAACGGTAATGCCTATAATGAGGATGCCGGTCCGTATAGTGCTTCCGGAAATGCTTACCGTCAACAAACATCTTCAAATGGCAAAAACAGTTATGCCAAATGGGTTGGCGGTGGACTGGGATGGGCTTTTGGAGGCCCTATAGGCGGAATTATGGGATTTGTTCTCGGCTCGATGTTTCAGGGAGGCGGAAAAACGGCATACCGTCAGGGAATTCCAACGCAGTCGGGCGACTTTAATGTTAGCTTGCTGGTGCTGACAGCGGCAGTTATGAAGGCCGATGGTAAGGTAACCAAATCGGAACTGGATTATGTAAAACATTTTTTTGTTGCTAATTTTGGAAAAGAGGCTGCACAACGGGATATACAGATTTTAAAGAAAATTCTGGAGCAAAATTATAGCGTTGTGGATGTGAGTCGTCAAATTGGCCAATATATGGATTATGCTTCGCGGTTACAGTTGTTGCATTATTTGTTTGGAATTGCACAGGCCGATGGCGCCGTAAGTCAACCGGAAATAGATATTATCGATAGTATTTCCGCTGCAATGGGCCTTGGAAATGCCGATTTCCAGTCTATTAAAGCTATGTTTGTAAAGGATACTGATAATGCTTATGTTATCCTGGGAATTCAAAAGTCGGCATCCGATGAAGAAGTGAAAATGGCTTATCGCGAGATGGCGAAAAAATATCATCCCGATAAGGTGGCTCACCTTGGCGAAGAAGTGAAAAAAGCTGCAGAAGAAAAATTCCGGAATGTCAACGATGCCTACGACCTGATTAAAAAAGAAAGAGGAATAAAATAATATTTATAGCCGGCAACAGTAGTGCTATCTCTTTAAATGCCGGCTTATTTCCCTGTCTGAGTCACGTTTCTTTATATCCTGCCGCTTGTCGTAATAGTGTTTCCCGCGTGCCAGACCTATTTCCAGTTTAGCCAGCCCCCTGTCATTTAAAAATAAAACTGTAGGCACAAGCGTATACCCCTTTTCTTTAACCTTGGTTTGTAACTTTTTCAACTCCCTCTTTGTTAACAGTAACTTCCTGTCGCGCTTGGCAATATGGTTGTTGTAACTACCAAAACTATATTCCGAAATATGCATCCCACGCACAAAAAGCTCCCCGTTTTCAAATAAACAATAGGAGTCAGCTAAATTCGCTTTTCCGTTTCTAATCGACTTAATTTCAGTTCCCGTCAGCACAATACCTGCTACATATCGTTCTAAAATAAAATATTCAAAACTTGCACGCTTATTTTTTATCCGGATATTTTTCTGATTCATATTTGTAATAATGAACTGCAAAGATAAGAAAAGAAAATCCAGATTCTTCCTACGGGTTTTATAATAATGTTTCCATAAAGAAATTAATATTTTGGGCGGCTGAACCAGGCTATCCACTATAGCCACCACAGCAAAAAACGTTGGCAGTTACTGCCTGCGGGGCGCTCCCCTGTCGCACCCTCCGGCAGGCAGCCAATCGTTTTTCGCTGTGGCGGGCTGCCGTTTCTATCCTTGCCGCATTATGAAACCTCCCCATTAAAAAGTTTTTATTTATACCTTTAAAATCATTCTTTTTCTGTACTTTTGTTTTCTTATTTTTAAACAATCCAAATAAAAATGCCTTATTATCATAAACAAGGAAACATTCCTCATAAGCGTCATACACAGTTTACTAAGCCAAATGGAGATTTATATACCGAAGAGTTAGTGTCTTCAGAAGGTTTTTCCAGTATTTATTCTTTAATTTACCATGAATTTCCCCCTACCAGAGTGATAAAAGCTGAGTCAGCAGCAAAAGTTGATAAGAAAACATGGGTTGCAGAAAATATGCAAAACAGAGCTTTTAAAGGTTTTATGGTAAAACCGGAAAAAGACTATATTAATAGTCGTAAAGTAATGCTTTTTAACGATAACATTGAAATTATTCTGGCTGCTCCTACGCAATCGATGGAGGAATATTTTTTTAAAAATGCAATGGCAGACGAAATGATATTTATTCACCGGGGAACAGGTGTAATGAAATCTGTTTATGGTAATTTACAATTTAAACCCGGCGATCATCTTGTAATTCCTAAAGGAACTGTTTATCAACTGCATTTTGATACAAACGATAACCGTCTGTTTATTGTGGAGTCTTTTAGTCCGCTGCGTTTCCCAAAAAGATATGTAAATATCAGTGGACAACTACTCGAAAGTGCACCGCTTTATGAAAGAGATATAAAAATACCTCAACTGGAAACTCATACTAATGAAAACGGTGAGTTTCATATTATGATTAAAAGAAAAGATAGTTACTTTTCATATACTTATGCAAATCATCCTTTTGATGCTGTAGGTTGGGATGGTTATCTGTATCCTTATATTTTTTCCATTTACGATTTCGAACCTATAACAGGGAGAATACATCAACCACCGCCGGTGCATCAAACCTTCGAAACCGATGCTTTTGTAATGTGTGCTTTTGTGCCACGTTTGTACGATTATCATCCTAAGGCAATTCCGGCACCATACAGTCACAGTAACATTGATTCTGATGAAGTATTGTATTATGTCGATGGCGACTTTATGAGCAGAAACCATGTTGAAAAGGGACAGATAACACTGCATCCGATGGGTATTCCTCATGGCCCTCAGCCGGGAGCCGTAGAAAGAAGTATTGGGAAAAAAGAAACAAACGAATATGCTGTTATGGTGGATACTTTTCAACCATTGAAATTAACAAAATATGCCGCCGGAATTGAAGTTCCCGATTACTATAAATCATGGCTGTAACATGCAATTATCAAGACAATTACAAAAAAACAGAACTAAAATGAAAAATGATTTTTTGCCTATAAATGGTACTGATTATGTTGAATTTTATGTGGGAAACGCTAAACAGGCTGCCCACTATTATCAATCTGCTTTTGGCTTTCAGCCGGTTGCTTATGCCGGACTGGAAACGGGATTAAAAGACCGCTCATCTTATGTTGTTCGCCAGGGGAAAATTACCTTTGTACTTACCGCCGGGTTAACACCGGATTCGCCTGTAACAAAACATCAGGCAAAACATGGCGACGGTGTAAAAGTGATAGCCCTTTGGGTAGATGATATTGAAAAAACCCTAAATGAACTCCGAAAACGCGGTGCCGAAGTTATATCTGATATTGAAATTATGGAAGATGATATGGGTACTGTTAAAGTGGCCTCTATTAAAACATACGGTGAAACAATTCATACCTTTGTGGAACGTACAAATTATAAAGGAACTTTTTTACCCGGATTTATTAAATGGGAACCCAAATATAACCCTGAAAGTACCGGACTGCTTTATGTAGATCATATCGTCGGGAATGTGGAAGAAGGAAATATGGATAAGGTTGTGGATTTTTACCGTACTGTTATGGGCTTTGAGCAACTGATTTCTTTCGATGATAAAGATATTTCTACTGATTTTACGGCATTAAAAAGTAAGGTGGTAGCAAGTAGAAATTTACGTATAAAATTTCCTATTAATGAACCGGCAAAGGGATTGAAAAAATCACAAATTGATGAATACCTTGATTTTTATGTCGGCCCGGGCCCGCAACATGTTGCTATGGCTACTGATGATATTGTTAAAACCATTGAAGCACAGCGTGAAAGGGGAGTGGATTTTTTAATGGTACCCGATAGCTATTACCTCACTGTAACAGAAAGAGTTGGTACTATTGATGAAAACATGTCATTACTGAAAAAAAATAACGTTTTAATCGACAGGGATGAAGATGGTTATCTTCTGCAATTGTTTACTAAACCTGTTCAGGACAGGCCAACGTTTTTTTTCGAAATTATTCAGCGTAAAGGTGCTAAATCCTTTGGAAAAGGTAACTTTAAAGCTTTATTTGAGGCTATTGAAAGAGAACAGGAAAATAGAGGAACATTATAAAACTAAATAATACAGATCACAAATTTTACAAGCTTTATGAAAGCTTTTTGCTGGTAAAAAACAAAGTATAAGATAATTTGTTTACACCATTGATTAAAAAATATATTAAATTACAGCTAATTACAAGATTATAAACAGATGGCAAATAATTTGAAAAATATAAATCAAGGTAAATCCTGGATCGAAGTGCCGGAAAATAGTGACTTTCCTTTACAAAATATTCCTTTTGGTATTATTGCACCTGAAAATAAAACTCCACGACCGGCAACAAGGGTTGGAGATACAATTATAGATTTGTCGGAATTGGCAGACTTTGGTTTTTTCGATCAATTAGGGATTGACGATTTGACTGCCTTTTACAGTCCGGTATTGAATGATTTTATTGCTTTGGGAAAAAAATATACTGTCCCGGTAAGAGAACGGCTTATAGAGCTTTTCTCTGAAGGAAATACAGAATTACAAAATCAAAAAGATCTCCTGGAAACAGCTTTTTATACTGCCGGCTCGGTTGAGGTTTTATTACCTGTTGATATAGGTGATTATACTGATTTTTATTCCAGTATTGAACATGCTGCCAATGTCGGTAAAATGTTTCGTGATCCGGAAAATGCATTGCTTCCCAACTGGAAACATTTGCCTGTAGGTTACCATGGAAGAAGTTCGTCAATTGTGGTGTCAGGAACAAATATCGTGCGCCCAAAAGGGCAGATAAAGTTACCGGAGCAGGAAAATCCTGTTTTTGAAGCTACACAAAAACTGGACTATGAATTGGAAATGGCTTTTATCACCGGTAAGGAAAATACTTTGGGCCAGCCTATTCCCATTGAAGAAACATCAAAGTATATATTTGGCATGGTTATCTTCAATGACTTGTCGGCACGCGACATACAAAAATGGGAATATGTGCCTTTGGGGCCTTTTCTGGGTAAAAATTTTGGATCTGTTATTTCTCCATGGATAGTTACAATGGAAGCACTGGAACCATTCCGTATTGCTGGCCCTGAACAAAAGCCTGAAGTTTTACCTTATTTGCGATTATCAGGAAAAAATAATTTCGATATTAAACTTCAGGTTAGTATAATTCCGGAAAACGGATTGGAAAATATTGTTTGCAGGTCTAATACGAAATATTTGTACTGGAGTATGAACCAGCAACTGGCGCATCACACTGTAAATGGTTGTAATATCCGTCCCGGTGATATGTATGCTTCCGGTACTATTTCCGGAAAAGATGAGTCTTCATTCGGCTCTTTGCTGGAACTATCGTGGGGTGGAAAAAAACCTGTTTCATTAAAAGGCGGTGTCTCCCGGACATTTATCGAAGACAATGACACCATTGTGATGCGCGCACATGCTGAAAAATATGGATTACGTATAGGTTTTGGAGAGGTTAAAACAAAAATATTACCCGCTGTAAAATATTAATACATGAAATATAAAATCATTAATAAATGAAAGAATTTGATCCACTTTTAATGGCCTCCCGCGATGTTTCATCCATTTTGCTTGCTGGCATTGCTCCACGTCCCATTGCACTGGTGAGCACAATAGATAAAGAAGGAAACCCAAACCTTTCACCTTTTAGTTTTTATAATGCTTTCGGCGTTAATCCCACCACATTGATTTTTTCACCTTCGCGGCGCGGAAGAGATAATACTGTTAAACATACCTATGAAAATATAAAAGAAGTCCCGGAGGTGGTAATTCATGCTGTTACATATGATATGGTTCAGCAAACCAGTCTTTCAAGTACAGAATATGAAAAATGGGTAAATGAATTTAAAAAATCAGGATTTACAGCTATCCCTTCCGTTGCTGTAAAACCATTTCGTGTGAAAGAGTCTCCACTGCATTTCGAATGTAAGGTGAGGGACGTTATCGAAACCGGAAAACAAGGCGGGTCAGCAAATCTTGTAATTTGTGAAATTTTAAAAATTCATATAAATGAAAAATTCCTCGATGGAAATAATAAATTGCAGACAGAGAAACTGGATTTGGTAGGGCGCATGGGAGAGGATGTTTATGTCCGTGCCTCCGGAGATGCCCTTTTTCATGTGCCAAAACCTTTGCTTACACATGGAATAGGTGTAGATGCTTTACCGGATACTGTCAGGCTCAGTAAAGTTTTATCGGGGAATGATTTGGGGATATTGGGGAATATTGAAAAAATTCCTGATTTTGACCGCATAAGATCATTACAAAATAATAAAGAGTTGGGAATTAAATATGCTGATAGATTCGTAGTTCATCAAAAAGCCAAAGAATTAATTTCTATTGGGCATATTGAAGAAGCATTGGAACTTTTATTTGCTTTTGGATAACTTGTGGAGATATCTTCTAAGTAAATTATTTTGCCGGTAATAAAGCAAAACGTACATTAACGCTTCTTTCCAGTTTAATTTTTTGAAACTGGATTTTTACCGGCTGTGGCGACGGTGAAGCTGCCTCAGCTAAAAAGATACGGGCGTTTTTTAACACAGGCATGGGAGAAAAATTTCCAACTTCAGTAATAAAAAGTGCATTTCCAACCTGTTGATCTAAAGGTTTTACCATTGCTTTTGCCTGTAAAAGTGCATTCTTAACAGCTAAACGGTTTAAAATTAAATTCATCTGCTTTGCTTTGGAATAAATAACTTTCTGAATCCCTACATGACCAATACCGGTTTCTTTTAAGGCGATAAGAACTTTTCCTGCCATTACAGCTGAATGTACCATCAAAGTGTACGATTTAGATTTTAGAATTTCTTTTCCCCTCCAAAAGTATTTTTTGAAATTACTGGAAAAGTCATTTAAAACCAATTGTTTTTCTGTTTTAATTCCTAAAGCTTTTAGCCTTTTCACCATTTTATGTGCCAGTTCTTCTACAGGAACTTTTCCCTTTGTGTCGGATTCCAAAATATTTATTGAGATATAAATATTGTCGGGAGTAACTAGCGTGTCGGCGCTGGCTCTTACTTCTATATATGGCAGATTAAGAAAATTATTATTTTGAGCTTGTAATGAAATGCCAAGTGAAAATAAAATAATGAAAAGAACCCCAGTTAAATTTTTCATACAAAATAAGTTAATTTAATGAATTGAACAAATATAATGAATAAATTGATATATAATATACTTGATTAGTGTAAGTTGTATATTAATATTAAATATAAATGAACAAATACAGGATTATTAAATAAAAAAAATATTTAAGTTTAAATAATAAAACAAGATGAATGTATTTGAAAATAGAATCTTAGTTTTTCTTATTTTTGCACCGTTAAAAAAAATAACAGATTATGTTTGAAGGACTAAGTGACAGGCTGGACAGGTCGTTTAAAGTTTTAAAAGGACAAGGCCGGATTACTGAAATTAATATTGCCGAATCTATAAAAGAGATTAGAAGAGCACTTATTGAAGCTGATGTTAGTTATAAAATTGCTAAACAGTTTACTAATGAAATAAAAGAACAAGCATTGGGTCAGCATGTGCTTACTGCAGTAAAGCCGGGTGAGTTAATGGTGAAGATTGTTCATGATGAACTTGCCAAACTTATGGGCGGTGAGCAGGTGGATATTAATATAAAAGGAAGTCCGGCTGTAATTTTAATTGCAGGTTTGCAAGGTTCGGGAAAAACAACATTTTCGGCAAAACTGGCTAACTATCTTAAATCAAAAAAAGGAAAACAAGTATTACTTGTAGCCGGTGATGTTTACAGGCCTGCTGCTATCGATCAGTTAAAAGTTCTTGGAGAACAAATTGGTGCAGAGGTTTATAGTGAAGAAGGTAATCTCGACCCTGTTAAAATAGCTAAAAATGCTATTAAATACGCCCGCGATAAAGGTAAGCAGATTGTTATCGTCGATACAGCAGGTCGCCTTGCTGTTGATGAGGTTATGATGAAAGAAATTGCCGCTGTAAAAAAAGCAATAAATCCTCAGGAAACATTATTTGTTGTAGATGCAATGACGGGGCAGGATGCTGTAAATACAGCAAAAGCATTTAACGATCAGTTAGGTTTTGATGGCGTAGTACTAACAAAACTTGATGGTGATACCCGTGGTGGTGCAGCATTAACAATACGGTCGGTAGTTGAAAAGCCTATTAAATTTGTCGGGATAGGTGAAAAGCTGGATGCCCTTGATTTATTTCATCCTTCCCGAATGGCAGATCGTATTCTTGGAATGGGTGATATTGTTACCCTGGTGGAAAAAGCACAGGAACAATTTGATGAAGAAGAAGCCCGTAAAATCCAAAAGAAACTTGCTAAAAATCAATTCGGCTTTGATGATTTTCTGAAACAAATTCAGCAAATCAAAAAAATGGGTAATGTAAAGGATTTAATGGGTATGATACCGGGGATGAGTAAGGCTGTAAAAGATGTGGATATTGATGATGATGCCTTTAAGGGTATTGAAGCTATTATTCACTCCATGACACCCGAAGAAAGAAGTAATCCGAAAATTATTAATGGTTCCCGGAGAAAAAGAATTGCTGATGGCAGTGGTACAACAATACAGGAAGTTAACCGCCTTATAAAACAGTTTAGCGAAACCAGTAAAATGATGAAAATGATGTCCTCTGGAAAAGGGAAAAATATGATGAGGATGATGGGTGGTCGTCGTTAATAATTTATTTCAATAGTTATCTCTTTATAAAATAAGTAAAATGGCAAAGAAGAAGGAACCTGTTTTAATAGACGGGAAAGTGGTTTCGCAGAAAATTAAAGATGAGATCAAAAAAGAAGTAGCTGATTTAATTGATAAAAAAGATTCTTCACCTCACCTGGCAGCAGTCTTGGTTGGCGATGATCCGGCTAGCCAGACATACGTAGCCGCCAAAGAAAAAGCTGCTCATTCAGTAGGAATCATTTCTTCTACTTATCGCTACCCTGAGGATATCACCGAAAATGAATTACTTGAAGTTATCGAATTTCTTAATAATGATGATGAAATAGATGGCTTTATTGTTCAACTGCCCTTGCCGGCACATATCAATGAAGATCATATTATAAGTGCAATACATCCTTCCAAAGATGTTGACGGTTTTACTCCTGTTAATATTGGAAATATGGTTTTAAACCGTCCCGGTTATTTGCCAGCTACTCCTTATGGTATTATGGAACTCCTTAAAGCATATAAAATTAACACCGAAGGAAAGCATTGTGTGGTTGTGGGCAGGTCAAATATTGTAGGCAGGCCTGTTAGTATTTTGCTGTCACAAAAAAGAAATCCCGGTAATGCAACTGTAACTCTTTGCCACAGTAAAACGAAAAACCTTAAAGAAATAACTCTTTCTGCCGATATTCTTATCTGTGCTATCGGAAAGCCACAATTTATTACAGGAGATATGGTTAAAGAAGGTGCCGTAGTTATCGATGTCGGAATACATCGTCTTGGAGATGATTCTGCAAAAAAAGGCTATCGGCTTGTAGGGGATGTTTTATTTAAAGATGTATATAAAAAGGCTTCATTTATAACTCCTGTGCCTGGAGGCGTTGGACCAATGACTATTGCAATGTTATTGAAAAATACTCTCTTGGCTCACAAAAAGGAATTCTACTCCTAATCTTAATTAATTATGACCAATCTGTTGGTTTTGTTTTATTTCCTGATTTCTGTTTTTCAGTATAACGGAAATGTTGAGAAACAAGGTATTTTATTGTCTTCTCAAAAAAATAAAGTAAATACTGTAAAAACAGTTTTATATAATCCCAAAATTGTTACCAATTTACCTAAAATACTGAAAGAGACTTCCGGATTGATATTCTGGCGAAGCGGTTTATGGACTATAAATGATAGCGGTGGGAAACCGGTGATTTATAAAGTAGATGCTAAAACCGGAAAAATTTTGCAGGAAATTAGTATTGAAGGTGCAGTAAATAAAGATTGGGAAGCTCTGACACAGGATGAAAATTATATTTATGTTGGAGATGTTGGAAATAACCGTGGAAAACGACATAAATTTACGGTGTATAAAATTAAAAAAAGTCGGATTCCTAAAAATGGCAATGCCAGGGTTATACCGCAAACTATAAATTTTGATTTTCCGGATAAAAGAAGCGTGCCAAAAAAATGGGATGCTACCCCTTTTGATTGTGAGGCGTTATTGTCATGGGGAAATCATTTATATGTTTTTACTAAAGATTGGAAAAACCAACATACCCGTTTTTATAGACTGTCTAAAAATCCAGGTAATTATAAAGCCACATTTGTTGGTAGCTTTGATGTAGGAGGGTTGATAACTGCAGCTGCCGGAGAATATCAGGAGGGAAATATTATTTTATTGGGTTACACTAAAGGCGATTGGATTCCGTTTATGTGGGCTTTATCTCATTTTAAAGGAGATGATTTTTTTTCCGGCAAAAAAGTACGTGTCGATATGCCTCAAAGGATAGCATCACAAACAGAAGGTGTTGCATTTACAAGTGGATGGAAAGGATATATAAGCGCTGAAGAAACTTCAGTTACTTATCCGGTATTGTTTCGTTTTGACCTTTCTTCCAGGAAACCTTTTTTAAAGTAATTGCTTGAGATTTATTTATTATTGTCGAAGTCAAAATTCATTGTACTTTTGCCGTTGTTTAAATTATTAGTTGTATTATTGTTGCTAAGACTATGGTATATAAAGAAATAGAACTGTTGGAAGGAGGTAATAAACTTCCTGTTATGGAAGAGTTTTATACCTTACAGGGAGAAGGGTATAACACAGGTAAAGCTGCTTATTTTGTAAGGATTGGTGGTTGTGATGTTGGTTGTGCCTGGTGCGACAGTAAGGAAACATGGAATGCAGAGCTTTTTCCGCCTGTACCTGTACATGAAGTTGTTAAAAGAGTTGCTAATCAACCTGCTAAAACAATTGTTGTTACCGGAGGAGAACCTTCTGCATATCCTCTTGAAATCTTTACAATGGAATTGAAATCAGAAGGTATTACAACTATGGTAGAAACCTCCGGGGCTTATCATTTAACGGGCGAATGGGACTGGATATGCCTCTCACCTAAAAAAAATTCTCCTCCTGTAAAAGAAATTTATAATAGGGCAGATGAACTGAAAGTCATTATTCAAAAAGACAGCGATTTAAAATGGGCTGAAAAAAATGCCGCTTTGGTTTCTTCATCATGTCATTTGTTCTTACAGCCTGAATGGAGTGTTTCTAAACAAATAATGGATAAATTAACCCAATATGTTATGGATAATCCCCGTTGGAGGATTTCATTACAAACTCATAAATATATGGGAATTCCATAATTATGAATTAATTTTTCTTTTTATTGATTCTTTGTTAGTTTTGTTAAAAAAAGCTGAAAAAATTAAATTACATATTCTGGTTAATGTTGCTGTTCTTGTTTTTATCAAAAACAGGAACATCCCAAAATATTCATCCCCGGAAAAGAGCTGAATTGATATTTCAAAAGGCATTGGCCGAATATCATAATGGAGATACCTTAAAATCCGTAAAACTACTTGACAAAAGTATTAAAATCGCACCTTTATATCCTGAGCCTTATCTGCTAAAGGGTGAGATTTATTTATCATTGGCAAAATATAAAAAATCACTTCTCGCATATGAAAAGGTCAGTAAACTTGCCGGAAAAAAATATCCGTTAATTTATTTTACAATGGGGAAATTAAATTACCTGTTGGGAAATTATTACCTTTCAATTCATTATATAAAACTATTTCTATCACTAAAAACGGAGAATGAAAACTTAATTTCTTTAAGTCATAAAATATTTAATTCTGCAAAGTATTCTTTATGGGCAATACACAATCCATATCAGGTTAACTTGAGTTCCTTACCGGAAAATATCAATTCTAAATATGATGAGTTTGTAAATTACATTTCTAAAAATGAAAAATTGCTTTTTTTTACACGTAAATTTCCAGTAATAAAAGGTAATAAATATAAAAAATATAGTGAGAGTGTATTGTATTCCAAAAAGTTTGGGGAGAAATGGGAAAATCCCAAACCTTTAATTTTACCCTGGGCTGATAATCTTGATATGGGAGCTGTTAGTTTTTCTTTGTTTGGAAAGGAGATGTTTATTACCGGCTGTTACTGGCCCGGAGGTTTTGGTAGTTGCGATATTTACAAAAGCATTTTTAGTAATGGAAAATGGAATAAACCTGTTACGTTGGGAAGATATGTTAATTCAGCGGGTTGGGAATCACAGGCAGTTATCTCTCCCGATGGCAGGAGTTTATATTTTGCATCTAAAAGAAAAGGAGGGAAGGGAGGATCAGATATATGGATGATGAAAAAAGATGAAAGTGGTAATTGGAAAAGTGCTGTTAATTTGGGAGATAGCATTAATACCTCCGGTGATGAAATGGCTCCTTTTTTAAGTAGCGATAATAAAACTTTGTTTTTTTCATCTAATGGCTGGCCTGGTCTTGGCGAATTTGATTTGTTTATGTCCAGAAAAGATGAAAAAAGCAGATGGACGAAGGCAAGAAACCTAGGTGTTCCGGTGAATTCGAGGTTTAGTGAGAAAAATATTGTTGTAGGTATGGATGGGAAACAAGGTTGGATTTCTTCTAACAGAACTTCCGGAAAGGGATATGATATTTTTCGTTTCGATTTATATAAAAAAATACAGCCGGAAAATATTATTATTGTATCCGGAAAAATTTTAGATGCTGAAAATGGAACACCTTTAAAAGCAAATATATTTTTTAAAAAATGTTCGAAAAAAACCGTATCGGATACAATTTATAGTTCTGAAAATGGAGACTTCAGGTTGATTTTGCCATATAATGCAGTTTGTAATATACAAATTGTAAAACAGGGATATTTTATTTTAAATAAAGAACTAAACACTTCTGAAAAAAACAAAACTATTTATAAAAAATGGTTACTGTATCCTGTTAAAAAAGGAAAAAAAATACAATTTAAAAATATTTTGTTTGATGTAAACGAATATAAAATTAAAAAAACAGCTATTCCAGAACTGAATAATCTGGTATATTTTTTAAAAAATAACCCATCCATAAATATCCTGATTGCTGGCTATGCCGATGAAAGCGGCACTAAAACGTATAATCAGAAATTGTCTGAAAAAAGAGCTGATTCTGTTTGCAGATATCTTTTATCTAAAGGAATAAATATTAAAAGGATAACCTGCAGAGGGTTCGGAGAGCTAAAAGGAAATACTGACATAAATAAAATAAAAAACCGCAGAATAACTATAGTTATCGAATAGTGTAAAATATATTATTTGATTTATATTTTAATTTTTAGCCCATCATAAGCAAGTTCAATAAAGTCGGGTAATTCCTTACTAACTTCATCATGAAATCCCATTAAATGACTAATATGAGTTAGGTAGGCCTTTTCCGGTCTTAAAAATTCTAATACTTTAACAGCTTGTTCCAGATTATAATGAGAAGGGTGTGGGGCTTTTCTTAGGGCATTAAGAACTATAACCTTACTCCCCAGCATTTTACCTAATGTTTCTCCGGGAATATAATTTGTGTCTGTTACATAAGAAAAATCACCAATACGAAAACCCATAACTTCCATTTTCATGTGCAAAGCGGGAAGGGGAAGTACATTTATATTTTTTACTGTAAAAGCTGATTCTGTTAAAGTTATAATGTCCATTTTTGGAGTTCCCGGATATCGCATTTCATCAAAGGCATATGCAAACTCCCTTTGTATAGCTTCTTTATCACGCTGGGTAGCAAAAATTTTCATTGCTTTTTTGCTTTGATAATTAAATGCTCTCACATCATCAAGTCCTGCAATATGATCTTTGTGGCAGTGTGTTATAAGAATTCCATCTAGTTTTTGCACTTTTTCACGAAGCATTTGATACCTGAAATCAGGCCCAGCGTCTATATTAATTTGTGTATCACCTTCTGTTATCATAACAGAGGTGCGCAATCGATGATCTTTTTTTCGTCCATGCTGACAAACGTCACATTGGCAAGCTATTACTGGTACTCCTTGTGAAGTGCCTGTACCTAAGAAAGTAACCTCCATACTTTTAAATATTCAAATTTATGTCAAAGGTATTTTATTTTTGTATTTCACAAATTGAAAAACTTTATTAATTTTACGCATCAGAAAAATTTGATGGTAATAAAATTTTCGGATTGGGAAATAGTATAAAAGGAATCGGTGAAACAGAATTTTCCATAAAAACTAATACAATGAATGAAGAGAAAATATTTCCCAAAACAATTAATTCATTGTGTTTATATTTTGAGATAAATAATAACAAACAATATTCAGATATACAGAAGTTAATAAAAGAATTGCGCCCTTCTATTGATAATCTTGAGATTATATTGTTTATTACTGATATAGAAAAAATTGATAATATTTTAGAAGATTACAAAGTTATTACCAAAAAAGATTTCACCTTTTTTGGTAAACCACGTAATAATTTGTTGGAGTATTTATCATCTAAAAGTTGTCAGTTTTTGATTAGTTTTAGCGGGAAGTTAAGTAAAAAAGGGAAAAAGATTGTTTCTGTGATAAATGCTAAAATTAAATTTGGAATGGAAAATTCAAATGATATTCAAATTTTTAATGTTATATTGAAAAATAAAACAAGTAACATTAACTATATTGAGTATTATGAAAAGTTGAATCCATATTTTATAAATTTTGTTGGAAATATTTAACTAGATTATTTTATAAAAAATTAGTAAATAAAAAACTAAAGAGTTGTAAATATAAACCAAATTAAAACTATAATGAAAACAAATTTAAATGGTACAGGTGTTGCTGTTGTTACACCTTTTCATAATTATGGAACCATTGATTTTGGAAGCCTGGAAAAAGTAATTAACCATATTATTAATGGTGGTGTTGACTTTATTGTTGGACTTGGCACTACCGGAGAGCCTGCTACAATGACCGAAGATGAGCAAAAAGCTGTAATGGATGTTATTATAGATAATGTTAATAACAGAATCCCTATTGTAATGGGAGTTGGAGGAAATAGTACCCGGGCAGTAGTAGGAAAATTAAAAAAAATTGAAGATAGAAATATCGACGCAATACTTTCAGTTACACCTTATTATAATAAACCTAATCAGAAAGGGATATACTCTCATTTTAAATCTATTGCTTCTTCAACAGATCTGCCAATAATTTTATATAATGTTCCCGGACGTACAGCATCAAATATTTCAGCAGATACAGTCTTAAAACTTGCTAACGATTTTGATAATATTGTTGCCGTTAAAGAGGCATCCGGTGACTTATTGCAGGTTATGGAGATTCTGAGAAATAAACCTGAGGACTTTAAATTATTTTCCGGTGATGACGCCCTTACATTTCCACTTATGGCACTGGGGGCTGATGGTGTAATTTCTGTTGTTGCAAACGCATTTCCCAAAGATTTCTCTGATATGGTTCGTTTGTTTAAATCAGGTGATGTTGCGGCAGCCAGGGAAATACATTATAAGTTACTACCTATTATCCACCAATTATTTGCTGATGGAAATCCTGCAGGTATTAAAGCTGCTATGGAAATTATGGGTTTAATAAAAAATAACCTCCGGCTGCCAATGGTGAAAGTAAATAAATCTGTTCATCTGGCATTGGAAAAATTGCTGGCAGGTTATGAAAATACAAGTTCCTAAAAAGAACCCTTATGAAACGCCTGACAATATTAATTTTAATCTTTTGTTGGGGAATGTATTCTTTTGTAAATGGACAAAATTCATTTAATCAGGATTCTTTAATAGGTTTATTTAATCAACGCGGAGAATCTTACATTTCGTTTTCTGAAAATGATATATCCAAAGAAAATATAAAGTATTTATCACGCATTATTTCTTTTGATAAAATAGTTAATGACTCTGTTTTTGCTTATATTAATAACAATGGGTATAAATTTTTAAATAAAATAAAAGTTCCAGTTTCTTTTCTTGTTCCACCTTCTATGTTGCTTTCCAAAAAACAGTTAATGGTAAGTGGAAAGAAAAACTCTTTAAAGTGGGATTTTTATCCCGGTTATAATCAGTATTTGGCAATTATGGATAACTTCGGGAGAAAGTACCCTTCTCTTTGCAAGGTTATCTCCATTGGTAAATCTGTTAAAGGCAGAGAACTATTGTTTGCACATATTTCAGTGAATAATAATGTTATTTTTAAACCTTCGGTTACTTATTCTGCTACAATTCATGGTGACGAAACCACCGGGTATATTTTAATGCTTCATATGATAGATTATCTTCTTAGCAATTATAATAAAGTTCCCGAAATTACTAGATTGGTAGATAGTTTTGATATTTGGATAAACCCTTTGGCAAATCCTGATGGAACTTATGCTGCAGGAGATACTTCCGTATATGGTGCAACCCGTTTTAATGCTAATCATATTGATTTAAATCGAAATTTCCCTGATCCTGCTGCCGGAGATCATCCGGATGGTAATTCATGGCAGCCGGAAACAATAGCATTTATGAATTTCGCACAAAAACATCATTTTGTATTATCTGCAGTCTTACATACCGGTGCCGAAGTTGTTAACTATCCATGGGATACCTGGGCATTTCTTCCTGCCGATAACGACTGGTGGGTTAACGTTAGCCGGAAATATGCAGATACTGTTCACAAATATAGCCTCAAAGGATATTTTACTGATCTCGATAATGGCATTACAAATGGCTATGCCTGGTATAGTATTACAGGCGGCAGACAAGATTATATGAACTATTTCCATTATGACCGCGAGTTCACCCTTGAATTGTCACATGTTAAAATGCCTGATCCGACAGTTTTACCAAATTTTTGGAATTATAATTTCAGGTCTTTAATACAATATTTAAAAGAAGCTAAGCATGGGTTGTATGGGTTAGTAAAAGATAGTATTTCAGGTAATGGAGTAAAGGCTGAAATTCTTATAGAGAACCATGATAATCATAATTCTCAAGTATATTCTGATTCAATTACAGGTGTGTTTTTTCGCCCACTTTATAAAGGAAAATATATTGTCAAGGTAAGTTCTGAGGGTTATGAGCCTTATATAAAAGAAATTTTGTTCGATAGTATTTCCGGAAATAAAATAATAATAAACTTGAAACCTGTTTCTTCGGATGTTAATGGAATTTCTGATAAAAATGTCAGAGCCTTTCCAAACCCTGCTATAAATTATTTGTCATTTACGGGTTTGTCAACATCTTCAAAAATTCAGTTGTTTAATATTTCAGGAAGAAAAGTTGTTGAAAAAACACTAATAAATAATGAAAAATGGAATGTTTCATCTTTACCTAAAGGAATATATATAGCTAAAATACATTATAATAACCGTGTTGTTATTATTAAAATAATTCTTAAAAATTAAATTATTATTTTGGTAAGCAATATCATGTAAATAAAAAAGGGGATTTAATCTTGTAAATAATTAAATCCCCTTTTAACTTTTAATTTGTAAAGACTATGAATGCAGTTTTCCTATCTTAAATTCATTAGGATACTCTTTATTGTCCAGTCTTCTTTTTACTTCTTTAAAAGCTTTAATTGTATATTGTACATCTTCTAAAGTATGAACTGCAGTTGGAATTAACCTTAATAATATTGTGCCTTTTGGAACAACAGGATAAACAACAATAGAGCAGAAAATATCATATTTTTCTCTTAATTCATAAGTAATCTGTGTAGCTTCAGGAATAGTACCGTTCAGCATAACAGGAGTAACAGGTGATGCTGTATTTCCAATGCTTAAGCCGTCTTCTTTTAATCCTTTCTGTAATGCATTAACGATAGTCCAGAGTTTTTCTCTGTGTTCCGGTTCATCTCTTAACATTTCAAGTCTTTTCATAGCCCCTATAACCATTGGCATGGGAAGAGATTTTGCGAAAATCTGTGAACGCATATTATATTTAAGAAACTTAATGACTTTTTCATCTCCTGCAACAAACCCGCCAATTCCGGCCATAGATTTGGCAAAGGTGCCAAAGTAAAGGTCTATATCTTTCTGAACATTAAAATGTTCATCAGTGCCGGCACCTGTTGGCCCCATAGTTCCAAAACCATGGGCATCATCAATAAGTATTCTGAATTTATATTTCTTTTTTAGTTTTACAATTTCAGGTAAATTTCCCAAATCTCCGGCCATTCCGTAAACACCTTCTGTTATTAGTAAAATACCACCTCCGGTTTTCCGGGCAAGTTTTGTTGCTCTTTCCAATTCCCGCTCTAATTTGGCCATGTCATTATGAGGATATACAAACCTCTTTCCAAAGTGTAAACGCATTCCATCGATAATGCATGCATGAGCTTCAGAATCATATACTATTACATCATTTCTGTTTACCATGGCACTTATAATGGAAACCATTCCCTGATATCCATAATTAAGCAGATATGCCGACGGTCTTCCAACAAATGAAGCCAATTGCTGTTCCAACTCCTCATGATATTTGGTATGTCCCGACATCATACGAGCCCCCATGGGATATGCCATTCCCCAATCTTTAGCTCCCTGAGCATCTGCAGCTCTTACTTTTGGATGGTTGGCAAGACCTAAATAATTATTTAAACTCCATACAAGCCTTTCTTTTCCGTCAAAGATCATGCGATTAGCAATTTCACCTTCCAGTTTTGGAAACATATAATAGCCTTCAGATTCATCTGCATACATCCCAAGATGTCCCATATTGGCTTCACATTTGTCAAATACGTCCATTGAATTTTTTTTAATCATTTAATGTGCAAAATTAAGGAAATTTAAAGGATTCTGAAAGCCTTTAATGAAAAATCAGAAGTTAATATATGATCTTTTTAAACTAATAATTCATTCTAATTAGTTTTATTTAATTATTTTTTCTTGTGTTAAATTGATTAAGTAAATGTAATATGTTGAAATACAGTGGAAATAATAATAATATTTAAATTTAAATTTTTTTAATAAAAAGTATTATTAATGATACTTATATCAATGAATTTTCGTTTTGTTGTTCGATATTTTATTATAATTTTGCCCCATGCTAAAAAAGGCCCATTTATATTTACTGGTAATTGGATTGATTGTTCTAAATGCCGGGTGTAAGAATTATTCAAAACTTATAAAAAGTCCTGATAATAACCTGAAATATAAAACAGGTGTTGATTTGTATCAAAGTGGTCACTTTAAAAAAGCTCTTGAGTTTTTTGACTTGGTACGAACCTATTATCAAGGAACGAAAAAAGGAGAGAAGATTACTTATTATACTGCTAATTCTTATTTTCAGACTAAGGATTACCAACTTGCAGGATATTATTTTAAGCAGTATCAACAAATGTATCCAAAAGGTAAAAATGCTCAAGATGCTGCTTTTTTGGAAGCGTATTGTTCATATTTGCAGTCGCCAAGATCTGAATTAGATCAAACTATGACCTATAAAGCTATAATACAACTTAATTCATTTATTGACCGTTATCCTGATAGTCCAAAGGTTGCCAAAGCCCGGGAACTTATTAAGGATTTGAACGATAAATTAGAAAAAAAAGACTATGATATAGCTTTATTGTATTATAAAACCGGAAGTTATCAGGCAGCGATTACTTCATTCGAAAATTTATTAAATCAATACCCAAACTCGAAAAATAAGGAACTTTATCTTTATTATATCGCTAAAACATATTACATTTACGCTGAGAAAAGTATCCCTGAGAAACAAAAAGAACGATTTGAGAAAATGGTGGAAGCATATAATAATTTACTTTATTTATATCCTAAAAGCCAATATTTAAAAGAATTGAAACCATTAAGTGAAAAAGCTATAAAATTTTTAAAATAGATTGTAAATTATGGATTACAAAAAAATCAGAACTGAAACTACGGCGGTAACTCGTCAGAAAGATGACTTTTACAAACAGACTGGTAATATCTATGAAACAACAGTAGTGTTATCTAAACGTGCTAATCAGATTGAAAAAGAATTAAAACAAGAGTTGGATCAAAAAATTTCGGAGTTTGCCAGTTCAAGTGATAACCTTGAAGAGGTTTTTGAAAACAGGGAGCAAATAGAAATTGCTAAATTTTACGAAAGAATCCCTAAACCTACTTTACTTGCTATTCAGGAATTTTTGGATGGTGATATATATTTCAGAAACCCTCATAAGGAAAAAGCTACAGACTTTTAAATCTCCTTACAAAGTTATATTAAAATGAATAGGCTTAAAGGAAAAAAAATTATTGTAGGAATTACCGGTGGAATAGCTGCCTACAAAATTCCTTTGCTTATTCGTTATTTGGTTAAAGAAGGTGCAGAAGTACAGGTAGTCATGTCCGATTTCGCAAAGGCATTCGTAACACCTCTTACTCTTTCCACAGTTTCAGGAAAACCGGTTTTATCCTCCTTTTTCGATGAGAAAAACGGTGAATGGAACAGTCATGTTGATTTAGGATTATGGGCAGATGCTATTATTGTGGCGCCACTTACAGCCAATACTATGGCTAAAATGGCTGTAGGCATAGCCGATAATCTTTTGACAACAACGATTCTTTCAGCAAGATGCCCTGTTTTTTATGCTCCTACCATGGACCTGGATATGTTTTATCATGCAGTTACACAGGAAAATATTAAAAAGCTGAAAAAGCTCGGATATATTTATATCCCTCCTGATGAAGGTGACCTTGCCAGTGGACTGAAAGGTGCCGGAAGATTAAAAGAACCAGAGGAATTAGCTAATATTTTAATTGACTTTTTTTCTAAAAAAAAAACATTATCGGGTAAAAGGGTATTAATAAGTGCTGGTCCTACATATGAGCCTATAGATCCGGTTCGTTTTATTGGCAACAGAAGCTCCGGGAAAATGGGAATTGCACTTGCGCATGCATTTATAGAACTTGGTGCCGTTGTCGATCTGGTAATCGGCCCGGTGGCATTTCCTGTAAAAGAAAAGGATAATCTGAATTTGTATTTTGTAGAAACGGCAGCTCAAATGGATCTCAAATGTTCTGAATTATTTCCTAAATCGGATGTTGCCGTAATGGCAGCTGCAGTGTCTGACTTTACCCCGAAAAATCCTGCCAAATCTAAAATTAAAAAAGAAACTTCTTTTCCTCAAATAGAACTTGTACCGACAGTAGATATTTTAGCAAAACTTGGCAAAATAAAAAAATCAAATCAAATTTTAATCGGATTTGCCCTTGAAACCGATAATGAATTGAATAATGCACGCCATAAACTGAAGCGAAAAAATCTGGATATGATAGTAATGAATTCACTAAAAGATTTTGGAGCAGGTTTCGGTGTGGATACCAATAAAGTTACTTTGATATTTAAAGACAATAATGAGATAGAAATTCCGTTGAATTCTAAAGAAATGATTGCACAAGAAATTGTAGGTGAAATTAAAAAAATGATAAAGTCATAAAAATAATGAATTAAATTTATTATTATAAATGAACAAACTGTTCTTCTTCCTGTTACCTCTTTTTTTTCTGTTAATATCTCGTACTAACGGTCAGGAGTTAAATTGCAATGTTGAAATTAATACTCAACAAATACAAGGCTTTGATCAGCAGGTGATAAGAGAACTAAAAACAGCAATTACAGGTTTTCTGAATAATAGAAAGTGGACAAATTATAAATTTAAACAGGAGGAGAAAATTAACTGTACCTTATTGTTTACTATTTCTAAACTTTCATCTTCAGATTATTTTACAGGAAACTTTCACTGGGTACTTGAACGACCGGTTTTTCAATCTTCATATAGAACACCTCTGTTAAACATGGTGGATAAGAGTATTCAGTTTAAATATAATCCCGGCCAGCGCCTGGATTTTGTTTCAAATACTTTTACTAATAATTTAACTTCATTATTAGCTTTTTATGCCTATATGATGATAGGTATGGATTTTGACTCATTTGCCAGAAACGGCGGAACATCATTTTACCAACAAGCTATGAATATTGTTCAGTCTGCTCAAAATTCTCCTGAACCGGGTTGGAAAGCCTTTGAAAGTCAAAAAAACAGGTATCATTTTGCTGAAGGATTGTTAAATAAAGCTTATGAGCCTCTGAGAATGTTCTTATACCGGTACGACAGGCTAGGGCTGGATAAAATGTATGAAAATACAAATGATGGCCGAAAAGAGATTCTCTCTTCTTTACCATATTTATTGCAGGTATATAATAAAAGACCGGGATTATATGATTTACAGCTTATTATAGAAGCTAAAAGAAATGAAATAATACAGATTTTTTCTCAGGCTCCAATAAATGAAAAAAATCAAATGATTCGAATAATGAGTGCTGTTGATCCTGCTAATAGCGAAAAATACAAGTCGGTTTTAAAATAACAACTTTTTATTCCATAAATTTCTTTATCTCTCCTTTTGCTTTTGTGGTTTTCAATATTTTTTTACATTTACACCATATCTAAATCTATCAATTTATGCCAAAAAGTTATTTTAAAGAATACCCAAATGAAAAAGGGTATTTTGGGGAATTTGGCGGAAGTTTCCTGCCTCCCCATTTGGAAAAGGAAATGAATAAAGTTAATGATGCTTATTTTGCAATCAGTAAATCACATAAATTCATTTCGGAGCTTAGAAGTATCCGTAAACATTATCAGGGTCGACCAACACCTGTTTATTATTGCAACAGATTATCAGAAAAATATGGTGGACGAATATATTTAAAAAGAGAAGACCTTAATCATTCAGGTGCTCATAAATTAAATCATTGTATGGGAGAAGCCCTGTTGGCTAAATATATGGGAAAAAAGAAACTGATAGCTGAAACAGGTGCCGGACAACATGGTGTTGCTTTAGCAACAGCTGCTGCATATTTTGGCCTGGAATGTGAGATCCATATGGGGGAAGTTGATATGCATAAGGAACATCCCAATGTAGTTAGAATGGAAATATTAGGAGCAAAAGTAATTCCTGTTTCTCATGGTTTAAAAACTCTTAAAGAAGCTGTTGATTCGGCTTTTGATGCTTATGTGCAGGATTTTGAAAATTCTCTTTATTGTATCGGATCAGTTGTAGGCCCTCATCCTTTTCCCATGATGGTTCGTGATTTTCAAAGGGTTGTTGGAGTGGAAGCTAAAGAGCAGTTTTTTGAAATGACAGGAGAACAGCCTGATAATGTCGTAGCATGTGTTGGAGGAGGTAGTAATGCAATGGGAATTTTTTCCGGGTTTTTAGAGGATGAAGCTGCTACATTATATGGCGTTGAACCTGCCGGTTTATCTTTTAAAACCGGTGAACATGCCGCAACCATGACTTTAGGTAAGCCCGGGATTATTCATGGTTTTAAATGCTATGTTTTGCAGGATGACGATGGTAACCCATTGCCGGTGTACAGTGTCGCAAGTGGACTGGATTATCCTGGAGTGGGCCCGGAACACAGTATGCTGAAAGATTTAGGAATGGTGAATTATGTCTCTGTTGGGGATAAAGAGGCTATAGATGCCTTTTATGAACTAAGTAGGCTGGAAGGAATTATTCCTGCATTAGAAAGTGCACATGCTGTTGCTTATGCTTTTAAATTGGCTCAGGAAAACAGGCATTCATCAATTCTGGTAAACTTAAGTGGGAGAGGAGATAAAGATATTGATTTTGTGGTGGATAAATATGGTTTGCCTGATGTATAAAATTAATATTATTATATAATAAAGTCTCCCGGTTAACTTATTACGGGAGACTTTATTCATTAAGTAAATCTGGTCTTCTTTCTCGTGTTCTTTTTAAAGATTGGTCAAGTTTCCATTCTGATATTTTTCTCTCATTTCCTGAAAGAAGAATATCAGGGACTTCCCACCCTTTGAAATTCCTCGGCCTGGTATATACAGGTGGTGAAATTAATTGATCTTGAAAAGAATCGCTTAATGCAGACACTTCATTTCCTAAAACTCCCGGAATTAATCGTACCATACTATCCGTAATAACAGCTGCTGCCAGCTCTCCACCTGATAAAACATAATTTCCTATTGATATTTCTGTTGTAATATAATGTTCCCTTATCCTTTCATCAATTCCTTTATAATGACCACATAAAATTATTATATTTTGAAAAGTAGAGAGCTTGTTAGCCATTGGCTGATCCAATAATTTACCATCCGGACTTGTATAAATAATCTCATCATAAGCTCTTTCATTTTTAAGACTTTCTATTATAGTAGCTATAGGTTCTATCATCATTACCATACCGGCTCCTCCTGAATAAGCATAATCATCAACTTGTTTATGCTTTCCTATTCCGAAATCACGAAGTTGATGAATATAAATTTCTACTAAATTCTTTTTCTTTGCCCTCTGAATTATAGAATGATTGAAAGGGCCTTCAAACATTTCAGGAAATAATGTAATTATATCTATACGCATAATGCAAAACTACAAAACAGTTAATTACTTTTATATATAAATTAGTTAAAATTAAAAATGTGTATTTCTTAATTTTTTTAAAGTACTTGTTTAAGTTTGTTGAGTTTCAGAAAGATTTTTATTTAGATATAAGATTAAAAAGTTTGATTGATTTTTTTTAAATAAGCTTTAATAAAACAATCATGAATTTTGTTAATCATAAATTACATTCACCCTATGAAATTTTTGCTATTTCACAGGGCAAGGAAAATGATTAAAAAAATTCATGGGAGAGTAAAACAGTTTCATGGGTGAATAAAATTCTTATTTTATTTATTATCAATAAAATAGTATATAGGAATAATTTATATCCAAGCTTAATGTTAACATATAAACTTAACTAATTGTTTTAGTTGTTGTTTATTAAATCTTTGTTGTCTTTAATTGTATATTCCGGTTGGATAGTAATGTGGGTTATACCCATCTTTACAGAAATATCCTGTATTTGCTTTAATTGTTTCTCAAATTCAGAAATAGGTTGATCTTCGGAAATATCTATATGAGCTTCCATATTTATTTTATTATCCGTTAAAGACCATAAATGTAAATGATGGATATTTTTAATGCCATGAATAGACTCAATTTGACTTGTTAAATTATCTATGTTAATATGTGGAGGGGTAAATAGCATGATTATTTTTATAGTCTCCGTAAACAGATTCCAACTTGCATAAACCAAATATATGGCTATTAAAAGTGTTATTAAACTATCCACCCAGTAAACATTAAAATATTTCATTAATATACCTCCAATTAGCACAGCAACAGAAGTTAACATGTCAGTTAGCAAGTGAAGGTAAGCTGATTTTATATTAATGCTGCTTTTTGTACCCGACTGAAGTAATAATACACTTAAACCATTGATTATAATTGAAGCCGTAGCCAGCCATATAACAATATTTGATTTTATCGGCTCCGGAGTAATAAACCGGTTTACAGCTTCAACACCTAAAAAAACAGCAATTCCTATAAGTGTTGCAGAATTTATAAATGCAGCAAGAATTTCTGCTCTTTGATATCCAAATGTTTGTTTAGGTGTATTTTTTTTTAGAGCTAATCTGTTTGCAATATATGTTATGAGTAAGGAAAGGACATCGCTAAAATTGTGCAATGCATCAGATAGGAGTGCCATACTTCCGGAGATAATTCCTCCAATTAATTGTGCTACAGTAATAATAATGTTTAACAGAACAGTAAGGAATAAATTTCTGCCTCTTAAATTTCCATGATCATGATGATGATGTTCTCCCATAGCTTTTCAGGCAAAATTATAAATTTTCATTTTAAAGTAATAAATATATCTATATAAAAAATGAAATCCTTGTTTGTTCTGTTCAAAAAGGCTTATTTTGCATTTTAAAATTACTTTCACCAAAAACAAAAATCATGGTGGATAACAACTTATTACAAAATATTGATGAGCTCATTGATCAAAAAAAATGGGAATCAATAAAGCAGATTTGGGCACAAAATAAACCTGAAGATATTGCTGACATTTTAAAAAGTTTATCTGTTACAAATGTTGTCGTGGCTTTCAGGTTAGTACCTAAAGATAAGGCTGCGGATGTTTTAGCTGAGCTTGATCCTGCTCAACAAGAGTATATTCTAACACATATTATTGATAGCCATATCAAGGAATTATTGGAGGAAATGCCCCCTGATGACAGAACCTCCGTTTTTGAGGAAATTCCTGGGCAACTAAAACAGAAATTATTAAATCTGCTTTCTCCTGAGGAACGAAAAGAATCATTGGCTTTACTGGGTTATCCCGAAAATAGTGTTGGTAGATTAATGACTCCTGATTATGTTGTGGTGAAACCTGACTGGACAGTAGAAAAGGCAATCAGACATATCAAGAAAGTAGGAGCGGATGCAGAAACCATTAATATGATTTATGTTGAAGATGATAATTTAAAATTACTTGATGATATTCCAATCCGTAGGTTTTTGTTGGCTGAGAGCAAGTCAAAAGTTAGTGATATTATGGATGGAGAATTTGTTTGTCTCCATGCTGATGATGATCAGGAAGAAGCTTATAAAATAATTAAAAAGTATGATTTAAATGTTTTGCCTGTTATAGATAACGAAGGTATATTAATAGGTATTGTTACAGTAGATGATATTTTAGATGTTTTAGAGGAAGAAACAACAGAAGATTTTCAGAAATCTTCTGCTATTGTTCCTGTAGAAGAAAAATATTACACAGCTTCGGTTTTTCGTTTATATACTAAACGTATTGGTTGGCTGATGATACTTTTACTTACTGATTTCTTTTCATCTACTATTATTGCTCATTATCAGGATTCGCTTAAGGCAGTAATTGCTTTGGCGTTTTTCATTCCTATTTTAATTGATAGTGGAGGAAATATTGCGGCGCAGTCTTCCACATTAATTATCAGGGCGTTGGCAACAGGTTCGTTGACAGTAAAAAAGTGGTTCCTGGTAGTTAAAAAAGAATTGGTAGTAGGTATTATGATAGGATTAAGTTTGGGGATTATATTGTATGTACGCGGCTTTTTCTGGAGAGGAGGCCCTACAATTGGATTGGTAGTAGCCATGTCCATGTTTGCCATTACCATCTGGTCCAACTTATTGGGAAGTTTATTACCCATTATTCTAACGCGTTTCAAACTTGATCCGGCAGTAATTAGCAGTCCGTTGCTTACCACTGTAGTGGATTCAACAGGTTTATTAATTTATTTTACCCTTGCGGGATATGTTTTTCATCTGGGTTGAATATTTCATAGATAAATGATATTAATTACAAGTTTTTTAGTTATCAGGCAATCCAAATAGTTTTAGCATTGGTAAATTCTCTGATTCCCAGATATGACAGTTCTCTTCCATATCCTGATCTTTTAGTCCCCCCAAATGGTAAACGAGGATCTGATTTTGTCATTCCATTGATAAACACACCTCCTGCTTCTATTTTTTTTGCCATTTTTTCAGCCAGTTCCAAATCTTGTGTCCATAAACTGGCACCTAAACCAAATGAGGTGTCGTTGGCTATTTTAATTGCATCTTCGGCGTCTTTTGCAGGAATAATTACAGAAACAGGTCCGAAAGTCTCTTCCTTCCATACCGGCATTTTTTTGGTTATATCAGTTAGTAAAGTAGGAGCATAAAACAATTGTTTATCATTTAAACGTTTCCCTCCGGTTATAACGGTAGCTCCCATTTCAACAGATTTATCAATTTGAGATTCTATATTTTCTAGTAAATCAATACGTGCCATTGGTCCCATATCCGTATTTTCTTCTAATGGGTTGCCTAAAACCATATTCTCAAGCAATCTTTTTTGCTCCTCAATAAACTGTTCCAGCACAGGCTCTTCAACAATAAAGCGTTTAGCAGAAATACATACCTGACCGGCATTCATCATCCGGGAACAAACTCCTGTCTTACAACTTTGGTTAAATTCGGCATCTTTTAACACGATATATGGATCTGATCCGCCTAATTCCATTACACTTTTCTTTAAATGCTTACCTGCTTGTGAAGCAACAGCTGCACCTGCCCGTTGGCTTCCTGTCAGGGTAATGCCTTCAATATAAGGATGGGCAATTACTGATTCCGATAATTCTACTGGAATAACAATAGTTCTGAAGACATTCTCAGGAAATCCTGCTTCTAAAAAAAGCTTTTCAATTAATAAGGCTGTTCCTGTAACATTAGGAGCATGTTTTAATATAAAAGTATTTCCAGCCATGATAGTGGGAACTGCTGCACGAAAAGCTTGCCAGAAAGGAAAGTTCCAGGGCATAATGCCATATATTATCCCTATAGGTTCAAAAATTACATAACTTTTACCTGCATCTGTATTAAAATATTCAGGTTGTAGCATTGATTCGGAATAATTAGCATAATAATCACATAGCCAGGCACATTTTTCTATTTCTGCTCTTGATTCAGAAATTATTTTACCCATTTCCCGGGTAATTAACTGAGCATATTCTTCTTTATTATTGCGTAATAATTCTCCTAAATGAAGAAATAATTTTCCTTTGGAAGAAAAATTGTTTCTTTTCCAGTTATGGTATGCAGAATGACTTTTTTCAATAATTTCTTTCAACTCATTTTTAGTATGGGTTTTATAATTTCCAATAACTTTTCCGGAATATGGATCTATACTTTTAAACATAGTTGTAAATTTTTATCAAAGTTATCAAATTTATAGTTTTCCTTGTTTGTTTTTAATAAATAAAGAATAAAAATGTTCCATTATTTTTTACATTTGTGAAGATAATATTTTAATTATGAAAAAGAGTTTATATACCATTGCCGGGATACTGTTTGCGGTGTTTTTATTTAGCAGTTCCTGCAATAATAAAGCTGTAAAAATGAAAGCCAGAACTAATTTAGTAGACACGGTTGGGTTTGCCCAATATCCATGGCAAATGGATAGTTTAATGAATCGTATAAATAAATATCAGGGAAAGTTACTAAATGAAACAATGGAAAAGTTAGGGAAAATTCCGGCTAAGGCCGTTGTAACTCCACATGATGATTATACTTATGTTGGCTATTTATATCCGGCAACATTAAGTCAGATAAAAGCTAAAACAATTTTTATTTTTGGTGTTGCTCATAAAGCTGCCAGACTGCATTTGGAAAATAAAATAATATTTGACTCTTTTACGGAATGGAAAGGGCCTTATGGAATGATAAAAGTTTCACCCTTGAGAAATGAAATAATTAAGATGCTGCCTAAGGATGATTACATTGTAAACGATTCAATGCAATCTATTGAACATTCGGTAGAAGCTGAAATTCCATGGCTTCAATATTTCGATAGAAATATACAGATCGTTTCTATTTTGGTGCCTGCAATGCCGTTTAAAAAAATGCAAAAAATAGCTGCTGATTTGTCTTCAGCCATTGCTAAAATTGCTAAATCAAGAAATATGAATTGGGGAAAAGACTATGCATTTGTTATTTCTACGGACGCAGTTCATTATGGAGATCAGGGATGGGGCGGTAAAAATTTTGCTTATTATGGAACGTCCTGTTCCAGTTATGCCAATGTTAAAGGTCATGAACTGGAAATTCTTCATTCTATTAGTGGAAACTTAAGCTCAGGGAAAATACATAATTTCTTTGATATGACTGTTCAACCTGATGATTTCCGTAAATATAAATGGACATGGTGTGGACGTTATTCTGTACCAATGGGATTGTTAACAGTAAATGATCTTAATGAAGACTTATATCATGAGCCTCTCAGAGGACGGGTAATAGGTTATTCTTCCAGCATTGAGAGAAAACAAATTCCTGTAAATGATTTAAAAATGGGGGTTACCGCGCCGGCAAATAACCATCATTGGGTTGGTTATGCTGCGGTAAAATATAATTAATAATATGGATAAAAAACAACAGGAAATAATTACTCAAACAATTGCTTTTGTAAGAAAAGAGTTGTCAGATGCTGAAGGGGGTCATGATTGGTTTCATATTTACAGAGTTTGGAAAACAGCAATTCATATTGCTAAAATAGAAAAGGCAGATTTGTTTATAGTAAATATTGCGGCTCTTTTACATGATATTGCAGATGCTAAATTTTATAATGGCAATGAGGATATAGGTCCGGAAAAAGCACGTATGTTTTTGCATAGTGTTATGGTTAAGGATGATGATATAGACCATATTGTAAAAATCATTCGCTATGTTTCATTCAAAAATAGAAATGAAATGCCTGAGATGGTTTCTAAAGAATTACAGATTGTACAGGATGCTGATAGGCTGGATGCTATAGGTGCAATTGGAATAGCAAGAGCATTTAATTTTGGCGGTTTTAAGGGGCGCCCTTTATATGACCCGGAACAAAATCCTAATACTAATATGAGTAAAGCCGAATATAAAGCTGCCAAAGGCCCGACCATAAATCATTTTTATGAAAAGTTATTACTTCTGAAAGATATGATGAATACAAATGCTGGAAAGGAAATTGCCAGACATCGTCATTTATTTATGGAAAACTTTCTAAATGAATTTTATGATGAATGGGAAGGAATAAAGTGAAAATGCTATTAATTTATTAAATAATTTTTATTAAATTTTGTATGAACATGGCTAGCCCTATAGCAATGATAAAATAAGAAAAAATCCGGCGCAAAACCTGTTGGTTAATTCTTTTGGCATAATATGCTCCCGTTATACCTCCTACAGCACCTCCAACAACAAAAACGCCACTAATTAATAAATTTATAGGCCTTCCCTGAATAATATAGCTTCCCAAGCCAAATAATCCAAATAAAAAAATAATAAACAGGGAAGTTCCAATGGCTTCTTTCATTTTTAATTTGGCCCCTAAATATAATGCCGGAACAAGTAAAAAACCTCCACCAACACCAAAAAAACCACTTGCCAAACCTGTTATAAATCCTAATATAATAATACGCCAATAGTTAATATTTAAATCATTATTTTTATTTTTTCCTTCCGGAGATTTTTTTTTGGCCATCAGATAACCAATATAAACCATTAATAATGCAAAAGCCAGTAACAACACCGGACCTTTTACTTGTTTGTTTAATAAAGCTCCCAGATATGTGCTTACTAACCCTGGAGCAGCCATTAATAACCCGATTCTAAAATTTACAAGCGATTGCTTCATATAACTTGCTGATGAAATTAATGAAGTAACTCCAACAGCTATCAAAGAGGTGCCAATAGCCAAATGAACATTCTCGCCTACCAGATATACCAATAATGGAACAGCTAAAATTGATCCTCCTCCTCCGGTTAAACCTAAGGCTCCTCCCGATAAAATACCACTAATTAATGCATATAAGTAAGACAAATTCATGTGCTGTTTTTTTGTAAATATACTATTTATTGTTGCTTTGATTTATGCTGATTGCTATTTTCCTTTTTATAATTATCCCATATAACAGGTAAACCTTTTTCAACCCAGTCTAATATTCCCCCTCTAAGGTTGTATATATTTTTGAAATTCATTTCGGATAAAATTTGAGTCATAAAGTAACTTCGCGCTCCACTATTACAGCCTAAAATAACTGTTTTGTCTTTAGGAATTTTATATAATTGATCGTAAATCATATTTTGAGGGATATGTATAACATTTGGAATGTCAAATGAAAACACTTCTAACTCTTCTTCATTTCTTATGTCTATTAATATTGCTCCTTCTTTTATTTTCCTGAAAGCCTCTTCAACATTTAATTCTTTTATGTAGTTTGTCATAATAATAGCACTGATTATTTATTTTTTGCAAAAATATCTAACTTCATTGAATAGTTCAGTATTCAAATTGTTATATTCTATAACTAAAAGTTATAAGGAAAGTATTTTATGCGGCTGAATTACCTTTATAACTATTATGCTTTTTCATTTAAATTTAAACAAAGCAAAGTGTGGTTTACTTATTTAGTTTATGATTATTTTAAAATAATTTCTAAAACTTTAATAAAAAATAGTAATAGATAAATCTTTTAAAATGCATTAAAAGTATAGAAGGATTCAAATTTGAATGATGCTATTGGAATTAAAAAAATCCTTGTGCCAAATTTGACCCCTCAGGAAGAGCTTCCTCGATTTATATCTCTTCAAAAGATGATCCAAATACTTATCAATTGGTTGAGAATGTTAATGCCGGTTTTCTGTATCTCAACAAAAATCACCACAAAGGTAGGGGAACCTAGTTTATTCTGTTTCTCCGTTGTCCGGCTTGGCAGATGGGACAATTATCAATAATTCTGCTCATATAGTTTTCGATTGGAACAACTCAATACCAACTAACTGGTGTTATAATACTGCTGATAACTCAACTCCCCAAAGTGCTGTGGAATCCCTTCCGGCGGTAACAATGAATAAAAACTTCAATGTTCACTGGAAAGGTACAGATACAGAAAGTGGCATTTTTTCATATACCATTTTGGTAAAGGCAATAAAATGCAATACCGAATCTTCCCTAACCCTGCCAAAAATCAGATCAATGTAAACTATTATTCGCCAGAAAGTAATAGTATTCGCATTGACCTGTTAAACGTATGCGAACATCTCGTAATGAAACCGCTAAAAACAAACAGTTCCAGAGGTGGCAACAACCTTCAGTTGAATGTTGCCAAACTGCCTGCCGGATATTATTTTGCCCGTATTTTATCAAAATACGGAGTGCAAACCAGGAAATTATTTATAAATAAATAGTAGAGAAATACTTCTTTTGGTTTAAAACAGTCTGGAGACAGACTGGTTTTTTTTAAACATATTCTTTAGAAATATAAACGAATTCAAAGCCGTTTTTAACGAATTCAAGTTTTTTGATTCAATGTTTATATGGTAATTTTATTTTTAAGTTTTTAAAATTTGATTCTTCTTAAACCGGTATTTTATTTTTATTAAGAAAAATATATTATTGAAAAAATACTAAATTTAGGTGTTTTGCATTTGTCTGAGAATTCTGTTTTGTACACAATTTAGAGCAAGGGGTACAAATAAGAAAATTGAAAAGAGATAAATGTATTTAGCTGTTCCATTGGAACAGCTTTTTTTATTTTTTAATTGGTTGAAAGCATTCTTTCATCAAAAAAATAAAAAAATCCTATGTAAATAGGATTTTTTTGGAGCGGCAAATGGGACTCGAACCCACGACCCTCAGCTTGGGAAGCTGATGCTCTACCAACTGAGCTACTGCCGCAGTATTTATAGAAATGCAAAAATAATATTTATTTCAATAATTTTATTTTATTTTTAGATAATATTAAAATATAACGTCCAAACTTACCGGACAATGGTCTGAACCCATTATTTCATTATGAATAGTAATATTTTTTATATGTTTCATAATCTCCGGGCTTACAATAAAATAATCTATACGCCAACCGGCATTGCGGGCCCGGGCATTAAAACGATATCCCCAATAAGTATAAGCTACCTCATCGGGGTGCAGCTTACGGAAAACATCCACAAATCCGGCATTAAGTAAACTATCCATCCCGTCAATTTCAACTTGGGTATACCCGGCGGTTTTATTGTAATTTGATTTAGGATTTTTTAAGTCTATGGCATGGTGTGCTACATTAAAATCACCGCAAGCTATTACCGGCTTTTTTTTGTGAAGCGCTTCAAGATGTTGTTGGAAAAGTTCGTTCCATCTTTCTTTAAAATCTAGTCGTTTTAATTGCTGACCTGCGTTTGGGGTGTAAACATTAACTAGAAAAAAGTCAGGATACTCAGCAGTTAAAATTCGACCTTCTTTATTGAATTCAGGATCATCAATGTCTTTACTAATAGTTTCAGGCTCTGTTTTAGTTAAAATAGTAGTTCCTGAATAACCTTTTTTTTCTGCCGAATCAATATATAAATGGTACTGATTCTTATAATGGTTTAATGCTTTTTCAACTTCGTTATCCTGAGCCTTTGTTTCTTGCAGGCATAAAATATCAGGGTTTATTTTTTCAATGGAAATGTCAAAGTCTTTTTTTATAATAGCTCTGATGCCATTTACATTCCAGGTAGTTATTCGCATAAAAATTTAATGTTTAATATTCGAAGTAAAAATACACTTTTTCGGCAAATTTTTACTTAACTTTATGCGTGTCCCATTTCCCTTTTTTTCGTAATTCTTCAATTATAGGTTCAGCAATTTTTTTTAATTCCATTTTATCTACTTTCGTACTACGCGTAAGAGGAAAAGGTTTATCTGCAGGCCAAAACTCAATATGCTGTGGCCTTTTATAAGCAGCTATATTTTTACAATAATCCATTATTTCTTTTTCAGTAACATCTGTACCGGGTTTAGGTTTAACAAAAGCAAATATTCCTTCACCATAAATTCTATGTTTCATTCCTATTACATCAACTTCATCTATTTTCGGATATTCAGCAAGGAATGCTTGTACTTCATCAGGAAATACCTGATATCCTTTTTGTTTTATAACAAACTTATTTCTTCCGGATAAATATAAAGCCCTATAGTTACCCATGTTTTTAAAATGGCCTAAATCACCACTATATAAAATTCCTTCTTTTGAAATTGCTTTTTGTGTAGCTTCGGGAAAATTATAATACCCTAAAAATACAATTGGGGGGTGGTAACAAATTTCACCTATTTCACCATCAGGAAGTTCCTCACCTGCTGTTCTGTCATTATTCATAGGCTTTCGGATTGTAATTTTACCCAGGTCTTTATAATAAGTGCCTACCTGACCGGCCATTTCTTCTATAGAAATATCCGGAGGTGTAAAAGTTGTAAACCCTGCAGTTTCTGTCATTCCCATTCCAGTGCCAAACTTGGGAGCCATTGTTGACAGCTTTTTCAGAAATTCCACATCCACGGCAGACCCACCATATACAGCAATATGTAAACTCGAAAGGTCATATTTATTATAATCCGGATGAGCCCACATCATTCTAAACTGAGTGGGAATCTGTCCAAGGGTTTTAACTTTATGCTTTTGAATGGCTTCTAATGATAATTTTACATCAAAAATTTTAAGAAAAACAGCTGTCCCTCCTTTATATAAAGTTGTTAGCAGTGTTTCTGTAAGACAACCCACATGACTGGGTGGTAAATTAATTAGTGTTCTGTTGTCTTTATCCATCTGAACCCCTCTGGACAAAATTTCATTTTGAATAATAACATTCTCATGACTTAATAAAGCCGGTTTTGGTTCTCCGGTAGTTCCGGTGGTAAAAATGATAATGGCAGGAAGATTTGTGTTTAGTGAATGATATATTCTTTTTAATTTACCGGAAATCAGATCTTTTAGTTTTAATTTTATTATCGTTCCCTTTGACATCATCTGCTGAATTGAAATTGCACGAGTGATGGGTTTCTCTTCCTTGGGGTTGCTTAGAACCTGAACGAGATATTTTACATCTTGGCAGTTATCTCTAATATATTCTCCTATTTCATTAAAGTCAATAACAGGTGTTTTACCTAAGAAGAAAAACATTTTAGGTTTTATTTTTTTAAGTGACCTAAAAACTTCTTCTTTCTTTAGTCTTAAATCTAAAGGAGAAAATATGGCTCCTATTTTTAAACATCCATACATTAAGGCAATATGTTCCGGAAATAAAGCAAGTTGCGTAGCTATAATATCTCCCTTTTTTATTCCCAAATCTAAAAGGCGTAATGCAAAATAATCTGAAAGGGAGTGAAGTTGTTTGTATGAAATATACCTGTCATCTTCGTGTTGAATAATAGCTAAATCCTTAGGAGATTGTTTTGCCCATTTGTCAAGATAATTATTTATCAGTGGAAGTTTCCATTCTTTTTTTTCCATGACAGTATGTTTTTATATAAAAAATAGATAAATACGATTCTAAGTTTATATTAATAAAAAGTAATAATTGATTTATAAGCACCTGTAATACAACTAGAAATATAATTATCGTAATTGTATTTTGCCTCCTTTTATTATAATTTCTCCCTTTTTATTTACAACATCAAAATATAAGGATTTTTTGTCTTTTTTTAACAAACGGACAAAAATTTTATTTGGAGGAACGACTATTCCTGTAAATTTTGCAGATAAACTATGGATTAGAGAAAAATCATCAAAAAGTTCTATTTTACATATCATACTTATCGCCATTGCCAAAGTACAAGTTCCTTGTAAAATAACTCCCGGTAACCCCATCGATTTGGCATATTTTATATTTGTATGTACAGGTGCGTCAATATTTGCTTTTTCGGCATACTTATATGGTTGATTTGGTTTTATATCAATTTCTTTTTCCCATAATATTTGTAAATTATTTGTTTTGAATTTATGAGTTTTTTGTGAATTGTCTTTTTTTCCATCATATCTAACATGTAAAAACAGAGCATCTGAAATTTCTGTTGCAATTAATTCATTGTTATGAAAGAAATTAAATTGGATGCTTATTTTTGTTCCTTTTTTGTGGGGCATAAGATTTATTATCTTAGTTCTAACCAAGATTTTAGCAGGAATATGTAGTTTTTTTAAAAGGATTATAGATTCTGATGTATGAATCATCCGGTTTAAAATTTTTTTATCTAATTTATAGTCTAAATAATTATTCAGGTTACTGATTATTTGCCAGCTGATTTTGGAAAAATATAGTGGATGAAGTATAGGTTTATCTATTTCGTGTTTTTTTCCCTCCTTATCTGTTTTTATTGCATTTGTAAAATTAATTATGTCTTCTGAATCTATCCAAAAATCAAAATCTTTAAAATTGGAGTTAGCAATATCCTCTTTTATTTTAAGCCATGGCTTAAAATAGAAATGAAAGGCTGTGAGAGACTTATTAATTATATTCATAATTATAAATGTAAAAAACTGATTGTCAATTTCAAAATTAGCTAAAAAATTATATTTTTTGATTAATTATAAAAAAATTGTAATAGATATTGTTCTCATTATTATTCTTTATTTATTTACTTTTGCAATATATATAAGTTGATAGTTTAATAAATAATAAAATGAATATTTCAAAAGAAAATTTAATCGATGCTATGTCTCAGGTAGGGCATCCATCTATCAATTTTTCGTTGGTAGAATTAGGTATTCTTCAGGATATTGATGTGAATGATAATATAGTATCGGCTACTTTTGTCTTCCCTTTTCCTGAAATTCCTATTGCAGATGCGATTATATCTTCGGTAAAAGACCCTTTAAAAGGAATGGGATATGAATTTAAATATGAAACCAGGGTTATGACTGAAAGTGAAAAATCTCGTTTTTTAGAACTCGAAACCAAAGGTTGGAAAGGTTAATATATTCTTGAAATTTGTATAACTCAATTGTGTTAGCTACTTTTTTTGGGAATATCATCCAATATGATTATGTAATATGATATAATTTTAATTATTTTTGAAAAAAAAGAGGATGGAATCCCCGGAAAAAAAAACAGCAGCAAAAGAAAGTTTTTCATTTAAAAAAAGATTAAAAAGTTTTCAATATGCCGGAAATGGAATTGAATATATGTTTCGAAGGGAACATAATTTCCGTATTCATGTTGTTATAGCACTTCTGGTTGTTATTGCAGGTATATGGTTATCAATAAGTACGACGGAATGGTTGATTATTATTATTTGTTTTGGAATGGTTTTAGCAGCGGAAACCTTTAATTCTTCTATTGAAAAACTAACAGATATTGCCAGTCCGGAAGTTAACCCTGAAGCCGGCCTTGTTAAAGACCTTGCTGCCGGAGCTGTCTTAATTCTTGCTATTGCAGCAGCAATAATCGGTTTAATTATATTCATTCCTAAAATAATTGCTATTATATAAATTTTAGTGATTTTTCCAGAATAAAAAAGAGATAAAAGTTTATGAAATTAATTATAGATAGTGGAAGTACGAAAGCACATTGGGTGTTTTTGGAAGGCGAAGATATGATATATAATATAGAAACAGAAGGGTTTAACCCTTATTATGCAACCGAAAAGCAAATAAAGAATATTATAGTATCCCAGTTGTCGAAAGATTTATTTAACTATACTATTAATGAAATTCATTTTTATGGGACAGGTTGTTCATCTGAGAAGAATTGCAATATAATACAATCTATTCTGAAACATTATTTTCGAGCAGGTTATATTTCAGTTAATCATGATTTATATGCTGCTGCCGTTTCTTTACTTGGGAGAGATAGGGGAATAGCCTGCATTTTAGGAACAGGTTCGAATTCATGCCTGTGGGATGGTAAAAAGATAGTTAATAATATACCTTCTTTAGGATATTTACTGGGTGACGAGGGTAGCGCTACCTATTTGGGTAAGATGTTATTGAGGAAGGTTTTAAGAAATGAATTAGATAAAAAACTCACAGAAGATTTCCATGATAGCATAAAAATGAATATTCATGAAATTCAGGAGCGTATTTATAATTATGACGATGGAAATCGTTGGTTAGCAGGATTATCTGTTTTTATAAGTGAAAATATTCTTCATCCTGAAATGGAAAAAATAGTTTTACAAAATTTTGAAGATTTTGTTAAAAATCAGTTATCAAAATATATGGGTTATCAAAATGAAAAGATTTCATTTGTAGGATCTATTTCCTGGTTTTTTAAACCACAGTTACTTAAAGTTATGGAACATTATCATTTAAATACCGGCGTTATCTATCGCTCTCCAATGGAGGGATTAATACAATATCATCAAAAAAATAATAGATAATTTTTATAATTCATTTTTAAGGAAGTGGGCAGTATAGCTTTCTGTGTTTTTAATGATTTGCTCAGGGGTACCTTCAGCAATTATCATTCCACCACGATTTCCTCCTTCAGGGCCTAAATCAACAATATGGTCTGCAACTTTTATTACCTCCATGTTGTGTTCTATTACCAAAACCGTATTTCCTCTATCGACTAACTTATTTAAAACATCAAGTAAAACTTTAACATCTTCAAAGTGAAGACCTGTTGTAGGCTCATCTAGAATATATAAAGTCTTTCCGGTGTCTTTTTTTGATAACTCTGTGGCCAGTTTAATACGCTGTGCTTCACCACCTGAAATAGTTGTAGATGATTGTCCTAGGGTTAGATACCCTAGTCCGACATCTTTTAAAGTTTTTAATTTTTGGGCAATGGACGGAATGTTTTCAAAAAATTCAGCTGCCACACGAATACTCATATTTAGAACGTCGTTGATAGATTTTCCTTTGTACCGTACTTCCAGAGTTTCTCTGTTATATCTTTTTCCCTGACATGCTTCGCATACGACATATACATCCGGAAGAAAATTCATTTCAATGGTTTGTACTCCGGCTCCTTTACATATTTCACAGCGGCCACCTTTTACATTAAAGGAAAACCTGCCGGGCTTATAACCTCTTATTTTCGATTCGGGTAACTGACCATATAGCTTTCTGATCTCATCAAATACTTTTGTGTATGTCGCCGGATTAGAACGTGGGGTTCTGCCAATAGGATTTTGGTCTATTTCAATAACTTTGTCGATATACTTTATTCCTTCAATAGACTTATATTTCAGAGGATCTTTAACTGATCTGTAAAAATGCTGACTTAAAATGGGGTATAGGGTATCATTAATTAATGTTGATTTTCCACTTCCGGAAACGCCGGTGATACATACGAATTTGCCAAGCGGCAGAAGAAAATCAACATTTTTTAAATTATTGCCTGTTGCACCTCTAAGTAATATGTTTTGGCCGTTTCCTTTTCTTCTTTTTTCTAAAATATTTATTTGCTTTTCACCTGTAAGGTATTGGGCAGTAATAGTTTTTGATTGCTTTATTTGTTCGGGCGTGCCTTCAGCAACAATATTACCTCCCAGTCGCCCGGCACCGGGACCAATATCTACAACATAATCAGCAGAAAGTATAGTGTCTTTGTCATGCTCTACAACAATAACAGAATTCCCAATATCCCTAAGTTCGGTTAACGACTCTATAAGTTTGTGGTTGTCGCGTTGGTGAAGTCCTATACTGGGTTCATCCAGAATGTACATTACTCCTGTAAGCTTTGATCCTATTTGTGTAGCCAGTCGAATGCGCTGTGCTTCACCACCTGATAAAGTTTTTGCAGGTCGGTTCAGATTAACGTAATCAATACCAACATCCAGCAGAAAATTCAGACGGGTTCTTATCTCCCTTAAAATTTCACTTGCAATCTTCCTTTGGCGATCTGATATCCTTTCTTCTAAACCAGTGAGCCATTGTTTTAACTCTTTCAGATCCATTACGGAAAGTTCCGAAATATTTTTATTGTCAATTTTAAAAAATAGGGCTTGCTTTTGCAAACGTGTACCATGACAAACCGGGCATTCTTTGCGATTCATAAACCCTTCTGCCCATTTTCTTGATGAAGATGAAGCCTCGGGGGTATTATATCTGTTTATATAACTGATAAGGCCTTCAAAAGAAAGAGAATAGGATGATGTTACTCCAAGGTATTCTTTTTTTATTTCTACAGTTTCTTCTGTTCCGTTAAGTATGGCTTTCAAACCACGAGGAGGTATATCTTTAATTGGAGTATTAAGGTTAAATTTATATTTTAATCCGATATTTTTTATTTGCTCGAATACCCATGTATTTTTATATTCTCCAAGTGGTGCAATTCCTCCATTTCTAATTGTCTTATCCTTATCGGGAAAAATTTTGTCCATATCTATCTCATTTACCTCCCCAAGTCCATTGCAATGCGGGCAGGCACCATAAGGAGAGTTAAATGAAAATAAATTTGGTTCAGGTTCCTCATAAGCAATACCTGTTGTAGGGCACATCATTTTCAGGCTGAAATGCTTTATAATACCATCTGCATCATCTAAAATCATCAGGACTCCTTTCCCTAATTTTAATGCGGTATCAACAGATTTATTTAACCTCTGAGATTCTTGTTTGATAGTTAATCTATCTATTACAGCTTCTATATCATGCACTTTATATCTGTCAAGATGCATTCCCGGTTCGATAGGTATAATTTTCCCATCTACGCGAACGCGCAAAAAGCCTTGCTGCATAATACGTTCGAAAAGCTCACGGTAATGTCCTTTTCTGGCTTTTACCATAGGTGCAAGAATTAATATGTCTTTATTCTTGTAGCTATTGATAATCATATCCACAATTTGATTGCGGGTATAATGAACCATCTTTTCACCTGTATTATAGGAAAAAGCATCTGATGCCCTGGCAAATAAAAGACGCAGGAAGTCATATATTTCTGTAATTGTTCCTACGGTAGAACGTGGATTCCTGCTTACTGACTTCTGCTCGATGGCAATAACAGGACTTAATCCGTGAATTTGATCTACGTCAGGACGTTCCATATTACCCATAAATTGACGGGCATATGCAGAAAAAGTTTCCATATAACGTCGTTGTCCTTCTGCATAAATTGTGTCGAAAGCCAAAGAAGACTTTCCACTTCCACTTAAGCCGGTTATAACCACTAACTTCTCACGAGGTATCGATAAATCAATATTTTGCAGATTATGAACTCTGGCTCCCTTAATTTCCAGATATTCACTCTCCATGACTTCATCATTTTGTAGTATTTTTTCCTTATTTTTCATCATGGACAATATGCAAATAATCTCCTGTTTTAAAGCGGTGCAAAAGTAATCATATCTTTTGTCTTACTTTAAAAAGATAACGGTTATCATCATAAAAAAATAAAAAAGTATTAAAAAGGGGAATTAAAATTTGAGAATAACGGTGCATCTTTATCCTTTTCAGATAAAATAGGAGATATATTTCCCCAATTAATATTTAAAACCGGATCATTCCATCTAATGCTTCCTTCAGAGTTTTTATTATATACTTGAGTGCATTTATATGAAAAAATGGTATTATCCTCAAGAGTTAAAAATCCATGTGCAAAACCGGGAGGCACCCAATACATAAGTTTATTTTCCTCATCAAGTACTACGGCTTCCCATTTTCCATAAGTTGATGATTCTTTTCTTAAATCAACCGCTACATCAAGTACAGCACCCTTTATTACCCTTACAAGCTTTCCCTGGGTATATGGAGGGTTCTGAAAATGAAGACCTCTTAAAACACCTTTCATTGACTTAGATTCATTGTCCTGAACAAACAATTCATCTAACCCAATTTCATTGAATGAATGTTTGTTATAGGATTCAAAGAAATATCCTCTGGCATCTTTAAAAACTTTTGGTTTTACTATTACCAGATCCGGGATTTTTGTTTTAATAATTTCCATTGACTTTATATTCTCTTAGGTCATTAAACTTCTTTTTCTTTCCAACGTTTCACTTTTTCCTCTTTATTATATGCAGCTATTGCAATAAGTATTATTATGCCAATTGTATAATAAACAAAGTCGGGTATTGGAACAGGATCGCCTTTTGCATAGGAATGCATACCTGATAAATAATAATTTACACCAAAATAAGTCATAAGAATTGAGAAATATCCAATAACAGAAGCAAGATTAAAAGTGTATCGTGATTTTAAACCCGGAATAAACCGCATGTGAACAATAAAACTATACACAAGCACACTTACTAATGCCCATGTTTCTTTAGGGTCCCAGCCCCAGTATCTCCCCCAACTTTCATTTGCCCATACGCCACCTAAAAATGTTCCTATTGTAAGCATATACAATCCTACAATTATAGTCCTTTCGCTAATTGCTGTTAAATGGCCTATTTTTTCTTCAATACGTGAATAATTTTTTGGGTTTTTTAAAATCATAAGAATCATATTGAAAAACCCTAATAAAGCTCCTAAAGCCAAAAACCCATAACTTGCCGTAATTACAGATACATGAATAGTTAACCAGTATGACTTCAGAACGGGTACCAAATTAGTAATTTCAGGATCCATCCAGCTTAAATGTGCAACGAATAATATTATAGAAACCAGTAATGTGGTTGCTGCTACGGTCATCATTGATTTACGGGAAAATAATATTCCTGCAAGCATGGTAACCCATCCAATATATATCATAGATTCATAACCGTTACTCCATGGAGCATGACCTGAAATATACCAGCGCAATGCCAATCCAAAAGTTTGATATAAGAAAGAAACAACAATAACCCAAAAGAAAATTCGCATTATAAAGCGTAAGACCTTAGAAGGTTTAAGAATATCGGCAAAAACTAAAATTAGTAAAACAAAACCTATTAGTCCGTAAAACATTGCTAATCTGAAAAATATCAATAACCGATTATATAATAATTCTGCCTTTATCTTTGATTCAGAAGGAATTATTGATGCTCCAAATTTTCTTTGATACTGCGAAAATGCTGTTAAAAGTTCATTGGCAAGGCCATATTTTCCTTGAGCTAAAGCTTTTAAATATTCAGGTATTACACTAACTACCATTAATGAATCACGACCTGTTAATCCGGAAACCTTAGATGCCGGTGAATACCAGGGGTGTTCTGCGTCTTTCGGATCAGGTATCATTTTAAGCAGCTTGCCTGTGTATATCATGTATGCGATATTCATCCTTTCATCGACCTTCATAACTTCTTTGTCAAACATATCCCGGTGTGCGGGTTGTCTTTCATAGGCTTGTTCCACATATTTCTGCAATTTATAGGTTCCGTTTTTCATGTTAATGAAATTCAGATACGATGCATATTTACCCTTTATTCCAATCAGTTTAGCAAGTTTTTTATCACTAACCTTTATCATAGGAACAGTTTGCCATGTCATTGGTTGGCTGAGCATTCCAAGCAGAACCTGGTCAGGATTCATACCTTTAAAACTACTTTTCCGGGTGATTTTTCTTAATATTTCACTCGCTAGTGTATTAACAGGTTCTACACGTCCTCCGGTGGTTTGTACCAATAACTCCCCAAATTTTTTTGCCTGTTCTTTATTTATTGCTACAGGTGTTTCTTGTGAAAAATGAGAATGAGGGTTTTGAGCATTTATTGAAACTCCGGTAAAAGTGGTAATTGACAATAGTATAAGTAAGGTTTTCACTTTTTTGCCGCCTGAATTAATTTTTTTCAAATATCTTCCTAAAAATGCAAAATAACTGTTCTTGTTTAAAAGTGATAAAAACATACCCAATGCAAGCAAAATGTATCCGGCATAAGTAAAAAATGTTCCCCAGTAATCGTGATTTACTGACAAGATACTGCCTTTTTCATCCTGATCATATGAAGATTGGAAAAACCGGTATCCCTTGTAATTCAAAACGTGGTTCATATATATATGATAAGGAAAAGTTTTATTATCTTTAGTGTCTATAACTGTTATTTGACTGGCATAACTCGAAGGGCTTCTGGATCCCGGATATCTTTCTAGTTGAAAATTTCTTAGTTTAATAGAAAAAGGAAGCTTAATATCCTTAGCTCCATAACGAAGGTTAATAGTTACACCGTTAATACTTAATTTTGCAGGTATTCCTCGAAATCCTTTTCCTCCTTGTAAAGCAATTTCTTTTGTTT
>WGGC01000030.1 GCA_015491905.1 Bacteroidales bacterium | reverse complement strand
TAATTCATAAACCATTTGGTCTATTTCTTTGTCAGTTGTGTTTATTTCATCTTGCAGCTGGTTTATTTCTCTTTTGTATGAGTTGAAATATTCTTCCCATTCATCTTGTTGGACAAGAGAAAGCTTAATTTTTTGTTTCTTTAATTCATCTTCAATTCCGATAAATTTTTAATATCTTTGTTCTGTAGCATTTTGTTGTATTTGGAATTACACGTCTAAAATACTAAATATTAGTATAATAGACAAACATAATGCTACTTTTTTTGAACTTTCTTTTGTTGAGCCTCAGCTATTTAATACCAGCGAAACTTGAGCTAATAATAAATCCAGTGAGCTCTTTTTTAGTTTTTTCATTTTATCTTTGATTTTAATTAAATAACAAATTTTTATTTTGCCAGTTTCCTTGAAAAATGTAAGTATGTCGCCTTACCTAAATAAGCTTACAAATTTAGGTAAGGCAAAGTATATCAAACTTATTTTTGCCTAAGACAAAAATCCACCTTATAGAATTATAAAACGTCAATGGTAATAGCAAAGGGCACAATGGTTTTCTATAAAAATAGACGAAATTAAACCTTTCAACTTTGATATAGATAGACACAGTATATTGGGCTTTTAGTGGGTAAAAAGTAAAGAATAAAATTTGAACTAAACAATACGAGCTAAGAAAGGATGTCAGAAAACAATAAAAAGGCTTCAATTTATTAAGCTCGGAATGATGTGATAGTTTTCCTCTGATTGAAGATTCCCATACTGCAGGTATGTAAAACTTTAAGAAATTCTGTTGAATATATTATTAATTATAAGTTTTATTTTGAGATCTTTTTTGTCAAGAATTACCAGATCTTTTAAAAATATTAAATAATGTTAAATAATTACAATTTCACTTAATAACTTGTGATTTTACTAATTTTGGAAAGTGGCATTTTTATGTCACGCACTAATTTAACCTAAAAGTTGTTTTTACTGATACTTACTTGAAAGAATACTTTCTTTTATAAATATATAGTTAAAAGTTATTATAGTATGAAAACCTGTATTTTATTGGTCCTCACGTTGCTGCCGCAGTTTCTTTTTAGTCAAAGTAAAATTACCGGAAAAGTGACCGGCCCCAACCAGGAGCTTCTGGCATTTGCAAACGTGGAACTTCTTAATGTAAAAGACACAACCCGGATCGTTGCCGGAGGAATTACCGATCTTAAAGGAATATATATTTTTCAAAATGTTAAGCCCGACAATTATCTTATCAAAGTTGTTATGTTGGGATATAAAAACTCCACTACAAAACTTACAGTTTCTCAGAATAATGTGGTAAAAAATATAATTTTAAAGCCCTTATCGACCAACTTAAAGGAAGTTTCCATCAAAGGAAAAAGCATTAATAATGAGATCAATAAAACAGATTATTATATAACCGATGCAGACAAAAAAACCGCAACCTCGGGCTTCGATATTCTAGATAAAGTTCCGGAATTGCGCACCGATAAAATGAATGAAACCATCACTTCTTTGGATGGGAAATCTGTTAAAATACTGATTAACGGATTAAATGCAACGGTACAGGATTTAATAGGCCTGAGGCCGGATAAAATTATTAAAGTGGAATATTATGATATCCCGCCTGCCAGGTTTGCTGGTTCCGGATTTGCATCAGTCATCAATATCATAACAAAAAAAAGCCAAAAGGGCGGTGATGTGGTCGTTGACCTTCTAAATGCTGTTAATGCAGGTTATGGAAATGATGAGATTAACTTGAAATACAATTTGAAAAACTCACAATTTGGATTTTATTATTTTCTTGGACATCGGAAATTCTCTCAAAGAGTAGTGGATGAAAACTTTAGTTATTCATTGCAAGGCAATCACTATGAGGAGAAAAGGATAGGCTTAAAAAGCCCTTTTGGCTACGATCAAAATATACTTAGTTTTAATTTTATTCATCAAAAAGACAGTAATTACATTTTCCGGGTAAATGTTTCCCCGGGATATATGCCGACTAATATTATTTCGAATTATGATTTTTTGTACAATGATAATGATGTCGTTGTTTCCGGTAAGGGAAAAGAGAAAGCTTTCTACACCAATTTTAATCCAAGTACAGATATATACTTTTTAAAACATCTGCCTAAGAAACAGGAGTTAATTTTCGATGTTGTGGGTAGTTATTTCAAAAACAGTGAAAATTACCAAAGGAAGGAAGTCTCCAATGCTAATGAAATCGTTTTGCTTGATTCTTTAATTTACAGAAATACGAAACGTTCTGTTATTGCGGAAGCTATCTATACCAAAGACTATGGAAAAGTAAGTACTTCTTTTGGAATAAGATATAATACAGGAACCTTATCCGAAAAAACAAAGAATACTTTTGAGAATTCTGATTACGAGATGCTGACCTCTGAAAAGTATGCTTACGCGGAAATTATAGGCCATATTAAAAAACTATCCTATCAGGCAGATTTGGGTTTAAGTCAAAACCGGTTCACCGACAACGACACCCCCTATCGTTATTCCTTTTGGGCATTCAGGCCTTTGATCCGTTTGAGTTACCGGTTATCGAAAAAATCTACTATTACATGTTATTACAGAGAAATTCCACATATCCCTACACTGAATGAACTTAGTTTCAATCAGTATTATATAGATAATAATATAATTTATAAAGGCAATCCTGATCTCATACCGTATAACGAGCACCATTTCACTATCGAGTACAACTTAAGTTTAAAGAAATTGTCGCTGACCACACAGGTACAATACTATTATGCCCGTAATATAATCCAAGAAGCTTTTAGCGATTCAACCAGTTATTTCTTAGATTCCTATTCAAATCAGGGGCATGAACATTATATTTTCCTATCCACTTATCTAAACTTAAATCCGTTTAAAACACACTGGCTTCGGTTTGTTGTAGGCGGTAATTTATTCAGCGATCAGATTTGGTTAAGGAATGGTGCAAAAAGCTCGCTTCTCAATTTCTTTGTGAATGCATCTGCCTTTTTGAATTATAAGAAATTTTCATTGAATTTGTATTATAGTTCTGATTATAAGGGAATTATGAATCAGTATATTGTAGATTACCCGGGCAATTCTTCAGTTTCCTTGCAATATAAATATAAGAATCTGACGCTTTCAGCGGGGATTTGGTATCTTTTATCAAAATCATGGCATTCTGGGAAACGATCTGTACATAGCTCATTAGTCGATACCCGAATTACTCATGATATATATGATAATGGCAGGATGATTTTTTTCAGGCTGAATTACGCACTGAATTTTGGAAAACATTTTCAGGGAGCAGCTAAAAAAATTAATAATGAAGATACCAACACGGGTAATTTCCAGATTAAATGATTTACCAGCGAGAAAGTTTATTTCAATGAACACCCCAATCCGGTAAAATGCATTTCGATGACCTGTTTTTCAAAACTTTCTGAAAATCTATCAGACTTTCTTTTATAAAATCCGCAATATCCAACCCCTGCTTCCTCTGCTTTTCCATAGCATTTTGTTCCAGGAAATCTAAGGAAATGAAAAGTGAATAATGAAAAATGAAAATTGGAAGCGGGAGTCTACGGGTAATCAGCAATGTCCAGACCTTTTTCCCTTTGCTCATCGGTAGCGTTTTGTTGTTGAGTTTTTCTTATTTTGTTTAGTATAAATCCAACGATAGACATAAATATTATTATTACACCAACCCCAACGGCACTAATTACTCCTCCTTCGTGAGTTCCTTTCGGTATGTCAATAATTTTACCCGATAAAAAAACAGAAATCAAGG
>WGGC01000029.1 GCA_015491905.1 Bacteroidales bacterium | reverse complement strand
GGAGTAGCATTACTTGGTATTGGAGATGCCATGGGTTTTGAAAAAGCTGTAGTTGCAGGGGCTATTATATCTGGTGCTTATTTTGGCGACAAAGTATCTCCCCTATCAGACACAACCAATCTTGCCCCTGCTGTTGCCGGAACCGACCTGTTCACTCACATCAAATATATGATGTACACTACAATACCCTCAATAACAATAACATTAATTATTTTTCTGGTCATGGGTTTTAGTTATGGAGCTCCTGAAACCTCATTACATACCTCTACGGTTCAGAAAGCAATTTCAGGCACATTTAATATAACTCCATGGCTATTTTTGGTTCCTGTAATTCTTTTCATTGTGATTATAAAAAAAATGCCTCCTTTACCTGCATTAAGCGTTGGAGTTTTACTTGGAGCTATAGCTGCTATAATATTTCAACCCCATATAATAAATCAAATAACAGGTATATCAAACAATTATGTTAAAGCTTCTTACATTGGAGTTATGCAGTCCATCTATGGTAGCACCTCAATTACAACTCCTGATCCCAATATGAATGATTTATTTTCAACCGGTGGAATGTCCGGCATGCTGGAAACAATCTGGCTAATTCTATCTGCAATGATATTTGGTGGCATTATGGAATCAAATGGAATGTTAAAAAAAATTACCCGATCGGTATTAAAAGTTGTCAAAACCGATGCTTCCCTGATAACTTCCACTGCAGCATCCTGCATATTTTTCAATATTACTGCTTCGGATCAATATATTTCCATTGTAGTTCCAGGTGAAATGTATCATGATGCCTTTAAAGATCAAGGACTAAAGCCGGAAGTTCTTAGCAGAACACTTGAAGATGCAGGTACCGTAACTTCTGTTCTTATTCCGTGGAATACAGGAGGAGCAACTCAGGCGCGGGTTCTGGGTGTAGCAACCCTCGACTATTTACCTTATGCATTTTTTAACTTAATTAGCCCTTTTATGACTGTATTTTTTGCTTATATGAATATTCGAATTAGACGTTATAAAGATAATAAGAAGAAAAATGTTTCTTTAAATCAATCATAAAAATAATCTATTTAATATTCTCTGCAGTACTAATAGTCTCATCAAGAAATTCCTGTAGCCATGACGACTGTTCCTTTCCTCTGTACTAACCTGCTTTTGCAGTTATCCATATTAACAAACCTAATAAAACTAAACACGGTATTGCACATAACCAACATGCTGTTATATTAAGCATTAAGTGAGAATCCCGGAGAATTATCGCGGCAATAAATAATATTGCTACTATACCATAAAAAAACACAAACATTGTCCACACTTTTGTGTTTGGACCCACTAACCCACGTATTTGAGTTTTGCCATTCTCAACCTCATCAAACCTTATTTCAAGTTCAGGAGACCAATAATGATTATACATCCCTATAATCTTTAAAAATATGTACCAGTCAGATGTAACATCTTTAATCATATTAATTTGCATTAACTCTTTAATATCAGTTCTTTAATTATTTTTTTATCTGCAACAGGAATCAGTTTACAAGGTGGCTATAACTGTACTGGATTTGCTCTTTTTTTATACTTCACTATATTTGCTTTGATTAATAAAATATATATCTATATATTTATGCATATTTAACAAAATCAATTTTAATGTTAAAAAAATTATATTAGAATCTTATCTTTGAAAAAAAAAATTTGAATAAGAATATTTTAATAGTTACCTGCTGGTTTCCGAATAAAGAAAATCCTCAGCAAGGAAGTTTTATTCTGGATCATGTTAAAAGCCTGACCGTTACAGGGGCTCAATGCCAGGTACTTTATTTTCACATTATTAAAGGCAACAAAAAACTAAAACTTAAGGAATACCGGTATATAAAAGAAGGAATAGCTGTGAAAGAAATAGTTATTTCATCTATATTTTGGAAATTTATTTATCAATGGCCCTTATTAATCAAAAGTCATATTTTACAATATACACAAAAGATAAAAAATGAAAATTTTGACATAGTACACAGCCATGCAATTTTTCCTGCGGGTTTTTTTGGATTTTGGATAGCAAAGGTTCTACAAAAGCCTTTCGTTTTAACTGAACACTGGAGTAGAGCTTCATCATTTTTACGCAAACACCCTTTAGGGCAACAAGGAAAAAAAATTTATAATAATGCAAATGCTTTAATTTTTGTTTCTCCTTTTCTAAAAAATAAAATATCACCTTATTTAAATACTAATAAACCAATATTTATTATTCCAAATCCTATTAACGGAGATGTATTTAATTTTCATAAAAAACCTCCAAAAGACATCATCAGGTACACCTTGATTGCAGGTTGGAAAAAAAGAAGTCCTAAGCGGGGAGACATAATATTAGAAGCATTTCATAAGATTATGGAAGAGTCTCCTTTTGATTTTCAGATTAATTTTATTGGTGATGGAGATGCAATAGATGATTATAAAAAGAAAGCTGCTGAATATAATTTACCTGTCTGTTTTTGTGGCTTCAAAAATAAGAAACAGGTTTCGGAACACCTTCAAAAAAGTCATTTCTTTATTCACCCCACTGAATTTGAGACCTTTGGCATTGTTATTTATGAAGCTTTGAAAACCGGAACTCCTGTTTTAGCAAGCAATATTGAAGTATTCAAAGAAATTATTTCTGATTATAATGGAAAACTGGTTAATAATACCTCTGAAGATTGGAAAAATGCTATCCTTTTAACAAAGGATAATTTCTATGATTACAAGAAAATAGCAAAAGCCTTCTCATCTGCATATTCTCCTTTTGAAATAGGACATCAAACAAATCAGGTTTATAATTTAATTACAGAACATGACTAGACTGATTCCTCATTATATATTAAAAATAATTAACACAATTGTAAATTTTGTAATTTGCAACACTAAAAGCTGATTATGGGAATCGTTATCAAGCAGGGGTTTTACAATACATTATGGTTGGCAATAGGAATAGCCATAGGATATGTAAATACAATATTACTTTTCCCGGTTTTTTTTACTGCAGATCAGTTTGGATTAACAAGAGTACTATGGGCAGCAGGTACTGTTTTTGCACAATTTGCATTGCTGGGCAGCCCACAAATTCTCATTAAATTTTTTCCCAATTTTAATAAAACATCAAAAGAAAGAGGTGGTTTTTTTACACTTATGTTATTAATCCCTCTTTTGGGTTTTATAGTATATTTTATTTTAGTCAATATTTTCCAAGGGCAAATAATAAATTCATATGCCAACAAGAGCTCTTTATTCGGCGAAAATTTCCACTATATTTATTTTATAACCTTCTTTTTTATCTATTTCAATGTATTGGAAGCCTATTTAAGGGCGTTATTAAAAACAACAGTTGCTGTATTTTTAAAGAACGTAGTACTCCGAATAATATGGTTGACACTTATTATTATGTTTCATGAAAATATAATTAATTTCGAAACATTTATTTTTTGGTTTGTAAATGCTTATGGAATTATTCTGATAATTCTCGTTATTTATGCCATCGCAATAAAAAGTTTTAAAATAAATCTTTATTTCACATTTTTAAGCAAAAAACAATTAAAAGAAATTACAATATTTGGCTTATTTGTAATATTGGGAGGAAGCACTACTTATCTGGCCAATTATATAGATGTTTTGATGGTTGGCGGAATGATTAATCTTAAAAGTGTTGCATTTTATTCAGTTGCATTTTATCTTGGAACAGTAATTTTACTTCCATTTAATGGAACAAGCAATATCTTAACCCCTCTTATATCAAATGGATTTTCAAAAAAAGATTTCAAAAAGGTAAACGAAATATATCAGAAAGCATCGGTAAATTTAAGTTTGATAAGCATGCTCATTTTCTTAGGAATTTGGCTTAATGCCGATAATATTTTCAAACTGTTGCCTGCGAACTATGCAGCAGGAAAATACGTTTTACTTTTTATAGCACTTGCTAAGCTTTTTGGCGGCTCCATTGGAGTAAATGGATTTATTTTACAATTTTCACCATATTATAAAAAACTACTTTTATTTAACATAATATTTTTTGGCATTGTAGTTATCACCAACTATATATTTATTCCCATTCTTGGAATTACGGGTGCTGCTCTTGCGACATTCCTATCTCAAGTAATCATAAATGTTATTCAAATGACATACATCTATTTAAAAATGAAAATGCTTCCTTTAGGAATAAAAAATTTAAAGATTGTACTTTTGGGCGGTCTTGTTTATATAATTCTATTATTTATTCCTGAGCAAAACAATATTTGGATAGATATATTCTTACGATCAGCAATTATTACAATTTTATACATGCCTATAGCTTATTTCTGGAATATTTCTGAAGAATACACTACACGGATAAATAAATTACTTTCAATAGCAGGGAAATAAGTTTAATCATTAATTATTTAGTTTTTGACTTCCAATGAAACCATGGTATATGAAAAAAAGAAAATAAAAGCCCAATAGTAGCTTTAGTTCTCCATAAAAAAATAACGGATGTCCATTTTTTAAATGACTCCATATAATATTGCCTAGCCTGTTTCCACTGTCCCGATTGTAATTGGTAATTCCCCCCCCGTATAAGAATTTTAGTCAGCTGAACATCCCAATGATTTTTTATTTGCGATCTGGAAACTTTTAAAGCAGATTTTAAGTTGTCAGGTAAATTATCATATGTATTTAAAAATTCAGGGAGCATTAATTTTGTCAAGATTACAATTCTTTGTTTTGTAGATTGTGTTTGGTGCCTGCGCCAATTAGCCAGCACTTTAGGTACGAAAATAAAACTTCCTTTTTGAGCAAGTTTAAGCCATGTAGGATAATCTACTGTTGGCAGTCCTTCAACCTTTTCAAACCCGCCGGCTTCAATTAGAATATCTCTACGAATAGTAACTCCTTGTGCAGGAATAAAACATCTAAAAAAAAGTTCATTAAGAGCATTACCCACAGGAATATTTTCAAATATTAATTTTTCATTTTCATTTTTTGGGAGCTTAGGAGCTGTCCAGTTATAACCCGGTTCCATAACATTTACAATATTAAATGATAAAATAGAATTAGGTTTTTTATCAAATGCTTTTAAATGCTCTTCAAGTAAATGCGGCGAAGCAAAATCATCTCCTTCCAAAATCGTAATAAAATTACCTTTGGCTTTATTAAGTAAGATGTTATAATTCTCCGGGACTTTACCCGCGCCTTTATTTTCCTGGTGAAAATAATGGATTCGTTTATCTTTTAAAAAGAGCTTTACAACTTCTCCGGTTTTATCCGATGAACCGTCATCCAAAATAAGCAATTCCCAATCCTGAAATGTTTGTTGCTTAACCGATTCAATACACTGAGCAATGTACGATTCATGATTATATGTAGGGCACAGTATTGAAAATTTAGGAGAGGGCATAATTTTATTAAAAATTAAGTTAATTATACATCTTTAATTTTTTTAGCTACAATACGCCATTGCACTGTAATAAACTCTTCATAATCTGAAGGTTTTCCAATGAGCAAAGAAATGACACGAGCAATGAGACGACCCTTCATCTTTTTCCATTTATTTCTAGGATTAGAATAGATTAACTCTGTCTCAAATCCATAATCAGATAACATTTTCAAAATATTTTTTCTTGTAAAGAATCGCAAATGGCCTTTATCCAATATACCCATTTCCTTATAATTCCATGTTCCTTTTACAAGTACTTCAGTTATAACACCCAAATTACGAACATTTGGCAAGCTTACAATAATATGTCCATCCTCTTTAAGAATACGATTAACTTCTTTCAATATTGACCATGGGTCAACGGTATGTTCAAGGGAATCAGCAAGAATAACCCAATCATAATATCCTGTTTTTAATTTACTTAACCACTCCTCAGCCTGCCCAACATATACTTTTGACAAATATTTCTTTGCTATTTTTGCTACTGATGGGACAACTTCAATTCCTTCATATATTTCAGGATGCTTTTTATCAATAACCTCCTGGCCAAGATTTCCGGTTGCACACCCAACATCAAGTATTTTACCCGGCTGATAAGGAATCTGACTAACCAAATCTGAATTAATGGTTGCAAAATACCCTTCAGCCGCTTTGTTTTCATGTATTTTTTCTATTGAATCCATATCATACCCTTAAAAGAGATCAAAAACTACGTATATAGTAGATTATTACTTATTATTATTTCAAAATAACTTTTTTGCTCCAAAAAAATCTTCTCGTGTTACTTGCTGCTTATTTTTTGAATTTTTTGACAATAAATGAACGAACCTTGTCATTTCACCAAAAGAATACCACCTCTTCCACCAAGTATTAAATGCAGCATGCATTATAAAGCCGGGCTTCCAAATTTTATAAACTCCATCCGACATCCAATTTTTCATATTAATAATTCTATTCAGATAATTAATGTAAAATAATGGCAAATGATTGGCTGATGAAACTTTTTTAATTGAGGTACTTACCTTATGCATCAATTCCGATTCAAAGCAAACACCCATTTTAACATTTTTCTTTTTCATTTTCAATGAAAAATAGTAATCTTCTTCACCAAAAAAGAAATCTTCATTTAATAAGTTACCATCATTTGTTAGTTCTTTGTCTACTAATAAAGCACATCCGGTAATAAAAGTAATTAAACGGTATCCTTTAGCAGGAAAGCTGGTACGAAGTTTTTTATGACCAATATATTTTTTTCCGCCCCATTTTCCCAAATAACCACCGGCATTCCATATAATTTGCGGGTTGTCGGCATATACAATTACTGGAGTCCACACTTTTATATCTTTATTTTTATCTGCACATGAAAATAAGGAAACCAATGTTTTTTCCTGAACAATAGTATCATTATTTAACAGAAAAAATCGATCAAAACGGTCAGGAAACAATTTTTTTACAACTTTGATTGCTTCATTATTACCTTTAGCAAAACCAAAGTTTTCATCATTTTGAAGTAAAAGTATTTTTGAATTTTTTGCTTTAACATTAGGTACAAAAGAACCATTCTGTTTATCATATAAAGAATATTCTATCCTTTGTTTTATAAGATGTTGTTGAATATTTTTAACCGATTTGTCAACAGAATTATTATCAAAAATAACAATATAACTTTCAGTATTTTTTACTGCTATCAATAACGAATCAACACATTCAATAGTGTCTTTGGCATTATTCCAATTAAGAAGAATGATAACAGTTTTTGTAAGGCTCATTACTTTAAAAGATTCACTTTTTCGGAAACAATTACATTTATGATTTGCCACAAAGATAAAAAAAACGACAACTTGATTATTACTATTAACCATAACAACCAGATATGGTTAAGTAACAATTAAATTATACTTATCCGCTTAACTTTATACATGTAGATAACAAACGGAAGCACAATCAGGATAAGTACCACCTTTCCAAGAAAATATAAAACTATAAAGAGATTATGAATAAAAGCTTTAATTTGTAACTTTGCACACTTATAATAAAAATACGGAGATGAATCACCCGATAAAGATAAGTTTTATAGGCAGCGGAGCCATTTCAACTTCTTTTGCTCAAATACTTAGTCAAAGAGAGAAATTTCTTGTGGAAATTATTTCAATAGAAAAAGAGGTGATTAATTCAATTAACCAAGAACACATTAATAAGAAATATTTTCCAACTGTTCCTTTGCATCCGGACATATTGGCAACAGATGACCTTTCTTCGCTTAAAAATGCTGATTTAATTTTTTTCGGAATTCCATCAACCGTAATTGTTAATTATGTAGAAAAGAACATGCAATACATCAATCCTAAAGCAATATTAGTAAATATGGCTAAAGGTTTTGGTAAGGAAGACAGTACTATTCCTGAGTGTATTGAAAGAATAATTCCTAACCCTGTAGTTTGTTTTAAAGGGCCCTCATTTGCCAGAGAAATAATCAATCAGGTTCCTACAGGTATGACTGTTTCTGCACGAAGTTCAAAATATAATGAAATATTCACAAAATTATTTGATAAAACTTCTATTTATCTGGATTTCAATACAGATGTAGTAGGAACTGAACTTTCCAGTATATTAAAGAACATTTATGCTATTATCATGGGCATTGTAGATGCTCATTATGATTCTCCCAATTTAAGGTCTCTTATTTTAACACGTTCGATAAACGAAATTCGATATCTTTTGTCCAGATTTGGAGGAAAAGAAAAAACCATTTTTAATTACTGTGGTTTTGGAGATTTCAGTTTAACAGCATTAAATGATATGAGCCGTAACCGAACCTTAGGATTATTAATAGGAAAAGGTTTTTTCACCGATTATATTAGTGAACAAGTAGTTTTAGAAGGAAGAATAGCGACTAATATTTTTGTAGATAAAATTGCTAAAAAGAGGAATATCAGAACAAAGGAACTTATGTTAAAAGAATTGTACAAAGTGTTCAATGATAAAAACTATGATATCAGTCAGTTTGTTTCCCGACTACTTGAAACGCCACAAATAAAAGAAGATTTATTTACTTGGTTTTGATGAGGTAATACTAAGAAGTACTTCCGACATTTTTTCAGTTAATTTTTGTCGTTCAAATTTTTCTACATTTTTGCAGACAGGTTTTTCTTTATCATTAATAAAAGCATCAAAAAGTCTGATAATTTCTTTTTTCAAATTCTTTTCATCAGAAAAATCAAAAACTTTTCCACAATTTGTTTCTGTAATAATCCGGGCTGCATCACCATCTAAAGGGCCAATAGATATTATAGGACGGCCTGAGGCAAGATATTCAAATAATTTTCCTGTAAGAATAAGTTTAGAATTTGGTGTATTATTTATCAATAATAGTAATACTGCCGCCTGATGTTGTTCAACAATTACATCCTCGTGTGGAATATAATCTATACGAGTAAGATATTTCTCAACACCTTGTTTCTTTATACTCTCAATAGCCTGGAAATCAATACTACCCACATTTCTTATTTCCAACATCCCGGCGAAAACTTTATTTTCATGCACCAGTTCTTTCAAGACCTTCCATAAAGCAGGTGAATTTCTTGTGGGAGTAAGAGACCCAATATGAGAAATAATAAACTTATCTCTTTTCACAGAAACCTTTTGCTTAAGGTTAACATCCTCCCTATCAAAGCCATTTGGTATTACATAATATTTTCTATTTACTATTTCTAAAAACTCTCGTTTCATACCAGGGCTAACCACAGAAACAGCATCAGCCATTTCAAGAACTTCTTTTTCCAATTTGTGATGGAGTTTATCGGCACGTTTTCCCAACTTAAGATTCTCATAAAAATCAATATTAGTCCAGGGATCCCTAAAATCAGCCAGCCATGGCAGCCCAAGTTCTTTATGCAGTTTTAATCCTATTAAATGGGTGCTATGCGGTGGCCCTGTAGTAACAATAACATCGACGGGATATTTATTTAAAAACCTACGTAAATAGCGTACCGAAGGTTTAACCCAAAATTTTCTGGCATCAGGAATAAACAGATTTCCTCTTATCCAAATAGCGAGATTTTCTAACCATGGAAGCCGTGATTTTTTTTCAGATAAGAAAGCCGTTTGAATTCTATCCGATTCCGCTTTTCCTGTAAATCTTTTATAAGCGGCATAGGGTTCCCAAATTTTATTTCGGATAATAACGGTATCCTTAGGAATTTCAGAAAGCAAAGAGTAATCTTCCGTCGGATATTCCGGATTTTTGGGAGTGAAAACAACCGGGTACCATCCAAACCGACGAAAATATTTTACAAATTTTAACCAGCGCTGCACACCTCCTCCCCCACTGGGAGGCCAGTAATATGTAATAATTAAAACTTTCTTCAAATGCCTAGTTATTTTTCAAGTTTCGAAAAAATTTTCTTATTTCCACAAACAAAACCCATACTGTTAAAAGCAATAACAACAATGAGGAGATAAAGGAAACAACCTCGCCTACTGACCATACTTTAGGTTTAAATTTAAAAACAATTTGGTGATTACCTGCAGGAACTGTCATTGCACGAAGAAGATAATCTGCCCTGAAATATTGTGCCTTTTTGCCATCTATAGTAACCTCCCAGCCCAGAGGATAATATATCTCTGAGAAAACAACCAATTGTGGTGATTTTGAATTAAATTGGTAACGTAACAGATTAGGTGCATAAGAAGTCATTTTTATTGTTGCCGAAGAATCTACAATGAAATCTGAACTTTGAAGTATATTTGAAAAAACTTTATCAACAACAGCAACATCTCTAAGATTAGTTTTACCAAGTGCAACAATTGCACTATCAGCATTTTTAACCCACTTTACTTTATGAGTAATCCATGCATTACCAAATGCATAAGGATTTAAAATAGGTTCTGCATTAGGATTATATATAATGTATTTCGTGTTTAGCATATCAAGGGTTTGATCACTACGTAAAACAGAGTCAATAGACTGAAGAGTTGGATGTTGTGTAAACACCTTTCTTAAATTATTAATATCATTTAATAAATAAAAGTCTATAAGATCCTGGTATCTCTGAAGTTTCGCACCGTGATATCCACCAATAGATTCGTGAAAATAAGAAGTACTGGCATCGTTAAATACATTTTTAGTAATGTCCACAACTCTAAAATCCGGAGATTTATCCTTGTCAATATATCTATCAGCCAAAGTTTTATGGAATGGGACTTCAGCTTTTTTGGCAATCTCGAAATTAGAATTATTGAGGTAACGTCTATCAACACCAACCATATCAATCAGGATAAGTATTCCTAACAGGAATAACATCCAACCACTTTTCAATCTACCCAAAATAAAAGCATATAATAACCCCGAAGCTATTAAAATAAAAAAGATACTTCGTAGAATATCCTGTCGGAAGATTACAATCCTTACATTTTGCAGAGCATCCATAAAAGCTGTAACCTGCGCTGCATTATTGCTTTGCCTTAATTGGCTAAATTGTTGCATTTCAAATTTACTGAAAAATGGAAAGAAGAGTGTGGGAAAAATATAAAATAGCAAGCCAATTCCAACGGTTAGTGCCAGAGAGGCATAAAACCAGTTCATTTTATTTCGCAAAATTGCCGGATTTTTAATAATCCTATCCAATCCCATTATTGCAATTAAAGGAATAGTTAACTCAACAATTACAAGAATCATAGAAACTGCCCTGAATTTATTATATCCGGGTATATAATCTATGAAGAAATCGGTGAGTCCCATAAAGTTTTTTCCCCAGGCAAGCATTATGGCCAGGATAGTCGCTATCAACATAGCCCATTTAAACTTATCTCTTAAAACAAACATGCCGAGCACAAATAAAAAGACTACAATAGCTCCGACATATACCGGGCCAGAAGTTCCTGGTTGATTTCCCCAATAAGCATTTTGCTGAGAAATAATTTGTCGAAATTGTGCCGGTGTATCTTTTAATTCTTTGGAGAACTCCTTACCAATATATCCGGAGGCTCCGCCCTTAACATCCGGAAATAACAAAGACCAAGTTTCTCCAATACCATAACTCCATGCTGTAATATAATCTTTATCCAACCCACCAGATTTAATTTTTTTTTCTTTGGTAAGAACCGGCTTTCCACGCATGGTGTATTGACTATATTCATAGGTTCCGAGAAAACTGGTAATATTAGTTAACACAGCAAAAGAAGCTGCAATAATTAATAGTCCGGAGGCTTTTAAAAAATAGGGGAGCTTTTTTTCTTTTATATCTTTAAAGAAAACATAAACAACATAAACAGCTACTAAAATAAGCAGGTAATAGGTAATTTGAAGATGCCCGGATAAAATTTCCAAAGAAAGAGCAACAGCTGTCAATAAACTACCTTTCCAAATATGGCCTCTATATGTCCAAATAATACCAGCCAAAACAGGAGCCATATAGCCTATTGCATGAGCCTTAGAAGTATGCCCTGCCCCGAGAATAATAAAAAAATAGGAAGAAAGTGCGTATGCTATTGATCCGACAATAGCTACCCACGGATCTACTTTCATTATAAGCAAAAGAATAAAAAACCCAAGAAAATATAAAAAAACATAATCAGCAGGACCAGGTAAGCCAAGCCTAATCACACGGTCAAGATCCATCATTAGATTGCCAGAATATTTAACAGATATTTGCCATGCAGGCATACCTCCAAACATAGAATTAGTCCAAAGCGGCTCTTCTCCGGTTTTAGCTCTAAAATCAACAATTTCTTTTGACATTCCTTTAAACATCGCAATGTCATGTTGTTTTAGTTTCTTTCCCTCGAGTAATGGAGAAAAATAAATTAATGTAATTCCTAAGAAAATAATAATTGCCGCCAGATAGGGCACAATTTGTCTAAAATAAGTTTTACTCATCATTTCCGGGGTCTTTTTTATCATCTTTTTCGTCATCCACCTCCTCGTATTCAACATATTCACCAAAGTCAGGCTTGTCGGATTTAGCTTTTTGAGGTTTTTTTATTTCCACTTCTATACCATCTTTATTTTCAGATGAATGATTATTTTTATATTGATTATTATATTTTTTTTGTTGTTTATTAATAAATCGAACAATAAACCAAGGAATAACATATTTAAAAAATAATTTTGCTCCATACCAAATAATAAGCAAAATAAAAAGAATTTTCAGGAAGCTAATCATTAAATAAATTTTTATTGCGAAAGTATTGAATTTTATCCATTGATACAGAAATTTTCTTCTAAATAGTTCTTAATTTAGAGATAAAAATAAAAAAGAAATAATGAATAATTAATAATATGACAAAGCCTTTAACAAGAAAAACACATGAGATAATTTTAAAAACAAAAATGTTAATTAATAGTATATTTGCATTTTTAAAAATTTAAAATCTTCTTTTATGAAAAATCTTCTTTTAACAATTATGTTTTTATCTTTTTCAGGATTACTTGCTGCACAAGGAAATTCACAACTTAAATTGGGCGAGAAACAACTTAATTTTGGACCGCTTTATGCCGGAATAGAATTTGGAATCAAAGAAAATATTACCATTGGTGGTGTTGTAAATTACGACTGGGGCAGTTATGATCAGAATACTAATACATATTTTAACTCAATTGATTTTATTGGAAAAATAGATTACCATTTAGGAGAAATTTTACAATTGGATCCACAATGGGATTTATATGGTGGAGTTAGAACTGGTTTTGGCGCCGGTAAAATAATAACTTTTCTATTTGGATTTGAAGTTGGAGGACGATGGTTTTGGAATGATAAATGGGGAATCAATGTTGAGTCATCTTATGGCAATGGTTTGGGAGGAGGAGTTGGTTTAACCATGAAACTTAACTAAAATTCAAATTTAATTTATATTTTACTGTATTTCAAATTATTATATCTTAATATATTAAGATTAATAAACGTCACAAGACAAATATAATTAAACAATTAGTTCAAATTATTGGCTAAAAGCCGGGCTTTTAATAAAATAACATTTTATAATCTCTATTGAAAATATATAAAAACTGTTATATCATATTAATAGATTAGATATTGTTGTTATTTAAACAACAAAATATCAATTTTGTATCAAGGCTGCATTCGCCTTGGTATATTATTACACGGCCTTATTATTACCAGATGATTAAGAGCTGATTAAGATTTTTCAAAAGCATTAATATTAAAGATATCTTGTATTGCAATTTATCGTAATGCCTTCCAGGCAATATGTTTTCAGGAAATGAATGTATGTATGCCAAACTAACAGTTGTCTGATTGGAATGGCGACTCAAAAGTAGAATCTAAGAAGTGCATTATAAATTAAATAATCTGACTGTTAGTCATACAATTTTTTAATCACTATATATTCATTAATGAAAGTAATAGCCATGCCATGTGGACACGCAAATCTAAATAAACGAATTAACTAATTTAAAAGGAGATATTCATTTTTTAATCGTAATTTATTATGCCGGAAAAAAACAGGGTTAGAATGATATACCGGCAACAAAATAAACCCTTCCTTTTTGGGGGTTAAAAATTAATTGAGTACTTAATGGTAAAGAAAACTGTTTTGTTAGTCTAATTGATTTATTAACCGACAGTCCAATATTTATAACACCAATAGAATTACCGTAAAACCCCGTTTCTCCAATATATCCTGTATATTTATTTGCTTTTTTGGGTGCGGTGGCATTTATTCCCACAAAAAAATTAATATTATAGTCTGAATAATCAAAAGCATAGGAGCCTTCTATATAAGTAGAATATTGAATTCCTTCTTTTTTATTAAAATCAGGTGATCCCGGATTAGAATTAATTCTTCCGGCATCTGCACCATAAAAATTAGTAGCTACCAATAAAGAAAATGGAATCTTTTCTGTACCATTAAAAGTAACACTTCCTTCCAGAATATGTCTGGTACTTTTTTTTGAATAATCAAAATAGTTTTCTTTATGCCACTCAATTGGGAAAAAGTAATCTGTTAATTTTATTGTAAAAAGTCTATTAACCATGTTTAACCCAACAGATAAATCAACTTCTTGAAAAGGATTTATTCCGCCGGTTGAAAATGCACCCCACACATTAACTTCAAGATTATTATAATTAAAACCCATTGAAGGCTGAACACTAGGGGAACTTCCTCCAAATTCCATTCCACGCCATATATACCTGCTCATAATATCCAGGCCGGTATTAACTGTCATTTTTGTTTTTTTAGAACTTTCCTGATTATTGCCACCAAATACAAAAGATATATTGATTAAAACAAAAAAGGAAATAAAAAGAAACTTTCTCATCATGGTCAATTTTTTGGGAATATTAAAAGAATAAACTATATTATATTAAATAAATTATTTTACAACAGTTATTACAAAAGTAAAACAAATGACATATAAAAAGGACATTAGCTAAGCTTTATATCAGGATTTAAAAACACTTTAAATAAATTTATTCTTTTTTATAAGAATTATCCTCCACTCATAAAAAAGCGTTCGAGTTTTAAAAATAAAACTCGAACGCCAAAATGAAATATATTAAAGAAACTTATCTTTTAATTTTAATTCCCTTAGCATCGGCTAAAGTAGCCTTTCCGTAATTATTACCCCATGCATTCAAAATATAATTAATAACAGCTACTGCATCTGAATAATTATCAACCTGAGGTGGCATTGGAATACTGTATTTAACTCCATTAACTGTCAATCCCTCATTAGAACCATTAAGCACCTGTTCGATTAAACGTGCTTTTGTTGCTGATTTTAAAAAGTCAGATCCTTTTAGTGGAGGGAAAGCTCCAGGCACGCCCATTCCCGTAAGCTGATGACATGCCGCACATTTTTCTTTAAAAATTTTAGCTCCCTTAGGATATTTAACAGCCGCGTTATCGGCAGAAGCCACATACACAGTTTCATTACTACTTGTTGTTTTGTGAGCCAAATAAGCATACGATTTCCCGGCAAACATTATTAATCCGGCCATAATTACAATTAAACTTAGCTTTTTCATATTTAAAATTTTTATTAAAGCGAAAATAAATAAACTTCTTTTATTATTGACATTAATAAATATATTATTTATTAAATAAGTAAACCATATTTTTTTTCTTTTTAGAAGTATTCATTTTAATCATTTTTTTATGTGGTTTCAACATTTTTTGAGGTGGACTGACAAAAGGAATACCGAGAGAAAGGCCACGTAAAACAAATAATAACCCAAGTAAAACAACAAAAGAAGATAAAACAAATTGATATTTTTTCCTAAAACCTTTACCAATAATATTCCCTAAAAGAGGAATTGCTAACATTACAGGCAGAGTTCCCAAACCAAATACAACCATATAAATCACCCCTCCAATAATCTGGTTTGTATTTATAGCTCCAGCTAATGCAACATACACTAAACCGCAGGGCAATATACCATTTAATAGCCCTATAAGAAATAAAGAAGGTAAAGAATTGATTTTAAAAAGTTTTCTAAATTTACCAATCATTCTTCCTGCATACCCAAAAAGAATATGTTCCAGTTTAATTTTTTTCGTAAATAAAGCAGGTGCAATAACAGATAAAACCATTATAAACCCAATTAATATAGATGCCCAACGTTGCAAGCCAGCAAGTTCAATTCCTTTTCCTAAAAAACCAAAAATAGCCCCCAGTAGTCCGTATGTCAAAATACGCCCTAAATTATAAACTAGTCCCCCCAAAGTTCGCCGTCCCCATGATTTATTTCCCAAAGGAAGAGAAATAGCAATAGGTCCGCACATTCCAATACAATGAAGGCTTCCAACCAAACCAATGGTTAAAGACGTAACTAAGGCAAATGTTGTCATTTTTTAAAATAGAATTGTTTCTCCAGATAATATTTTTTTTCTTTTGATTGCCAGTAAAATTTCACAATATATTTTCCAACTTTAAATATAGAATCCGGCAATATAATCTCAGTTTTCTTTTCTTTAATAATATGATAATTATAATCAAGCTTAATATTTGAAGGTCTGAAAAAGTCAATGTTTCCAGAGTCAATAAATACATTTGGTATTTTTACCAAAACAAAATTCCCTGAATCAATAATTTGAAATTGAGATTTAAAAATTTCAGCATTATTCCTTTCATCAATACGTTGTTGATATTCGATACCTTTAGGATAATAATCCTTTTCTACCAACATAACCGGATGCTGCATGGATCGATAAACAAAAGAAAGTACCAGTATCATGAAAAGAATAATAAAAATAGTCAGTTTTGTACCCCAGTTCCATTTAATTTTTTTCATAATTTAAGTTTTTAATACTATTTATCCAATGCATTGGAAGCAACAAAAGTTAGATGATAGTCTTCTATTTTTTTCTTATCATTAAATAAACCAATATCAACATTTATTTCAGAATGTTTAATAATTTTTGAAGGAAGAACAACCATAAAGCTACCATTAATTGCTTTACCGACAGGAATAACGGGGATTTTACCAATAAAATGAATTTTACCTTTAGGAGATAATAATTTTATCTTCATTTTAACAGGAGTTCGTGATTTATTAATTGCATTATAATTATATATATTACTAATGCTATCAGATCCATAATTTTGATAAAGTGTTCCGGGTGCGCGTAATATTGTAGCTTCAAAATTACCACGAATTGAAAATAAAAATCCAACAAACAATAATAGAATTGTTAAAACAACAGAATAACCAATTGATCTTGCGTTAAATATATGATGAACACCCGTTTCTATTCCTTCTTCCGAATCATATCTAATGAGACCCGTAGGTTTTTTAATTCTATTCATTGTTGCATCGCAAGCATCAATACAGGCTGTACAGTTTATGCATTCCAATTGTGTTCCGTTCCTAATATCAATGCCTGTAGGGCATACAGCAACACATGATTTACAATCTATACAATCACCGGATGCCTCTGTAGCCTTTCTTAAAGGACTTTTTGGATCACCTCGCTTATAATCATAAGCAACAATTAATGTTTTCGGATCAATCAGTACGCCTTGCAATCTTCCATAAGGACAAACTGTTGTACAAACCTGTTCTCTGAAAAATGCAAATATAAAGTAGAATACCCCTGAAAAGATAAGTAATCCAATAAAACCAGAAAAATGTTCTCCTGGCCCCTCTTTAATATCTGTAATTAAAGTATGAACACCAATAATATATGCTAAGAAAGTATTCGCAGTAACAAAGGCAATTAAATAAAAAATAACATGTTTTAATGTCTTTTTACGAATCTTTTCAGAATTCCACGGCTGCTTTGCCAACCTCCTTTGACTTCCCGCATCACCCTCAATTAAATATTCAATTTTACGAAATACAAATTCCATAAAAATAGTTTGAGGGCAAACCCATCCACAAAATAACCTGCCAAATACAACAGTAAACAAAATTATAAAAACAATGGCCGTAAGAATTAGCAATACAATTAAATGAAAATCCTGTGGCCAAAAAATAGTACCGAAAATAATAAATTTACGTTCCATAATGTTAAATAACATCAGGGGTTGCCCTTTGTATTGTAAAAATGGGCCAACATAAAATATTATTAATAAAATGGTAGCTAAAAAATTTCTTTTAGTATAAAATTTCCCTTTTGGTTTTTTAGGAAATATCCAAATTCGTTTTCCTTTTTCGTCAACAGTAGCAATTTTATCTCTGTATGATTTAGTTTGATTGGATGCCATTTTCAATTACGAATTTATCAGAAATGAGCTAATTATATTTAGATTTTATAAATTTTTAAAACATAAACCAAACTACCTCAAAGTTTTACTATTTATATAATTTACCTTGGGGTGCTTTAGGATTTTTAGGATGGGTTCCTTGTAATTTTAACAAAACATAACTAACCACATCAAGTCTGTCCTGATTTGATAATTGATTTTTATAAGACAGCATCCCTTTCTGAATTACACCATTTGTAACAACATTATATAAGTCTTGAACAGTATTTCCATGAATCCAATATTTATCAGTCATATTTGGGCCGACCAAACCTCCACCATCAGGCCTATGACATGCAGCACATATTTGATGCCATATTTCATTACCTTTTGCTAACGCGGCAGGACTAGTTTGTAATTTAACAACAAATGAGGCTGCTTTTTTTTCAGTTGCCGAATTTTTAAATTTTGTCATTTCTGCTGCATATTCATCGGCTTGAATTAAATCAGGAGCTTTAAAAATAAATATTCTAACTAAATAGATAACCGCAAAAACAATAGTTAGGTAAAATAACCATTTATACCATGTTGGCATATCGTTATCCAATTCTTTAATTCCGTCATAACTTTCTCCTTGAACTAACGGTTCATTAGTTATCGGATCATATTCAATTTTATTTTGTTCTGTATTCTTTTTCTCTTCTGGACTCATAATAACAGGTGTTATAAATTTAAAATATCAGATTTATTTTCATTCTGACTATTATCTAATGGTAAATTGCTCATTTCATCAATATATTTCTTAGGGGTTCTTAGCACATGAAGTCCAAGAAAAATAAAGAAAATAAAAAAGATAAAAAAAGAAATAATAGGAAAAACTTCCACATTAGCAATTTTTTCCATTGTATACATAACAATCTTCATAATCAGAATTATTTATGTTTATAAATATCTGTACCTAAGCGTTGTAAATATGCTATCAAAGCAATAATCTCAGCATCATCATTAACTTTAATTCCTGATGATCTCAGGTTTTCAGCAATTTTATGTGCCTGAACCTTCAGATCTTTATTGGCAATTTTGTCATATCCCTCAGGATACGGAACCCCTAAAGTCATCATAGCCCTGATTTTTGAAGGAGTAGAAGATAAGTCTATTTTTTTTGTAGCCATCCACGGATAAGGAGGCATAATTGACTGAGCATTAATTTTTTGAGGATCCATCATATGATTATAATGCCAGGCATCCGGTTTATAGTTGGGTAAGGTTTTAACTCCCTCTCTTGCTAAATCGGGGCCGGTTCGCTTTGAGCCATATTGAAAAGGAAAATCATAAACTGTCTCCCCGGCTTTAGTATACTCCCCATACCTTTCTGTTTCTGAACGGAAAGGACGAATCATTTGGGAATGACAAGTATAGCAACCATTGCTGACATAAATATCACGCCCTTGCAATTCAAGAGGAGTATAAGGCTTTACTGCAGCAATTGTAGGAACATTTGATTTAATCAAAAACATAGGAATCATCTCAAATAAACTTCCAATCAATATGGCAATTAAAGCAAAAACTGAAAACTTAACAACTTTCCCTTCCAGTCTATGATGCCATCCCCATTTTAATCCGGTAACAGGATCATCTTTAAAGGTTTTTTCAAGGGCCGGAGCCTCATCGTTTTCATATCGTTTAAAAGAACCTATAGCAGCCGTTTTCCATACATTTACTACAAACATTATCATTCCAATAAAATATAAAGAACCACCAAAAGCTCTTAAATAATACATTGGCATAATTTGAGTTACTGTCTCAAGAAAATTAGGATAGGCCAATTGTCCGGTGGCAGTAAACTGTTTCCACATTAAACTTTGTGTAAAACCGGCAAAATATAAAGGGATAACAAAAAATAATAAACCTAATGTTGAAATCCAAAAATGGATGTTAGCCAATTTTGTTGAAAATAATTTTGTTTGAAACAAACGGGGAACCAACCAATAAATCATACCAAAGGTCATCATACCATTCCAGCCTAGTGTACCAACATGAACATGACCAATAGTCCAGTCGGTAAAATGGCTCATAGAATTAACAGACTTCAATGCTAGCATCGGCCCTTCAAAAGTTGCCATTCCGTATGCAGTAACACCAACAACAAACATTTTTAAAACCGGGTCTTTTCTCACCCGGTCCCAAGCACCCCTTAATGTTAATAACCCATTTAACATACCTCCCCATGAAGGAGCCAATAACATAATAGAAAAAGCAACGCTTAATGCCTGAACCCAGTCAGGTAAAGCTGAGTATAATAAATGATGAGGCCCTGCCCATATATAGATAAAAATTAAAGACCAAAAGTGAATAATTGATAACCGGTATGAGTAAATAGGACGATTTGCAGCTTTCGGGACGAAATAATACATTAACCCCAAATATGGAGTAGTAAGAAAAAATGCAACTGCATTATGACCGTACCACCATTGTACCAAAGCATCCTGAACGCCTGCATAAATAGGATAACTATGCAACAAACTTGTTGGCAATTGCAAATTATTAACAATATATAAAACTGCCACAGTAATCCAGGTTGCAATAAAAAACCATAATGCAACATATATATGTTTCATTCTCCTTTTTGCCAGAGTACCGAAAAAATTAATGCCAAAAATTACCCAGATAACAACTACTGCAATATCAATAGGCCAAATAAGTTCTGCATATTCCTTTGATTGGGTCAATCCTAACGGTAGTGTAATAGCTCCTGCCAAAATTATAAGCTGCCAGCCCCAGAAATGAATTTTGCCTAAAACCTTACTAAACATTGGTGTTTTCAGTAGCCTGGGAGAAGAGTAATATACCGCCGTAAAAATACCGTTTCCAACAAAGGCAAAAATTACAGCATTAGTGTGAATTGGACGAATCCGGCTAAAAGTGAGCCAGGAAATTCCACCATTCAGACCGGGGAATATTAATTCAAAAGCAATAGTTAAACCCACTAACATCCCAATAGTTCCCCAAAAAACCGTTGCAAACATAAACAACTTGGAAAGTTGGTTATCATACGTAAATTTTTCTAACTTCATATTCAAATTATTAAACCATTAATTATTATCGATTTTATCTTCTTCAGTAGTACTTTCTGTAACATTTTCAGAGAATTCTTTATTATCATAAAGAATTCTTACGGCAGGCGATTGGATATCATCATACTGGCCACTTTTAACAGCCCATATAAATGCAACAAGAAACCCTCCTGCTACAACTACTCCGATTAACACTAAAATAATAATTACAGACATTTAAGTATTTAGGTATTTATGCTCTAAAATAGAGATTGGCCAAAATTAATAATTTTTAACAATTACCATATATAAATAGGTAATTTTTTATTTGTTTCTTCCGCAACTATTAAAAGACTAATATTAAATAAATTAATAATTTATCACTCGTAAATAAAAATATGATAAGCTTACTTCTTCAAAGATTTTCCTTTAAACCGGATAAAAAATGTAACAAATGCGACTACACTAACCGAACTAACGGGCATTAAAACAGCAGCGAGTAAAGGGGTCATATGCCCTGAAACAGCAAAAGAAATTCCTACGATATTATAAATAAAAGATAATATAAAACTAATTCTAACAATATTCATCGAGTAGTTAATAAATTTCAAATACTTATGTAATTTATAAAAAGAAGAGGACTCAATAATTCCATCGCAAGCCGGAGAAAACTGATATACATCATCGGCAATAGTGATGCCAACATCGCTTTCAAGTAATGCACCGGCATCATTCAAGCCGTCCCCTATCATCATTACCCTTCTACCTTCTTCTTTAAGTTTTCTTATAAATACTTTTTTATCGGTAGGGCTCTGATTAAAAAATAATTTAGTTTCGTCTCCAAAAATTTGTTTTAGATTTGTTTTTTCAGATTCATTATCACCTGAAATCAAATAAAGGTTGTATTTTAATTTTAAAGATTTTACTACCTTATCAAGGCCTGATCTATATTTATTTTCTATCTTAAAATACCCTAAAATATGATCTTTGATAAAAACATAAACTCTTGTTTCATTAGGATTTTCATCTTCTTTTCCGGTAACAAATTTTCGTGATCCTATATTTACCCTGACACCATTTACAACTCCGGTTATTCCCATTGAGGGTATTTCCTGGAAATTTTCAACCATTGCTTGAGAATTACCATGTATTGAAGCAGCAATACTTAAACTAAGCGGATGCGCTGACTGTGACACCAAAGATTTTATCAATAGTAATGAGTTTTTACTAAGTTTATCCCCAACAAAAACAGCTTTCATAGATTTAGAATGTGTGATAGTACCCGTTTTGTCGAAAACAATAGTATCTATTTTATGTAACCCTTCAATAACAGAAGTATTTTTTATATAAAAACCCGCTTTACCAAAAACACGCATAGTATTTCCGAAAGTAAAAGGTATTGTTAAAGCCAAAGCACATGGGCAGGCAATAATTAAAACCGAAGTAAATGCAAACAGGGCAATTGAAGGATCTGATAACCACCAATAAATGCCGGCAATACTTGCAATAGTTAAAATAACTATGGTAAAATAGTTACTGACTTTATTTATTACAGAATCCAGATTGGAATTAATATTTTTTTCCGAATCCTGATTCCATAGTTGAGTTAAATAACTTTGCTCGACAGTTTTTTCAACTTTTAAGCGAATGGCCGGGCCAACCTGTCTTCCTCCTGCATAAATTACTTCTCCACGTTTTTTTCCTACCGGTATGGATTCGCCTGTTACAAATGAATAATCAATATTAGCGGTGTCACTTATCAAAATAGAATCTGCCGGAATAAGCTCTTGATTCCTAATAATTATTTCATTACCGACTTTCAATTTAGACATAGATATAATTTCCTCTGACAGATCAGATTTAATTATGGTAATGGCAATAGGAAAATATGATTTATAATTTCTGTCAAAGGATAAAGCATTATAAGTTTTTGTCTGATACCATTTTCCAATTAGAAGAAAAAATACCAACCCTACTAATGAATCCAGATATCCAATACCCTGACCCAAAAAAATATCATAAAAACTCTGTATAAACAAAGTAAAAATGCCCAAACTAATAGGTACATCTATATTAATAATTTTATGCTTTAGACCTTTTATTGCAGATTGATAATAATCGGAAGCACTATAAAATACAACCGGAATACTTAATAAAATACTCATCCATCCAAAAAACTTTACAAATTCTGTAGAAAGATGTTCCTTTCCCGGTAAATATTCCGGGAAATTATATGCCATTACGTTTAACAAACTAAAACCGGCCACACCAATTTTAGAAATTAATTTTCTGTCAGTTTTTTTATTTTTTTTATCCTCCAGTTGGTCGAGGGTTATCTCAGGAATATAATGGATTGATGCTAATAATTCAACAAGTTGCCGAAGAGAAATTTCAGATGGTTTATAAGTAATAGAAACTTTTTTCTTAGGAAAATTTACCATTGATTGTAAAATTCCATTATTCAGTGTGCGTAAATTTTCAAGCAGCCAAATACATGAAGCACAATGAATCGAAGGTATGTATAGAGAAACACGGCTAACACCTCCATCAGAAAATTCAATTAATTTATCAGCTATTTCATTATTATCAAGATATGCATACTTATTTCCTAAATTAACATTTTCAATTTTTACTCCGGACATTGGCTGTATTTCGTAATACTTGTCCAGTTTTTTTTCATTTAATATCTGATAAACTGTTTTACAACCATGGCAGCAAAAAGGCATTTCATCCCATATAACAGGGTTTGTTCCACAATCAGCTCCACAATGAATACATTTCCGCCCCATAAGGTAGATTTATTTTACTATATTAAATTTAAATAGTTATTAATCAAGCTTTAAATAAATAATATTTTATGTTTAAATAGGTTTAAATAGGCCTAAATATCAATCCATAAACATATTTACCAAAATGATGAAACTTATTATATAAACATTATTCTTCCAAAATTACTTCTATCACCTTTCCTACAAAACGTAAATCTATTCCTGCTAAAGGATGATTAAAATCCATAGTAACCGTATCTTCATGTATAGAAATTATCATCCCTTCATGTTGATTTCCGTTATTATCTTGCATTGGAAATCTATTTCCTATTTTTAATAGCTTAGTGTCCAGTTTTCCATTTACTGCAAAGGTATCTTTTGGCAAATCAAATACAGCATAACTATCTCTTGGACCATATGCGTCCTTAGCCTTTACAACAAAATCAAAAGTATCACCTTTAGAAAGACCGGATAAATTAGTTTCGAAACCTTCAAGTAACATTCCTGTACCAAAATTAAAAACCACAGGGTTATTTTCGCTTACCTGCTCAATTACTTCATTATTATCAGCGTTATATAATACATATACAACCCTGGCTTTACATCCCTTTGAAATCTTCATTATTTAATAAATTTAGTCGCGATAAAAAGCATTCCAGGCATATTAATAAGAAATAAATAGTCAATTTCTTAGCTTTATTTCCTTTTACAACATCTGTAATGTTAAAAAAATATACAAAGTGTTGTACTAACAATAAAGCGTAATAATTGCTCTAACCCTTTATGATAATTTAAAAATCCAATAATATAAATGTATGCTTTTAATATCCTGCAAAAATATGCTTAAATGTTAAACCTTCTTCAAATTTATTTGTTTTTATTATTTAGGTGGAAGATTATTACTTTTATTAAAAATCTATAAATCAACTGTATCATAATTTTTTACTTTATATAATAAAAGATGTTAAGGTCTTTATATCTTTTATTATAAATTTTTTATTATTTTTGCGATGATTTTTAAATCAAAAATAAAATGAAGATTACAGATAAAACAAAGATATCAACCATTATTAAATATGACAAAAATGTTATTGATGTAATAGCATCAATCAATAAGCATTTTAGGAAGTTGAAGAATCCTATTTTATGTAAAATGCTAGCTTCCAGGGTTTCGGTAAGTGACGCTGCCAAAATTGGTGGTATTAGCACCCATGAGTTTTTAAAAAAACTGGAAGACCATGGTTATGAGGTTGATTATACAGAAAATAATAAAGAAGTTAACACAAAACACTTTAATAATATGATAAATAAAGATAAAGTTGTTACACTTGATGCCAGGCCTATACTTGCTGGTGGTGTAGATCCTTTTGACGAAATTATGAAGACCCTAAAAACTATGGATGATGATCAAACACTATTGATTATAAATACATTTGAACCGGTTCCTTTATTAAACTTGCTTAAAAAAAAGGGATATGAATATGAAACCCAACGACCAGAACCGGGTTTAATACATTGCTACTTAAAGAAAGTCGAAAATTATACAGAAACAACCGGCAATACCGGTAATCAAAGTAAAAAAAATGAAAGCTTTGAAGATGTAGAAAAACGCTTTAACGGCAAGATGAAAGAAATAGATGTTCGCGATTTGGAAATGCCGATGCCAATGGTTAAAATTTTAGAAAAATTAGAAACACTTTCAACAGGAGAAGCTTTATACGTACATCATAAGCGCCTACCACAATATTTGTTACCTGAACTTGAGAATCGACAATTTAAACTTGTCAAAAAAGAAATTGATGAAAATAATCTGGAACTTATAATTTATAAGTAATGCAAGCAGGTCTAAGTACAAAAAACGCACCTTCAACATCGGTGGTTATTCCACATTTTTTATTTGGAGCATTTATGTTTTTAATTGCAACTATATTAATTTTAATCGCAGCTCCGCAGTTAATACTTCCATTCCATTTAAATTCACACATGTTAACTATAACACATTTAATGGTATTGGGATTTATCACCATGATAATTTTTGGTGCATTATATCAACTCATTCCGGTTGTAATGGAAGTAAAACTGAAAAGTGAGTTCATGGCACATTTAACCTTTTACCTATTTGGAAGCGGGCTAATTATCTTAGTTATATCCTTTTGGGAAGCTAATTTTGGGCCCAACCAAAACTGGAGATGGTTTGAAATTTCAGGCTCTTTAATTTTAGTTGCAGTAATTCTTTTTGCAATAAATACCTTGTTAACAGCAGCAAAAACTGAACGCAGAGACATTGGTAATTTATTTATTGTAACAGGTATTATTTATTTAGTATTAACTGTATCTCTGGCAATTTTAATGATTATAAATTTTGCACATCCATTTATTCCGGTAAATATATTGGATTTATTAAAAATGCATATCAACCTGGGATTAATAGGATGGTTTCTGTTTCTGGTTATAGGTGTGGCCAGTAAACTAATGCCGATGTTTTTAGTAATTCATAAGTTACCTGAACATCTTCTAAAATATGCATATTATTTTCTAAATGCCGGCTTGATTTTATTAGTAGGTGCTTTTTATTTCTATCCACAATTTTGGCTAATATTATTTGCCTCATTTATAATTTTTTGTGGAATTTCTTTATTTTTATATTTTAATTATTATGCTTTTAAACATAGGTTTCGCAAAAATTTAGATACAGGCATGAAATTATCTAAAAGTGCCTTTATATTATTAGCTTTTGCATTAATATTAGGAATTTTTGCAATAATAAAACTAGATTTCACCGCTCCTTTCCAATACCGGATTGACATAGCATTTATTACGACTATAATTTTCGGTTTTCTGACTTCATTAATTTTGGGACAAACCTATAAAACATTTCCATTTATCATATGGTTAAAAAGGTATCAGGGAAAGGTAGGGAAACAAAAAACCCCATTACCACAGGAGCTGTATTCAGATAAAATTGCACAGTGGCACACCAATAGTCATTTAATTGCTTTTATTTTATTAATTATTGGGGAACTAAGTGCATTAGTATGGCTTATTCAAATTTCAGCAGTTATATTTATATTCACAGCTGTATTATATAATTATAATGTTTATAAAATTATTTTTTACAAAAAACAAATTGAATCATGAGTGATATTAAAAATTTAACCTCTCAGGAGCAACAAGTAGCAGAAATACTTAAAACAGTCATCGATCCGGAAATAGCAGTAAATATCATCGATTTAGGCTTAGTTTATGAAATAACCAAAGATGAAGATAACAAAACAATTAACGTTGTTATGACTTTATCAACCAGGGGATGCCCTTTAGGAGATGTAATATTAGAGAACGCTCAAGTAGTATTAGAATCTAATTTTCCGGAATATAAAGTAAATGTAGAGTTAGTTTGGGATCCTGTTTGGTCACCAGAAATGATAACTGATGAAGGGAAAAAGGCCATTGAACAATTATAAAACAATACGATAATTAATATAACCTAATAAATTAATCATAAATATAAAATTTCATGTTTTTTTCAAAATCTTCTGAATATGCAATAAGAGCAATGGTATATTTAGCAATTTACTCAAGTTCTGAAAAACGCTTGGGAATTAAAGAAATTGCTAAAGCATTAAATTTTCCTGAACATTATTTAGGTAAAGTACTACAAGATCTAGCAAAAAAACACATTATTCATTCTGTTAAAGGACCACATGGAGGATTTTATCTCCCGGAAGGTGGTGATAATATTTCTATACTAAACTTAATTGACGCAATAGAAGGCCTGGAATTTTTTAATTCTTGCGGTTTAGGTTTACATGAATGTAATGAAGACAGACCTTGCCCCATTCATAATCAATATCAAATAATTAAAGGTAATTTTTACAAATTACTTTCAGAAAAAACCATTTATGATATGAAAGAAGATTTAGAAAAAGAAATTGCATTTATGCACTTCCAAAACATAGATAGTTTAGTGAAATAAAAATTAAGGATCCTTTACCGGAAAAAGATATAAAATAAATTTAAACTGAATATTATCGCTGACAATAAAGTTCTGATCATCAGTAGCCGATTTTGAAGAATAACTTTTTAAACCCCATTCCAGTCTGTTAATTTTAAATGGTGCAGAAATAATTTTAATTATATTATTTTGCTTTATTACATGAACAAAAAATTGAATTTTATTCGGGATTCCTTTAACTGATAGAAATCCGGTAATTTCATATTTATCAGAAGATAACTTTTTTGATTGAACTATGTTAAAAGTAGCTTCAGGAAACTTAACCACATCAAAAAAGACATCAGACTTCAATACATTTTGAAGAGTCAAACGCATCAGCCTATAATCAATATCTTTATCAATAATGCTATCCATCAACATAACAACCTGTCCTTTGACAGGTTGATTATCCCTAAAAAAAACACTGCCTGATTTTATTAAAACATATCCATTATGGATATCGCACTTCCAAAATAGCTTGCTCAACTTAGTATTTACATTATATTTTTGAAGATGTTTATCCGGCAAATTACCACCAATCAAAGGAAAATAAAGAACTAGAGAAAGCCATGAAAATATTAGTATTTTTTTAATCATCTGTTCTACGATTTACAGGCGAAATTTAATTCTATTAAATGTTTAAAACTATTTTCTATTAGATATAACATCTGTAATAAAATTGTCATGAATATATTTTTTTAATTCAGAAGGTATATTTTTAGCATTGGTAAAATTAGTATTTCGCATTTCAGCGCCATAAAAATTACATCCTTTCAGGTTAGCTCCGGTAAAATCAGTTTCCTGAAGATGTGCACCACCAAAATTAACACCATCCAGGTTAGCATCTTTAAAACTAGCGCCCTCCAAACCTGCACCACTGAAATCAGATCCGGCAAAATTACAATCCTTAAAGTCAGAATTTGTCAAAACAGCTCTAATAAACCTGGTTTTTATAGCAGTAGAATAACTAAAATTAGCATGGGTAAATTCAACATCTTTAAGCAATGCATTGGTAAAATTACAATATTTAAGGCTGGCACGATGGCCTGTCATACCAAACATATTAGCTCCCTGAAAATCGGAACTATCAAGCTGTGCATCGGTTACATGAACATGGAAAAGCATAGCCTGCCTAAAATTACAATTATATAACAATGCACGATTAAAAAGTGCCCAACGCACATCTGCAACTCTAAAATCACTATGGTTGAAATTTGTTTCTTCACAATTAGCAGATCTTAAAGAAGCACCTCTGAAATCAGCTCCTACAGCCTTCATTCCTTTCCAATATACTTTATCAAGATCAGCTTTTCTAAAGTCATCGAAATCCTGTGGTAAAGGCTTTAATCCTTTATGGGTAGGTTTCTCATCTCTTAAACTATCATTATCATTAATAATTTCTTCTTTTTCTTTATCAGAAAGAAAAGCCGGAAGCTTCAATAATTCATTACTATTTTTTTTAAATGTTGAAGGTTTGTTATTATTCTTTGCAGAAAAATTCTCACAAGAAGAAAAGTAGATAATAAGTGTAAATAAACTTAGTCCGATAAGTATAACTTTTCGTTTCATATTTAAATTTTTATCGGTTATAAAATACATCAAAAAATAAAAAAGCTTAAAGATAACTATATAACATCCTTATTATTAAACCTTCTGTTTCCCCACCAGGCAAATAAAAGGCCAATAGATATTGGATATAATATTGAAAAAACAATAAAGGCACTTCTGCTAACGGTATCTAAAATAAAATATGCTGCAGGCCCCATAACTGTTAATTTCGGATCAAACAAAACCAAAACCCCTACTCTAAAAACCTGCAATGGATTTAGCATACCAATACCAATAACCCATTGAGGATCTACCCTAAATTTCAATAAAATCCCCATTAACAGTAAGTCTATAAAAGCCACAAGAATCAACCAAATAACAAACGCAAAACTTACTGCAAAATCTTGTGAACGAGCATAAACCGAAATTAACATTCCAATTCCAAGAAAGCAGAAAACCATAGCGGCAAGTAAGGCACTATACAAGAAAAACATATTCCATGGAATATCCAGGTTAGAAATAGCACCCCATATTACTGCTAAAAGTAAAGAAACAAATAAAGGAATATAAATCACAATAAATTTAGCAACAAATTTACCCCAAAAGAAATCACTAAAAGAGACTGGTAATGAAAGCATATATTCCATAACATTATTTTCTTTATCTCCTACAATTGAACGAACAACTGTAATCAGAACATAAATAGGAATAATTACCATACAAACCTGCATAAAAGTAACCATTAGTCGACCTAATCCAACAAATCCAATAATTTGGGTTTCTGTAATTCCGGAAACGAATAAGAATGCTATAAACCCGCCAAAAAGAATGCTATATATCCAAAATCCTTTAGTCCTAAGTGTTTGGTTCAAATCCAACTTTAGAACAGACCTAAATTCTTTAGTTATTAATTTTATCACTTGATTAATATATGTTATTAAAAAACTAGTTTTTATAATTTAATTTCACTTGTTGATTGCAAGTGTAAAGGTATTTTACCTCAAAACAGATACAAATATTTTTTAAAAAGGGGGAATTTCTGAAAATTAATGTTGTTTATTATGTTTCATTCCTTTACCCATCATGTGGTTTTTTTTCAAGAATTCTTCCCTCATTGTTTTTCCCTCAATAATTCGTTTTTCAACTTGGATAAAAGTAAAAGATGAATCAGAAGGAGTCTTTACCGCACTATAGCCATATCCCATGGGAGTATGTTTTCCATAAGTAAAATAAGCCTTTTGTAATTCAAGCCATTTATCACCGCTTGCGCCATTACTGTTTCCTACCCATATTTTATAAGGCCTATTATTAATAAACTTTTTCCAGCTCGGAGTTTTTGTATAGTTAACCAAACAACCTATATCGTCAAACCACAAAACCTGACCACTCGAGTTAATGGCCTGAACCGCATAAGGCTGATCAGCGATTCCCATTAAACATTGAGCGCAAACATCTCTATCATAATTAACCTTTCGGGGATGAAAATCAGAATTATGAGAACAAGCACTCAAAAAAATGACAATAGATAAAAAAAAGAATAATTTTTTCATGTGTTTATAATTTTATATTTCATTGGTCACATGGAACTTACCATGATTGAATAATCATTTTCCTGTGCGATTTAATAATTATTCAAACATGGACGTTTCATATGTTTACAATTTATAATTTATCAGACAAATGGTATATCAGAGAATTTTTTATCAACAACAATATTACCAAAATCCATTTCAATTACACGGTTAACAAGATTTTTAATTTCATCCATTCTATGACTACTAAGCAAAAGCAAAGCCTCTTTATTATACTTACCTAAATAATCAAAGAAAATCTCTCTGGCAGCCGGGTCTAAATTTGCAGACGGCTCATCCATAATTAAAATTGTTGGTTTTTTACCCAGTGCAAATGATACTAACAGTTTCTGTTTCATTCCACCAGAAAGCGCCAAAAAAGGTTTTTTAAACGATTCTTTAATCTTCAGTCCCAGACTCTCAGCAATATCAATATATTCATCAGCTGAGGTATTACTTAATGTACTATAAAATTTCAATAATTCACGAACAGTTAATTTTAGCGGAGGTGGTATTTGTGGAACAAAACCAACTTCCTTTAAAATATTAACACGATCTGTCCTTGGATTTTTTTCCAGTACTTCCAGACTTCCATTAAATACATATTGACCTAATATACACCTAATTAATGTCGTTTTTCCGGCACCATTTTGTCCAATTAGGGCTATACGATCTCCTTCATTAAAATTAAATGTAATTTTTTTAAGTACTTCAACACCATTAAAAGATTTTGTCAAGTGTTCAGCTCGAACTAGTTGTTTATCTACATCAATCATAATATTTTATCCCAACCTTTTATTGTATAATTTAAAGCATTTCCAGGACAAGCATCAATACATAAGCCACAACGTGTACAATCCGACCCGGCATCATGCCTAACTTTAGTAGCCTTTCCTCTTTCAACAAACCACAGTACATGTGGAACTTCACAGACATCCTGACAATCGCGGCAATGTGCACACTTATCAAGTTCAAACTTAACGCCAAATGGAGAAAGTTTTCCTACCATACTCCACGTTGCACCTATAGGACAAATATAACTACACCAAAACCGTTTACTATAAACAATCTCAAATATAAGCAAAGCAAGAACCCATAAAAGAATTAATCCTGGTCCATATATCATGGCTCTCGACAAAATACCTACCGGGTTAACATCTTCAAATACCAGGTTTTGAGTTAATAAGGCTAAAAGTAAAAATCCGGTCCAAAAAACAAAACGTAAATAAATATTAAATTTATGTTCTTTAATTTTTTTCTTTTTTACCAGATAATTATGTAGTTTATCACCCCATTCAGCAAGAAAATGATAAGGGCATATCCAGGAACAATAGGTTCGTCCGCCCATTAAAAAATAAAAAAATAAAATAGTGAGAGCACCTATGGCAAAGTTCATTGTCAACAAGCCAAAATGCCCACTATAGGCAGAAATAACTAATTCTTGTAACGAATTAAACGGATCCATTAAATAAAAACCAATTAAACGGGAGCCACTTAAAGAACCTTCTAAAATTGCTAAATCCAATGAAAAAGATATAATAAACAAAACGTTAATGCTAATTAAAACAGTCCAGCGGATGGATCTCCATTTATGGCCACTACCGTTTTTAGCTTTCCATTCTTTAAAAGTTATACCTTCCTTAATATATGGAATATCCTCTTTTCTTTTTGCAGGTAAAGGTTTATTTTTATTCATTCTCCAATTCATAACATTCATGATTTAATTGGTTCTATAACAATACTTGGCTCTTCCGTTGGGCATACCATTACACAAACACCACAACCTGTGCAGCCATCCAAAACCTCAGGGACAAGCAGCCCCTTGTCGTTCTTTTTCTGTATTATAGCCGTTTCACCTATTGGACATTCTTTAACACAAATATGACAAATTTTTTCATCGTAAAATTTATCTCTAACAGGTGTTGCACGCTGATCCTGAGAATAAGGAGAACGGTTTACACCTTTAAATTTATCGCCTCTTGGTGTGCCTTTAAATCCTTTACCCTTATATGCCAGACATGTTCCGGTATTAATTTTTGCTTTGCCCATTCGCACAATGCTTTTCATAGCTTTTATTTGTACAGGAAAAGGATTATAATTTACATCAGCTTTATGGGTTAAATTATACTTTTCAATTGCTTTTTCTCCTGCCATTTTAAAAGGCACAAAGTAAAGTGCTGAGGTTGGACAGGTTTCAACACATTGTATAGAATCGCATGAAAAATCGCAGGCCTGTTCACGTACATCAATATAAGGAGTGCCGTAAGCAAGACCTTCTTTAATACCTGCAAATTTAATAGCATGTACCGGACAAATTTGTATACATAATCCACATTTTATACAAGCATAAATAAAATCTTTTTCTTTAATAGCACCTGGTGGTCGTAAAAATTTCTGATTTATTCGCTCTTCAGTAGTTACTTTCTGAAGATAACCAACTCCTACACCAACGGCAGTAAGAGATCCTACCGCAATTAATGATGACTTTAAGAATTGCCTACGGTTAATAGAATGTTTCCCCATATTTTGAAATTTAGAATGGTAAATTTACAAACTTTTATTCTTCAATTCTTTATATTATCAATAAATAAGTTATTAATTACTTATTTATTCTAATTATAAAATATTCCATTTCAAACTAAAATTAAAACTTCTTCCCGGTTCAAAATAAAGGCTTTTACTTTTCATATTACGATAAGCCCGGCTCAAATGTTGAACATAATTTCGGTTTAAAATATTTGTAACCGAAATTCTTAATTCCAATGATTTAGTAATATTGGCATTCAAATACCAGTCAAAAACCGCATATCCTGGAGTTTTAGGCTCATTAAAACTTGCAGACACTCTATTTTGGTTAGCAGCTATGCGCACATCCAATCTTGAATTAAATTTGGTAGTATTGTACGCTATTCCCGAAACAATTGTGAATGGCTCTATTTCAGGAAGAGGTTCATTCCAGCTAATATTTTGAGCATAAGTATAAGAAGCTGACAAATCATACAAAATATAGCGATTCATTTTCCAATTCAAACCAACTTCAAATCCGGCTTTAAAAGCTTTACCAATATTTGTAAATTTTTTAGTATACTTTGGTTGCTTGCATGGCATAAACTTCCGAATAACAGATGAATCGACTCTTGCGGTAATATAATTTTTTAAAAATGAAACAAAAACATCTGAATATAAACTTACATTTTTAAAATCTTTTTCTAACCTTAAATCCGTTTGGTAATTAATCTCATCTTTAAGACCTGGGTTCCCAATATATTCGTAAGCATCAGCTCCAATGCTTAAATGGTTTATAAATAGTTCGGACAGGTCGGGAGTTCTGCTAGCACGTGCTGATGAAATTTGAAGAGTTGTGCTAGAATTTAGATTCCAGGTTAAACTTGTTGTAATTTCCGGCAAAAGTCGACCCTTTGGTTTTATATCACCATTATATAAAACTTTAAAATCATTTGAAGGATCAAGAATGGAATAGGTTACTTCATCCAAACGCAAACCTGTAAGCCATGTTAATGATTTAGAAATAGAATATTTATTTTCAAGAAAAATTCCAAAATCATTAGTTGATGAATTTTGCCAAACCTTATCAGTAAAAGTTTTTGGCTGTGGTAACACCATTCCTGTACATGCATTAATAAATACTTCACGTGTTCGCGACCCGTTTTTGCCGATATGCCTAAAATCTATTCCTGTATATAAAACATTTCTTACGCCGGTACTTATTCCCAGTTCTGTACGCCCACCAATATCTTGTGCAGTAAGTGGCGTGTTTGCATGAGTATATTTATAATTAGGCCTTCTTTTATTTGACATTAAATGTGTAATAAAAGAACCATACAGTTTAAATTTTAAAGAAAAAACAGATTTAGATATATCAGACACACCATAATCTAAAGATAAAATACTACTGTTATCTTCATCAGCATCCATAGGCAAACCGGCATATAAAACATCTCTTGCAAAACTTTGCCTGAGTGTAAATTGTAATCGTTGTTTATCAGAAATATTATAGCCTAAGCGTGTTGTATAGCCGGTTCGTTTAAAGGAAGACATAATAGTTTCTCCCGAACCGCTTTTATAATTTCCATAATTTTTATACCCAATATTAGCAGAGAAATCAAATCTTTTCTTCACCACTTGTGTGAAAAAATCAGAATAAAAGTTATTGCCATTAGATTGATATCCGGCCGTAACAGAACTTGCAAAAGCTCTTGATCCCCGTAAAGGCCTTTTGCTTACAACATTAATTATTCCTCCAAAAACAGGGCCAAACCTAACGCTATAAGGGCCATAAACAACTTCTATACGCTGGATGTCCTCAACAGAAATCTGTGAAATTGCAGGATCCATCCTATTGGGACATGCATTAGTACTATGTACACCACCATCAAACTGAATGTTTAACTGTCGATATTTAAAGCCCCTTAAAACAGGTTCCATAGCATAGTTTCCTTTTTTAACAATACCAAAACCAGGCTGATTTATAAATAACTCTCCCCCATCATGAGGATTTTGAAGTTCAAGAATTTTTCCATTTATATCTTTACGATTAATAGATTTTTTTTTGCTTCCTGTAATTAATATTTCATCCAGATTTAAGGTATCCGATGATGTTAATGCCATCTGAGCCCATGATTCCAAAGAAATTAGAATCAGGCTAAATAACAATATAATATATTTATTTTTCATTTTTATCCTTTTGTCAAATTAAAACATTGAAAGTTTATAACTACACTTTTAAAAAGTACCTTTTCAATATTTAAATCTTTATTTTTTATTAATGATTTTTTTAACTGGTAACATGTAATATTCAAATAAATACAGCATATCTTCATTCCACTCAATGAACTCGTTATGCTGTAATTTCAGCATTTACCATTGTTACAAGCAAAATGACTTAACGAGCATTTTGTTATATAATCTGCATAACAACTATTTAATTTTAAAAATATTCATGTTACTTTAAATTTATATTCGTTTTTCTTTTAAAAGTTTATGAAATTTTTACCGAAAATATTATATAACTATAATTTTATTCACGGTCATATAAAAACCATATAACGTATTAACATATATGATTTTGTCTTAACAAATAAAAGAAAATAAATATTTTGATTTTGTCTAAATCACTTTTTTATTAGGTGGGGGGCTGGTTACGGTTAGATATCGCCACAGTAAGGTCTTATTGATCTGAATAAAATGAATTTGTGAAGCATCAGTTTCAACAAAAAAAACAGCATCTACATTATTTAAATAAATAAGATTATTTATCTCGCTATTAGAAGATGGTGGCGGATTCTCATTCTTTTTTCCTGCTTGATGCTTTTTTGCACTCTTAATTAAGGCAAGTAAATAAGCAGTATCTCCGGTATGTGTATCTTCATTGTTATTAAACCTCTTCATATTACCATTTTGTTGAAAGGTTGAATGGGAAGAGAATAAGTAATAATGAATAAAAGGAAGTGCAGGCACAAACAGAAATGCCAAATAAAAAAACAAAAATAATATTGCGATAAACCTTTTATACATTATTGTAAAAATACCAGATTATAGATTAATTTTTTTAGATAAATTATTTTTCAGTAGAATTTTGTTTAAAATATTCCCTTTCTTCCCAATGGAAAAGGGGTGTTTTATCTTCTAAAACAAATTTAGGTTTAGAAAAAGGAGCAAGTCTCTCAATAAAATTCAGCACTGCAATAACAGGGGCACCAAAGAAAAACTTTACATTAGGATTAAAATCCCATAGATATTCGACATATGATAAAAGCACATAAGGGACATCACCAACATTGTCATGATTTTTATCAAACCCCTCATAATCATCCCAATAGTTATATTGCCATGTATTATAACGAGCTGTTGTTACTTCAGGATAAACTTGTGTTAAGTTATTATGGAAGTAATTATGCTTAAATAGGTTTCCCTTCTGATTAGTATGAAAATAAACCCCCGTTACACAGAAAGCTATTTCATTACCTTCTATTGTATTCTTCTGTGATGGTACGTAAGGTGACACATCAATATGGATACCTTCAGTAGAATATATTAACCGATTATTTAATATTTGATTGGAGGAAGTTTCTTTCATTCCAATACACATCCCACTTCCAATATGATTTCCTTTAATTAAATTACCAGAAACAATAGTACGCTCACTATACATTAAAAATATTCCGACAGAGTTATTTAGTAATACATTATTTTGTATTCTATTATTATGAGAATACATGAAATGAATACCATATCTGTTTCCTTCGCCTTTATTTTCCTGAAATAGGTTTACAGCCGAATACCAAACAACCATGTCGCGTACACCATGCCAATAATTTCCTATAATTTGATTATGTTTAGAATACCATAGTCTAATTGCATCGCCTTTAATTGCGGTTGACCTGCTTGTTTTAGAACTAATATCATTGTGAATAATTTTATTAAAATTACTTTGCCATATATCTATTCCAAACAAGGTTTCTCTAATTCTACAGTTTTTAATAGTATTATAATTCCCCTTCAGACGTACCCCGGAATTTAATTTATCAAAGGAGCCACCAGAGTTTTGAATAATCATATTTTGAATGGTAACACTATCAGCTTGAATTAAAAAAACAGAACCTTTTTTTCCAGCATCCACAATAGCATGGTTACCACCATCAATAACAACATTATTAGTAGAAATAACAGCAGGCCCTTTGTAAATGGCACCCTTAAGAAATATAGTATCTCCTGGTGCTGCATTATTAATCAAAGGCTGAAGCAAAATGGTATCTTTAGAAAGAAAGTTAGTATCTGTTGGAGATAACAGTCCGGGGGTAACAGTTTGAGTATTACCTGCTAGAGGAAGAAAAACCAAAAGACCGAAAATAATCTTTATAAAACTTATTTGTAAACTTCTTTCCACTACTTTAATAACATTATTCCAAATGAATAAAATTTTAAACCAAGGCGAAAATCGAAAAATTATCACTTAATGTTTATTATTTATTTTGAGTTTTTAATGATTTAACTTTTAAAATAATAGCAATAATCAAGAGGGCAGTAACGAGTAGTGCTACAAAAAATCCAAAATAGGGGTATGATTCTGTTGTAAATTGTGCAACTTTACCTTCACCAAAAACTGTTGGCATAAATGGTTTTATACCCCTAAAAGCCCCACCACCATGCATACTCAAATGATGTCCATACCAATAGAGATAATAAATAAAAACCCCAAGAAAATAAAATGGAACCAGTGCCGGTATAATTGCAGCCCATATAACAGCTCTTTTCCTGACAAATATAAAAATCAATGTTAATAAAATAAAAAATCCAAAAATATAAGGAGAACCATGCATTATTCCATCAAGAAATAATAGTGCTTTCGGAGTAACATTTACTCTTATGGGCTCATTAGTTTTAGGATTTATAATTTCCTTACCACTACTAGTTTTTTTTGTATCAAAAACATAATAAATAGGAAATTGGCGAGATTTATCTTCGTTAACACCAGGAACAATATGATACATGCCTATAAAATGATTAATAGCATTCATTTCGGTCAAACAATCAGCACCTTGCTGACTTTGGGATAGTTCTTTTCGCTCTTTTTCTCCTTTACAGCCATTATAAACACCATTGAAAGCAAAATCAATACGTATTCCTCGGGGATACATAGATTTAGGATATTGAATACTTTGCAGTGCAACATGCCACATAGGAATAAAGTAAACAACTATTATTAAAATAGCAGCAATACCAGCAAAAATTTGATATGTATTATTTTTTTTCATAAGTATGTAATTATCAAGCCTACATCTATATTTTCATAAAATATATAACCAGGTTTTAGACTGTTTAAATTAATATTTTTTAAGACAACAGATAAAACTTCAGTCATTATTTACAAAAAAGAGAATACAATATTTAAATATTGAATTCTCTTTTAAATTTTTTATAACTCTATTTTTTTGCAGTAACTCCTGCTTTATTTAACATATATGCAACAGCATCATATATATCCTGATCGGAGCAGGTTGTGCATGTACCTTTTGGTGGCATAACACCATGTTTACCTGTAAACCCATCAATAGCATCTTTATGTAACTGTTTCATACCTTTTTTTGCAATTTCTTCCCAGCGTGCTTTGTTTTTCAAGGCAGGGGCACCAGCAACACCAGTCATATGACAAGCTATACAAACCTTATTATAAATAGCCTTTCCATGCTCAATATTAGCGGTATATGCAACCGAAGTAGTAGTCTTAATCTTGGCATGGTCTGATTTTTTACTTTTATCAGAATGGTTTCCACAACCTGTAAATACAGCAAGTCCAAAGAAAACAGCTGTAATAAATATGAAAATTTTTTTCATCTCTTTCTTATTTTTATTATTTAATGATAAAGGAGTTACAAAAGTAAACATTTGTAACTCCTAAAAAAAATATTTATTAATTACTTTTTTATTGTTGTTGTTTTAAAAATTCGGTTGATTTAGCTTTCAAATACTTAATAATTTTATCAGCATCAGAAGAAGAAACATTTTGATTTGGCATAGCAAGTTTATATTTATTACGCATAGCCTGGATATCTGCTTCTTTCATATGTTTTTCAGGATTCATAATCCATGACTTCAACCATTTATCAGAACGTCTTTTATCTACCATTAACAAATCAGGACCATTAAAATCTTTACCAAATTTATGGCATGCAGTACATCCGTAATTAAGGAATTCAAGTTCACCGGGCAATAAATTTTTCAACTCAATTGCTGAAGGTTGAAACTTCTGCATTTCATTATCCTTTTGGATTCGTTTAGAAAAAGCAAGTAGTCTGGCTTTTTCAGCTGCCGGACGATAACTGACTTGTAAATAGCCTTGTAATTTTCTTCCTTCAGGTGAAGATATGTCATCTAACATTAAAGGATACATACCGGCTTTAGTAGCAACAAATTGTAAAGTTGCGGTTTCTCCGGGGCGCCATCTATATTGTTTATCGTAAGAAGCAATTTCATAAACATAATGATCTAATTCTGTTTGGCCAACATTTGTAAGGTGAATTATAACTTTTTGACCTTGTTTAACTCTAATATTTTCAGGGACAACCTTTCCATTCTGAATGGTACCAAAAACTTCGACAGTTCTTTTAGAGCGATTTGTATGTTCATTTCCGGGAGTTACAGCATACGAAGCTTTTTTTAGGGAAACAATATCAGTACCTACAGGATATTTATCAATAGTGTGTAATAAATCTTTATTAAACATAACTGTATAATGTGGTTCACCCATAGGCAGAGGCATGTCATAAATAATCTTCATTTTATCACCAGAGATATCGATAAGTTGATGATTCTGGGGATGTAAAGGTCCTACCGGATTAAATCTATCTATTGACAATTTATCTAACTCAATTAAATACTTACCTTGAGGATGTTTAGTATCGCCATGAGTAGAAACAAGGTGACCTATATTGTAATTAGAAGACACATGATCAAGTACCTTTAAATTAATGTAATCCCATTTTGTTGTCCATGAATCAACATAAACAGAGGTATACACAACACCTTTAACAGGGTCGAATTGATTATGCAATGGACCTAATCCAACTTCAACGCTACCATGCAAAGCAGTTTTTAAAGCAATAATTGGAATTCCATATGAATCATATCCTTCAAAATCTTTATTTTTAATAGCATTCATTATTTTTTTAAATGAATACACCCATACATGCGAATCTAATTTCCCGGCAACAAGAATATAATCACCGGTTGGATCAACATCAACACCATGGGGAGACTTAGGTTCAGGAATTAAAAAGAGAATACCATATTTAATAGCTTCTTTAATAGGAATAACTTTCATTCCATTTATAAGTTTATATTTTCCCTGCTTCACTAATTCAGCAGCCTTTTTCCAATTGGTAACATGTAGATAATCGACATCTCTTGAGGAACAGCCAGCTTCAAAAGGAGGACGTCCCTGCATATCTCCACCAATATACATTTCAGTACAAAATGAATTGGTAAATCCCCAGCCATAACTAGCATTTTTCCCTGCATCAGAAAGATCCTGAGTATATGGTGGAAATTCAAAAGTAAAAGAATTCTTTTTATCAATTCTACCATTTTCGTTATCAAATTTCCAATAAGTTAACCCTCCGCGCCAGTATTTTCTAAAGTTAACATCATTCAAAGGATAGTACTTATGGTCAAACGGAGCAGGATACTGAGAAGCTTCCATTATATATTCAGAATTTGGTGTAAAGAAACATCCACCATGGTCGGATCTAAAAAGTGGATTTTTTATTACCTGCTTAGGCTCGAAATCCTTTAAATCGACAACAAATAATCTAGGGTTAGCTTTATCATTAATTACTAACCATTTTCCATTATAATCTCCATTGGTTTCAGAAATCCCAGGATGATGGGTATCGCCCCAAAGAATTTGATGTCCATCAATAAATCCTTGACGCATCAACCCATAGGTCTCTGTTGAATAGCCATATCCATCATAAGGGTTTCTGGTGTTTGTAGGAGTATATTTTACTAATCTCATAGAAGGAACTAAATAGGTTGGTAAATTACCTTCCTGACCCCCAGAGTTAACAGTTACATATTCATCCTGCACATGATCAGGAGTATATGTTTTGGCAGCAGCTAAAATATCATCTGAAGTTAATCCTCGTCTTTTAATTACTTGCCCAAAAGACTCGTCGCCTCTGGGAGCGCCAATTTCTTCAACGGCAGACTTCTTCTTTCCACCGCAACCGGTAAAAACCAATAGGGAAGAAATAATTAATGTTGCCATAAAAAGACTTATATACGTACTAAATTTTTTCATATTCATATTTCTTAATTATTTTAAAATTAAATATTATAATCTCCTAATGTGTACTTTGAAGTTTTTCCTTCAGTAACTTCTGAGCTCTAAGCCCTGCATCAGCAGCTTTTACCTGATATTGAAAATATTGTTCAGCCCATAAAAAAGCGTCTTTCCAACTTCCTTTGGCTGCAAAACTTTCATATTTCTTTTTGGCTTTAGCACCTTCAGTTAACTGAGCAACGGCATCCTGAACCAGTGCTTTTACATAAGGATGATTTTCGTAATGGTTTTCTTTCAACCATTTTACAACGCCATTAATAACATCTTGTGTTTGGCTAATAACTTTAAGTTTAGCTTCATAATCAGATTTATATTTCAACATTTCTTTTTTAGTAAGTTGTATATTGCCTTTTCCGGCTTTTCCTTTAAATCCTTTAGGCTTTACTAATAAAATACCCTCCATTTCAAGATGCAATGCTGAACAAAACTCGGTACAATAATAAGGAAATGCACCAGATTTATCTGCTACAAAAGTAACTGATGCAGTTTTACCGGGTTCAAAACTGGCATGCTTTCCATAAGTATCAACAGTAAACCCATGTGTTTCATCTTCGGCAAGTTCGAGGTTAGTTAAATGAATGGTCACAACATCACCCTGATTCACTTCAATAATTTCAGGTGTAATATGTGAACGAATTAAGGTTCCAAAAACATGAACTCTGTTTCCTTTTTTCTCTATTTTTTCTTTTCCGGCAAGTGTTTTATACGCTGAAATTTCTCCTGTTCTGGAATTAGTTCCTACTGGATATCTTATAATAGGCTTAATGGTAGTTCTTAAAACTGCAACTGAACCATAAAGGTTACATTGAGGTAAACTCATTGTATAAATATCGTGCATTTTATTACCAGAAATATCAATTAAATGTTGAAAACTTGGCCGAACAGGACCTGTTTTCAGAAAATTCTTATAAATACCTTCTTTATCGACAGCTGTTAGATAATTGGAATGAGGAGAAGCTGATAACCCTTGTGGAACCATCAATTGACCCGGTTTGAAATCAACCGTTATTTCTGATTCTTTTTTCATTGTTTTATAATTCCAGCGTACGATTTTTTTATCATTAAATACTGAAGCATAAGCAATATCAGGGCGGAAATCAAAAGCAACATCCATAACACCATTTCCCAAAGCCAGTTCTCCATGCTCAACTTTCGAAGCTAATACAACGGGAATTCCAGCTGCACGATTAACAGAATACGCTTTATTTTTCATTGTTTGAATAATCTTGTTTACATCAAAAACACGAATAGTATCACTAACAGCAATAACATATTCTCCTTTTGGTGAAACCTTAACCATTTTAGCAGCTGAAGGAACTTGAATCATAACAATGTCATTTGAATCAAGTGCATCATGAAATGAGACTAATGTAGCATCATTTACAGGACGGTTTTTCAATAGGTGCAGGTTATCATATTTTACAACATATACATAATTCTTACCATTTTTTCTGGCTGAACCAAAAACATATCCCTTACTGTCAAATTTACCCACATCAAAATATCCCATTGTAAATGGTGGCAATTCCAAAGTAAATGACAATTCTTTAAGAATACGGCCTTCATGACCTGATTCTGATTTACCACTACCCTCTTGGAATTTCCAAAATGTAATTCCCGAACGAAACTTTTTATCATATTCGTAATATTCTCCACCTGCATCATGAAATTTCTTTGGATTTGCCAATTTTATATCCCTATCTAGATCAGAAATATCTCCTGCCCAATGTGATGGAAATTGGCTTGTCTGAATTACATATTCAGTATTTGGGGTTACTGCAGCTTCAGGATAAGAAGAAATAAAAAGAGGATTACTTAAAACCTGTTTAGTCTCAAAATCCTTTAAATCAATTAAAGCAATACGAGAATTAGCCCCGTCAGAATAAAACAAATGTTTTCCATCATAATTGCCATTTGTTTCTGATAATGCAGGATATCGCATATCTCCATACCAATCAATTTTATCATCTAAAGATCCCTTTTTAAGCATCAATGAGCTTTCATCATCATAGCCGTATCCCTGCCATGGTTCCGGTGAAAACACACCAACGTATTTATAAATACGCATAGAGGGAATTCCATAAACGATCATAGTACCTGAATTACCGGTGCCGGCAAAGCCAAAATACTCATCTCTACCTCCTCGGGGCATAAAGGTTTTTACGGCAGCCAATATATCGGCATTTGACAACCCTCGCTGTTGTTTAACATCTTTGAGCGTTTGCTGAGCCGTTATCGGCTCAGCAAATAAACCAGTTATAAAAATAACTATGCTCATCAAAATAAAACGTTTTGTAGATAACATCATATTGTATAAATTTAAATTAGAAATTATTCGTAAACAGTTTAAATCTTAAACTTTTTTATTAAAAACACTTGCCTTTTATTAAATCAATTAAATAGGTACCTGGTTGCTTTTTTATATACACCTCAATATCAATATATTAAAATTTTACCTTGTTTGAATCAAAAGTAATAATTTCTTAATTAAAGTTAAAAAAAATTATTAATATATAACCTGTCTAAATAATAATTTGACAAATCGTTTTTAAAGATATTATATCAAATATCATAAAATCAAGATAAAAGTATAAACTCTGACCATACATTATACATTATACATTTAAATAAACCATAGTTTAAGAGGCATTTTTATTTATTTTGCAAACAACACTTAACTCACTATTCATAAAAGGACATTAAATACTGTTTCTACTATAATATTTTGAATAAAAAAGCATTAAATCAGAAGGCATATATTAAAATATACAGGTTCCTGGCACGGATAAAAAAAATATATAGAAAAATAAGTCTCCTCGAATAAAATTTGTATGTTTGTACAGGATTAATGAAAATAAAGATCTCCTTAAGTAATTGAATAGCTTTTTATTTACATTTTTTCGTTTTTGTTTTATTTAATTAATTAACTGTTATGTCAAAAAAATTATTCGTTGGGAATATTGCGTGGAGTGCAAGTGAAGATGACTTACGTAACCTTTTTTCCCAACATGGTGAAGTAGAAGATTTAATTATCTTAAAAGATAAATTCACCAATCGTTCAAAAGGTTTTGGTTTTGTAACTTTCGCTGATGATAGCGAAGCAGAAAATGCAATTTCTGCACTAAACGGATACAATCTAAACGGAAGAGATTTGGTTGTTAACGAAGCCAGGCCTCCAAGAAGAGATCGTTAGCACATTAGGCTGAAGAACTACAAAAAAGAGACTATCTTATTTGACAGTCTCTTTTTTTTATACTGAATTTTACAAAATTATAACTTTCAAAATACGTATCAAACATTTATTACATACTAATTCGGTAAGATAATTTTAATAGAAAAATATTTGTTGATTGCAAATTAGCTAAACCGGTCAAATCAGGTCCGGGCTGAAAATAACCCTCACTAGTATATCCAGATCGGTTTTGTGACCAAACCAAATATAAGGTTGACCCCGGAACAAACTCCCAGCGAAAGACCATATTAGACTGAAAATCCATGACATTAAAATTGGGATTGGAAATATAAAAATCTGCCGAACCGTCTCCGGTATCATCTACGACATATTCATTAGAAGCAGCAGAATAGTGAATTTGGTTAGGAGAAAAAATATGGAACTGGCTAGCAAAATTTCGTTGATCCGGATGTTCCAACTTCTTAAAACCCGAATATTTTGCTGCAAACAAATAAGGCCTTCCCCAGTACTCTAGTGACATATCCGGACTAAAAGACAAATTGATACGTAAGCTTGCTGATAAAGAAGTCTGATGAATGGAAGCTAGCACATAATCTGTCTGGTTATGGAACGAGTAGGTGCCAACATATTGCGAAGAGGAAAAAGATTGATTTAAACCCGGGCTAAATACCAACTTAATAAAAGGAAAAGGTTGATATGAAATTTGGATACCTACAGATTTTCCTGCTCTTTCAGACTGGTCACCCCATCGTTGATTATAATGGATACCAACCACCAAGTTTTTACTCTGGTTACTAAAAATACCTGCAGAATAACCCCATCCGCCGGGTTTTAAAAAAGAAGGCCCTCCACGTAGCTCATGACGGTCAAGTTCATAACCACTACGCATGATTCCTATACTAAGGCCCATAAAATTTTTAAACCGGAATTCAGCATGCAGATTAGCCCCGGAAAAAGTTCGCCTGCCTGAAAAAGCATATCCTGACCATTGAGAGATAGCATAATTCATGCTGTTAAAAATACTAAATGGCTCCCAAATGGAATAGCTCACCCAAGAAGATTGCTGGATAATGTCCGCCATGCGTAAATATCCCTGATCATTCAAAGACAAACCGGGACTCACCATGTTTACATTGATACCATAAGTCCAATGTCCTCCTCCAACCCTCGCAAGCTGAAAGCTTAACCCGGTACCTTGCAAAATGTGGAGTGCCGTATCCACTTTTTTATAACTGTCTGGTCGTTGGTAATAACGCTGGGGAGCTTTCTGTAAATCTGTTATAGCCTCCGTACTCCCTGAGATGGAACTGGCTATCATTTTTGCAGAGAATTTATAGGAACGGCTTTTCCAGAAATGATTAAAATCCAATCCTCCCGTATAGGCAGCATTAGGCAAAAATAATAATTGTGGTGATTTAATAACTCTGTTAGTGGCAGTCATCATACCACCAATTGTTGTATTACCATTATTAAAATCCTTTTGTATACGGGTATTAAAATAATTTGACAAGGGTTCCACAGCTTCTTTAAATCGGGTACCTGCACTATCAATTTTAGCAAACTCTCTGGACGTTACACTTTCTAAAATTCCTATAGACCATCCAGAACTGGTTTTCCCTGAGAGTTTAACAGCACCTAAAATACGGGTAGCTTCGGGTAGTTTTGCATATTCACCGGATCCTAAGCTTGGATAATATTGCGGATAACGCCCTATTCGCCTGGAATAAAACAAGTTATTCCTGCCTTGCCAACCCCCTGCTGAAATTGGGAAGGTGAACAAGCTTTTTCCCGCAACAAAAAAAGGCCGCCGCTCCTGGTAATAAATTTCGAATGCTGAGAGATTAACCTGCGCGGGGTCAGCTTCAACCTGCCCAAAGTCTGGATTAATAGCATAATTTAATGTTAGATAGTTTGTCAATGCAACTTTCCCGTTCAAACCGGCAGACCCACCCCATGTTTTTCCGGTTGCAAAAGGGTCTCCGGCAACAGGGGGTTCTGTTTTAAGTTTACCCATCACATAAGGCATAAGTGCAATCTCCTTTTTTGGCTTTATTCCTTTTAGTCCTGATAGAATCCCAAAACGACTTACCCACCCTGAAACCCCTTTAGGAACAAACTGCCAGGTATCTTCTTCCTGTTTCCTAAAGATATTACGAATCACCTGGAAACCCCATGACATATTTTTTTTACGGGAAAATCGCAATTGCGAAAGAGGAATGCTCATTTCTGCAACCCACCCTTTTTCATCAATACTGGTTTTAACATACCACACCGGATTCCATGTAGCATCCATATTATTATCATTGGTAAACTTACCATCGAATTTTACTCCTGCAGCACTTACAGCAAAGGCAAAAGCCGTAAGGTTATCATTATAGCTGTCAAATGCAACACCTATCCAATCACCGTCAATCTGGTCACGGCGAGACAGCCGCTTGACAATTTTATCCGGATGATTATCCCAGCAACGTATGCCTACATAAATGTTATTGTTATCGTATAAAACTTTAAAAACTGTTTTTTGAGAAGGTTTGGCTCCATTGTATGGTTGATATTGAAAAAAATGACCTCCCCATTTTTGATGAGTCCAGGCTTCATCATTTAATTTTCCATTTATAACAGGAGGTTTTCCAATTACCCTTTCAGCTACATAGTCTTTAATTTTTATAGTATCTTGACCGTAACTCAATAAAGGTGCAAGAAAAGATAAAATCAATAGTGATAAATAACATCTTCTTTTAACTATCATTCTTTCTATTTTCAATTTTTTTAACAAAAATAATATTCTAAAAAAACTCATATAAGCATAAATCGGTAAGATGAGGTTATCAACAGGTAAAATGTGAATTTAATTATGTGAATTGACTTATACATTATAACTAATTAGATAAATTTATTTAAAAAAAATTAGGAATACAGCATTTCTCATTATCCGGAAAGATTATATTTTTCCGGATGTTTAGCATGAAATTGTTTATAAAAGTTTTTAATATCATTAAAATCCCTGTTAAAATCACCTGTAATATTGATTACCGGCCCAAGGCCACCCTTTTTAAATTTATAATCAATAAAAGCCAATATTACAGGTACTTTAGCAATTTTAGCAATTTGATAAAATCCTTTTTTCCATTCTTTTGCTATAGAACGGGTACCTTCAGGGGTGATTACCATAAAAAACGACTCTTTGGTTTTAAAAAGTTGTGTTATCTGAAATAATACTTTAGTTGCTTTATCCTGTTTTACAGGAACGCCACCCAATAATTTTAGCAAGCCGCCCAAAGGCCAAAAAAAATATTTTTTATTAATAATAAATTTGACATTTATATTTAAAATCCAAAAAGCCAACCTTCCAACAACGAAATCCCATAAAGAAGTATGAGGGGCAACAGTTATGACAGCTTTAGTAACATTTTCAGGAACAGTACCCGAAATCTCCCAACCTAACAATTTAACTAATATAAAGTATGCAATCCTTTTCATTATTTGACTAAGAATATTTACTTTCCGGGTTTTTTAATACTAAACTTTCCAGGATACTTAGGTGTAACATCCTTATAAAATTCATATATTTTTTCAAAATCTTTATTATAATCTCCTGTTAGGTAAATAAGTTCTCCGAAAACACCTTCTTTTTTCTTATAATCTAATGAAGCAAGTAATACGGGAACATTAGCTTTCATTGCAATATAATAAAAGCCCTTTTTCCATTCGGTAGCTTTCGACCGGGTTCCTTCTGGGGTAATAGAAAGTATAAGTTCATCTGACTCTTTAAACAATTTAGCAATTGCATCCACTTTATTTGAAGATCCTTTTCTATCTATAGGAACACCGCCTAAAGCACGTAGCAAAACCCCCAAAGGCCAAAAAAACAATTCCTTTTTAATAATTACGGTTACCCGTCTTCCTATAGACATTGCTGATAACATTCCCCACAGATAATCCCAATTTGAGGTGTGGGGCGCTTCAATTAAGACCATTTTTTTTATTTGAACAGGAATAGTTCCTTTTACTTTCCAACCGAATAATTTCAATAGAAAGCCTGCTATTTTTTTCATTTGAAGAAGTATTTTGTAAGTTTTAGAGTTTACCCGGTTTTAAAAAACAAACAGGTAATTCAACAGACAAAAGTAATAATTTAATTATTGTGAATTTTTTAGAATTTTTACTCCAAAAAAATATCCCCCGGAAAGATATCCGGAGGATAATCAGTTTTTAAAATTACCAAATTTTAACTCTGTCTTTTGGAGCTATATACAATTTTTGGCCAGGTTTAACATCAAAATCTTTATAAAAAACATTTATATTAAATGGGGGTATGTCAACTCTGGCTTCTGCAGGTGAATGAACATCTGTCTTCAATCTTTTTTCTAATTCTTTAGGCCTTATATTTTGTCTCCAAATTTGCGCATAAGAGAGAAAATAACGTTGATCTGCTGTAAACCCATCGATAGGTTTTGGATGCTTACCTTTTAAAGCCATTTTTAGTGCATCATGCGAAATATTTAGCCCACCAAGGTCCGCAATATTTTCACCCATTGTTAACTGGCCGTTTACATGCAAAGAATCAAGAATTGTAAAATGATCATATTGCTCTGCCAGTTTAGCAGTTTTTTCTTTAAAACGCTTTACATCTTCAGGAGTCCACCAATCATTCATATTCCCATTTTTATCATATTTTCTTCCCTGATCATCAAAACCATGTGTCATTTCATGTCCTATAACAACACCAATGGCACCATAATTAACTGCATCATCAGCATCTTTATCAAAAAATGGAGGTTGTAATATTCCTGCGGGGAAAACAATTTCGTTATTGGAAGGATTATAATAAGCATTAACTGTTTGCGGTGTCATTCCCCATTCCGATTTGTCAACCGGTTTTCCAACTTTATTTAGATTATACTCAAATGAAAATTTGCTGGCATTCATAATATTTTGGAAGTAATTATCAGGAACTACCTTTAACCCTGAATAATCACGCCATTTATCTGGATAACCAACTTTAACAGTAATTGCTTCCAGTTTTTCAAGAGCTTTCTTTTTTGTAGCTTCACCCATCCAGTCGAGTTTTTTAATTCTTTCGCCAAAAGCAGTTCGTAAATTACCTACAAGTTTCACCATTCTTTTTTTAGCTTCAGGAGGGAAATATTTTTCTACATACAATTTTCCCAATGCTTCTCCAAGGCTTGAAGAAGTAGCCCCCAAAACTCTTTTCCAACGTGGGCGCATTTTTTGTTGGCCTGATAATGTTTTCCCATAAAAATCGAAATGTGCCAATTCAAAAGGTTTACTTAAGAACGGAGCAGCATCGTTTAGTAAAGTCCATTTAAGATAAGCTTTCCACTGACTTAATGGAAGATTTTTCATCAAGGGGCTGACTTTTTCAAAGAAAGGTAACTGTGCAACATTAATTTCACCCGGATTTTTTAAACCAATATTACTAAAATATCCTTTCCAGTTAATGGAGGGAGAGAGTTTTTGTAACTCACTAACAGGCATTTTGTTATAGTTTTTTTCAGGAGTCCGGCGTTGTAAGCGTGTAAATGATATTTTTGCCAAACGTGTTTCCAGATTCATTACTTCTTGAGCTTCCTTTTCGGCTTTAGCCTTTTTATCACCTGCCAGTTCAAACATTTTGGTAATATAAGCTACATACGCTTTTCTTATTTTTTTACTTGTAGGATCATTTTTCAGATAATAATCTACATCAGGTAATCCCAATCCTCCCTGATACAGATTAGCAATTTCCATGCTGCTGTTTTTCTCATCAGCACCAGCATAAAAATAAAACAAAGGATGAACACCCTGGGTATGCAGTTCTGCAATTTCCATTTGTACTCCTTTTTTACTTTTTATACTGTTTATAGCTTTCAACTCTGGTTCAATAGCTTTTATCCCAAGCTCATCAATCTGAGCTGTATCCATTCCGCTATTAAAAAAGTCTCTGATTTTCTGATCTACGCTACCAGGTTTAGCATCGGTTTTTTTTGAAATTTCATCAATCAAATTTTTTAATTCCTTTTGATTGTTTTCATATAATTCGGTAAAAGCTCCATAGGAACTATATTCAGGCGGTATAGGATGTGTTTTCATCCACCCACCATTAACATACACATAAAAATTATCTCCCGGTTTAACATTTGGATCCATGTTAGCCGGATTAATTGCTTTATTCATACTGTTTTTTGTTTTAGTTTTTTGTTGATTACAAGCTCCAAGTGTACCCAGTAAAGCTACAATCAATAAACTGTAAAAAATTTTTTTCATTTGATTTAATTTTTTTGAATTGATGATTAAGTTAACACCCTATTAATTAAGTATCCATTCATCTGAAAAACAACTGCGTAAGGGGGTACATGACAAAAATAATTATCTAACTTTATTGTTTTCCATTTTGGAGGTTCAAAAGTAATAAATTTTAATGAACAAAAAGTTTTATATAAATCAATAAAAAAATTTAACATTTTTTATATAATGTTAAATATCAGTTTATTAACCTAATTCCAAGTCGAAAGTATTTTTTAATTTATTAAGTTCGGGATATTTTTCAGAAAGTTCCTTCATAACCTCACTGTCGGTATATGCCTCCTGAACCTCATTTTTTTCAGGCAACCGGGCTTTTAATTTAATTTGATTATTGTTAAGGTTTTTTTTCAGAAAGTTCAATAAAATAGAAACATTAAGGGTGTCTTTTGCCAAAAGAATATTTGGAATTTTATATTCAACAATAAAATCAGTGGTTAGCAAAGGTTTTGATTTTGCAAGAGTATGAACAAAACTGGGAGAATTTTCCCTATATTTCTCAACAAATTCAAACCATACTTTTTCAAGTGCTTCCTGAGAAAAAGGTGTTGCTATTACAGGCTCTTCAGTTTCATTTTCGGACTGTTGTTTTTTTGCTTTCAAAGCACTAAGACTATCTTTAATAGAAATGTTTCTATAGCCTCTTTTATTGCCGCTTTGGGCGGTAACTTTTTTGTGTAATGATCCTGAAACAGAGTTTGTTTTCCCTGTTTTTTGATCACTAACAGTTACTCCGGGTTTATCCTGAATAGTTTCTTTTTTTTTAGTAACCTCCTGAACAGTTTCTTTTTTAATGGAAGAGGAAGGTTCAGCACTGGCATACTTTACTTTTTCAGGATTTATTTTTGCTGTATCGTCATCAGGAATTTTAGATTTTTGATTTTGTTTTTCAGCTTGAACATTTAGAATTTCCTTTGGTTGTTTTTCGTTCACTTTTGTAGGTGCTGAAGATGTAGCTTTGTCATAGCTTACGGAAGCAGTATTTTTTTTATTTGCCTGAACTGACGAAAAAGTTTCCTCCGGTAAACCATTAATTAAAACTGCGAGTTCTGTTAAAGCAATTTCTACATGTAATCTTTTATTGTTGCTGCTTTTATAACCTAAATCGTATTTATTTGTTATTTCCAGTGCTTTAAAAAGAAATGAATATGGAGTTTGTTCCGATTGAACACGATATTGCTCTTTTAATGTTTTTCCCGACTGGAACAGTTTAATTGTTTTAGGATTTTTAATAACCAGCAAATTACGTAAATGCTCATTTAATCCGCTTAAAAAATCCTGTCCGTCAAATCCATTTGCCAGCACCTCATCAAATACGATAAAAGCATCAGCGACATCACCTTTTATCAAAGCATCCGTAACCCGAAAGTAGTATTCGTAATCGAGTATATTTAGGTTTTCAATTACATTTTTATAGGAAATTTTATTACCTCCAAAACTAACAATTTGGTCGAAAGTTGACAATGCATCGCGCAAAGCACCATCAGCTTTTTGTGCAATTACATGCAATGCCTCTTCTTCAGCATCAATATTTTCATTTTGTGCAACATATTTAAGATGGTTAGCGATATCAGAAACATTTATCCTTTTAAAATCAAAAATCTGACAACGGGATAATATGGTTGGAATAATTTTATGTTTTTCAGTAGTAGCCAAAATAAATTTGGCATAGGCAGGAGGTTCTTCCAAAGTTTTTAAAAACGCATTGAAAGCAGCAGTAGAAAGCATATGGACTTCATCAATAATATAGACCTTATATTTTCCGGCTTGTGGTGGAATGCGAACCTGATCTACCAGATTTCTTATATCTTCTACAGAGTTATTTGATGCAGCATCGAGTTCATGGATATTAAAAGAGGCATTTTCGTTAAAGGCTTTACATGATTCACATTGATTACAGGGCTCACCATCAGGAGTAGGATTTAAACAATTAATAGTCTTTGCCATTATACGGGCGCAGGTAGTTTTACCTACACCACGAGGGCCTGTAAAAAGAAATGCCTGTGCCAAATGTCCCGAAAGAATAGCATTTTTCAATGTAGAAATAATAGAATCCTGGCCTACCACCTGTGCAAATGTTGATGGGCGGTACTTTCGTGCCGAAACAATAAAATTATCCATATTTGATTTTTAGATAGCCAAAATTAAGAAAATAAATATCTGAAAAGGAAAGAATGCTTTAAAACCTGATAATAATTTCGCAATCTCATTATATTTTTTTGTGTACCTGCAACTTAAATATTAACAGTGAGGATTTATATAACACAATAAGATTGCAAACAAGTATTGCATAAATAAATGTAAGTTCTTATTAATTGAATAATTTACTCATTTATTAAAAAGTATTATACTTTGCAGAATTAGCGGCAGGGATAGTAACGGCAGCTCGCGGTAACAAAAAGCGATGTGGCGTTCGACGAGGATGCGACAAAGGAGCACTCCGAAGGAGATTACGCCACACGTTTTTTGGTGCCGTGACTAAAGTGGATAGCCCGGTTCAGCCGCCCGTAAAAACAAAAACCCGGACTCTAATAAAGAATCCGGGCATTACTTCTTAATTAGAATACTAACTTAAAGTATTCAGGTATTTTGATATTTTCGACTTTAAATTACCTGCTTTATTTTTATGGATAATATTCCTTTTAGCTAGTTTATCAACCATTTCATAAAGTTTAGGAACTTGTGCTTCCGCTTCTTTTCTATCAGTTAACTGACGATATTTTTTTACTGCGTTACGCATTGTTTTGGCATAATACCGGTTATGCGTTCTACGCGCTTCATTTTGTCTGATTCTTTTGAGTGCTGATTTATGATTAGCCATAATTCTTTTTTTGTTGAATTTACTATTCCTTTTGGGCGTGCAAAATTAAATAAACTTTTCTTATTAAAAAGGTTTTTTTACTATTTTTTTTTATTGATACGATTTCCTGATAAAACCGGGTCATCGCCGGGAAGTAATTTTTCTATTTTTACAGTATAGAATTCATTTTTTTTCAAACCTTTTTCAGGGATAATTACAGGAACATAATGTTCACCGTATCCAATGGCAAAGCCCTGATCATCAAACTGTTCTATTAATACCTTTTGTGTTTTACCGATAAAACTGCTACGATAATTTTTTTTCATTTCATCGGAAAGCTGCCGTACCAATGCTGAACGACGGTTTTTTTCCTTTTCAGGAAGGTGCCCGGGCATGCGTTCCGCTCTTGTTCCTTTTCTTACGCTGTATTTAAAAGTATGAATATGACCAAAACCAATATGGGAAGCCATTTCCAAACTATCTTGAAAATCCTGTTCGGTTTCGCCGGGAAAGCCAACAATAATGTCAGTTGTAAGGTTAAATCCGGGATAATTTTCACGAATATTATCAGCCATTTCTTTAAATGTACTAGCTGTATACATACGCCTCATTTTCAATAATATATCTTCCGACCCTGATTGGAGGCAAATATGCATATGTGGTGCCAGTTTTGGATTTTTAAATAACCGGAAGAAATTTTCATTGTAGCCGTCAGGTTCGATGGACGAAATACGAACTCTAAAATCGCCGGGGATATTTAGGATGTTTTCCACAAGAGTTTCAAAATCTGTTTTGCCATCGTGGTAGCGGCCAATATTCACACCGGTGAGAACCACTTCTTTAAAGCCAAAAGCAACCACCTGCCGAATATTATCATAAATATCAATTGCCGGACGACTGGTAGCGCGTCCACGCACTTTAGGAATAATGCAATAAGTACAAAAATTATCACATCCATCCTGAATTTTTATAAGACTGCGGGTATGGAAAGTCTCATCGGCAGGGTCGTAAGCAAATAAATTTTTCTCAAAACGGTCGGGGACAACAATTTCGTTATTATAATATGCATCTACCATAGCAGGAATAGATGACTTATGGTCATTGTCAACAACGAAATCCACCTTTGTATCATTTTCAAGCTTTTCTTTAAATTGGGTAGCCATACATCCGGTAACAATTTTCAATGAGTTGTTGTGAATACGGTTTACCTGATTCATGACCTGCTTAGACTTATGGTCGCTTTGATTAGTAACCGTGCAGGTATTAACAACATATACATCAGCTTCTTCTTCAAAAGGGACTACCTGATAGTTCATTTTAGCAAACTCAGAAGCCAAAGCATCTGTTTCAAATAAATTTAACCGGCACCCCAATGTTTTAAAAGCGATTTTTTTCATCTGTTTAAAAATTTTTATTTTATTAGTCAGACAGAGCTCATCAAAACTAAATAATCATTTTACCTTCGGTACTAAATGGAGCGGCACTTTCTACTTTCACTTTTACAAATGAGCCAATCAGTTCCGTATTATCGGATGGAAATCTAACAATAATTTTCCCTTCGGTAAGAGCTGAAAGGTAACCTTGCTTCCGGTCTTTTCCACGCACCAATACATCCATTGTTTTTCCTATAAGGTTCTTATTGTATTCATGCGAATGTTTCATTAATTCATCAGTAAGCAAATGGTAGCGACGTTTTTTTTCATCTTTAGGGATATCATCAACCCATCGTGAACTTGCAGCTCCTGGACGAACAGAATATTGAGCAATGTAGGCCATATTATATTTAAATTCTTCTATAGCCTTTCTGGTATTTTCCAACTGATCTTCAGTTTCACCGGTAAACCCAACTATAATATCAGTAAACAAAGTAGCCTGGGGAATTAACCTGCGAATTGAATTCACTATTTTCCTGTATTGGTCTACAGTATGCTTTCTGTTCATTCGTACAAGAACTTCATTATCTCCCGACTGAATTGGCAGGTGTATTTGTTTTGCAAGACATTTATAACGTGAAATAACTTCTATAACTTCTTCTGTCATATCACGTGGGTGCGGAGAGGTAAAATAAACCCAAAAATCTTTCCCCGAGCTATTTCCAAATTCTCCAATCATTTCCAGTAATGAGGCAAAGGAAACTTCCTTTCCTTTTTTATCCAAGCCATACGAATTTACATTCTGCCCAAGTAAGGTAATAGATTTATAACCTTTTTCCACCAGATATTTTAATTCATTCATAATTTCTCCTGAAGGCCGTGATACTTCCCGGCCACGAGTGTAGGGGACAGCGCAGAAAGAGCAAAATTTATTACAGCCATTTTGAATAGGAATAAATGCTTCAAACCCGGAACCATAATGAGGGGTTATATGCCAAAAATCTTCGATTCCTTTTTCAGGATGAAACACACCTTTCTTTTTTTCAGGAAATTTAATTCCTTTTAACTGAAAGGCTGCCTCATTCTTGATGTTTAGAACAGGTTTTTCCATTTCCTGAAGTCCACGATCAATACTCATTAATCCGGCAGGAGAGACAATACCATACTGCTGAATCATCTCAGGAAACTGAGGTAATTCACTCATAGGAAATACCATATCAAAAGTTTTGAGAAACTTCAACCTATCAGCAGGCAACACACATCCGGTAACAAATGTAATAAGGTTTTTTTTGTTTTTCCATTTATTCCATTTTTGTATTTTAGAATACACTTTATCAATAGCTTTTTGTCTGACAGAACATGCAATCACTCCCAGCAGAGAAGCTTCAGATTCATCATCTGTTGACTCAAAGCCCAGCCTTTCCATAACCTCCTTTACCCTTTCTCCATCGGAGATATTCATTTGGCAACCCAACTGAACTATATGATATTTCATCTGTTTATAATTTTGTATTTCATTGGTCAGATGGAACTTACCATGATTAAATAATCATTCTCCTTGCCCTGTGAAATAGCAAAAATTTCACAAGGTTAATGTGATTTAATAATTATTCAATCATGGGCGTTTCATGTGTTTATAATTTTGATTTTCAGATACAAGACAAATTACCGAAATGCATTTACCAAGTGTTAAAAATACACCTCAGCATGCAAATGATCCTGCGCAATTCCTTTTTCCTCCAATAAATCCATTGCATCTCTAATCATTTCAAAATTTCCGCAAAGATAGCAATGTGTATTTTTATCAATATCATGACTTTTAATGTAGTCGGTAACCCTGCCATGAAAATCTCCATTATTATCTCTTGAAGTACAGGCGATATATCTGTCCGGATCATATTGATCTTTTTCATAAGCCTCGTCAATGGTACGTATACCATGTAATAGCTTATAATTAAGGCCGGGAATACTTTTAACCATACTATGGAATGGAGAAATTCCTGTACCGCTGGAAATAAATAAAAAAGAGCTGTCGCCATTTAAAAATTCTTCTTCAATGGTAAAGAATCCCAAAGGCCCCTGAATTTCCACTTCGTCGTTACTTTTTAATCTTTTTAGTTTTTTTGAAACATCGCCTTCTTCCACTTCCTTAACCAAAACTTCCAGAGAAGGGTCATCAACACCACTATAAATAGAATATTCACGATGATGGATATCGCCCGCCTTACCCAATAAAATATGTTGTCCGGGTTCAAAAATCATCCCGTTTTTCTCAATTTCAAGAACAAATGTAGAATTAGTAAGGTTTCTAACATTCAAAATTTTTTGAAAATTATCACTCATTATTTAACTTAATTTTTTTTATTTTTAATAAAATCACTATCCGGCAGGTAATTTTTTTGGGTTGGCAAAAGTAATTATTTTTTTCTTGTGAATATCACCTTGTTATAATCCAAAAAAAAGTATTTTTATACATTATAAAAATAAAACCATGAATTCTAATGACAATAAAGAAGCTGATAATCTTTACAGGGTAAAAGAGATTTTATTTGGTAAAGACTTGCAAACTGTAAATCAACGGTTTTCCGAGTTAAAAAAAGAAATAGATAATGAATTATCTGATTTAAATTCAGCTATAGAAAACCAATTATTAAGAATTAAAGAAGAAGAATCAGAAAAAGCTGAGAATATTGAAAATTTGCAAAAGCAAATTCTTGGAAAAATTGAAAAACTTCAGCTAGAGTTAAATGAACAAGTTGCCATATTGAAACAACAATTAAATGATCAGAATGAAGTACTTACAAAAGAAATGGCAGAAATAAAAAGTCAATCTGTAAGTAAATCAGAACTTGCTACATTATTAGATGGAATCATACAAAAACTTCAATAATACAATATGACATCTCAGGAACAAAACCCAATGGATGATCTGTCAAAAAAGATGGAATCTCAAGGCTATTTAGAAGAAATCAGAAGGATTCTGACCGGTTATAACCGAAAAGAATTAACCCAATTAAACAAATTATTAAAGGACAAAAAGGCATTTGCCGCGGAAATAAGTCAGTTACTTCCGGAGGCATTTAGTCAATTAATAGAATCGGGTGAGGTTAATTTAGATACTATACAACCTCTTGTAGAAGAAACACTAAAAGACAGCATTAAAAAAAATCCCAGGACTCTTTCGGATATATTATTTCCAATTATGATGCCTGCAATACGCAAAGCGGTATCAGAGGATATAAAACGTATGCTGGACACTGTGAACAGCACTTTGGAAAAAGGATTTTCACCTAAGAGGCTTGCATGGCGAATACAATCAATATTTTCAGGAAAAACTTATGGTGAAATTGTTTTATCTCACGCATATATCTATCAGGTAAAACAAGTTTTTTTAATACATAAAGAAACAGGATTATTACTTGCCCAGGCAAATATAGACGATAATCCTACCGATGCCGATTTAATTTCGGCCATGCTTTCTGCCATAAAAGACTTTGTTCAGGATTCATTTCGATCAGGAAAAGAAAATTTAGATGCCATTGAACTAGGAAACTTTAATATATGGATTGAACAAGGGCCAAAAGCTATTTTAGCTGCTATTGTAGAGGGTAACGTACCTCAAAACTATCGCTTATTACTAAAAGAAACCCTTGAAGGTATTCATATAGACTTTTCATATGAACTTGATAATTTTCAAGGAGATATAACTGTTTTTCAGCAAGATAAAGAGTTGTTGAACAAATGTATTCAGAAAGAAAAAAAACCGCAAAAGAAAAGTAAGCCAATAGCGGCATTAATACTTATTCTAATAGTTTTGGGAAGTTTTGGGTATTGGATTTACGAAAAAGCTATTGAAAAACACCATTTTAATCAATTTGTTACTTCATACAACAATACGCAAGGAGTTATAGTTACTAAAACCTATAAAAAGAATGGTCAATGGTTTGTTTATGGATTAAGAGATCCATTATCAGAAAAACCCGGGAGATTACTTGGATCCTATAACCTTCAGCCTAAAAAAGTAAAGTTTAAAATGAAACCTTACTATTCTCTTTCTCCCATAATTATATTAAAAAGAGCTAGTAGAAAATTAAAACCTCCGGGAACAATCATTTTAAAATATAATTCTGATACACTGTTTATATCAGGAAAAGCTAATAAAAACTGGATTAAAGAAACCAAATTGACGGCAAAGATGATACCGGGTATAGAAACGGTAATTTTTCATACTACTCATTCAACAAGTAACAGACAACAAAAATTAAAACAAAAAATTTTAGCGATTGAAAACACAGTATTTTCTTTTCCTTATAATGGATTTTACCTGACAGAACAACAGCAGCAGGAATTCAACAAACTGATAAAAGAGACAAAAAGCATTTTAAAATTTAATTTGAATCAGGATTCTATTCCTGTAATAATTGTTAATTCATTTACCAGTAAGAGCGGAAATGCAAATGCTAATAAAAGAATTGCTCAAGAAAGGGCAAATCAATTTATAAATTTAATGATTAAGGCAGGATTACCGCCTGAAGTAATGGTACCAAAAGTAGTTTTTGAAGAAAAAATGAAAAAATCTTTACCTCCCCGATCAGTATCTTTTAAAATTAAATATGTAAAACCCAATAACCTATGATAAAGAAAAAAATAACTATGCTGGGAGCTTTTGCTGTAGGCAAAACCAGTCTTGTTCAACGTTTTGTAAGAAGTATTTTTTCTGAAAAATACCATACAACAATTGGAGTAAAAATTGATCAAAAAATTGTTCAGATCGACCATCAGGACGTTAATTTATTATTATGGGATATCCACGGTGAAGACGAATTTCAAAAAGTAAAACCCGCTTATGTTATGGGGTCTGCCGGCTTTTTTATAGTAATGGACGGAACACGAAAAAACACCATGAATATAGGTCTTGATTTGTTGGCAATGGCTCAAAAAGTTGCGGGAAATGTTCCTTTTATTATCCTGATAAATAAATCAGATTTAAAAAACGACTGGGAAATAACTGATTCGGATATAAATAATCTCACTAATAAAGGATACTCCGTAATTTTAACAAGTGCAAAAGATAATATTGAAGTTGAAAAGGCTTTTTTGACATTAGCTAAAAAATTATTGAATTAACACTGAATGATTATGAATACTATCCCTAAAAAAATTCTAAACAGACTACTGAAAACAAAAAGCCCCTTATCTGATTTCTGTTTTATCAAAACAAATCAAAAAGGTATAATAAAAGATTATTTCGGACCTATAAATAAATATAGTAATGATACAATAAAAAAAGATGAACCGGCTACAGAGTTTTTTTCATTCCTGAATGGATTATATCCATTTAAGGAGAAAGAGTTAATGTTGAGCAACCTACAAATAAGGAAAAAAAAATATACCAACGTTTTAATTCTAAATGAAGAGAATAAAGAAGTGTGGATACTTTTTTTTGATGTTACAAGAAGCGTCAAAAAATATGAAAAGATTATTTCCAGGCGAAATAAGTATCTGCTGAAAGAAGAAAAATCACTAGCTTCAGAGAATGACAACCCTTTGGGTCATCTTGAATTATTTGAAATTGCAACATTTAGAAAAACATCTCCGGAAGGTTATAAACCTAAAGGAATTTTACCGGAGTGGATTTATCAGTTAAAACCTGAATTACAAAAAATGCCGGCTCCATATAAATTAAATGAAGTCTTTCCGTTTTTAGATGTATTTGAAATGGAAGTTGCTGATTTTTGGAAAAAAAATGAATCAGGAATTTATAAATCAGGACAGTGGATAGAAAGTGATAAAAATGGCAAAGAATATTTAATGAAGGCTTTTGCTACCAACCATAAAGGGAAATCATATTTATTACTGAGGATGCTTAACAACGAATTAAGCGGAGGACAAGAGGTTTATCAAAAAGCCCGGGAACAGCAACTGGCCTATGAGAAACTTGCAAAAGCAGAAAATCGCTTAAAAGAACTATTGGAATACAAAGAGAAATTTGTTTCTATTATTTCACATGATTTAAGATCTCCAATTGCTTCTGTTTATGGAGTAGCCCAAATGTTAACTAATGATGATGAATTGAAAAGTAAGCTTGATGACTTTAGTCTGGAAATGCTTTATGGAATAAAAAGTGAAATGGCACGACTTCTGGATTATAATGATAAACTGTATCACTGGTCGAACCTGGAACTTGGTAACTTTAATATTAACCTGGAGAAAGTAACAGTTAAAAAACTGGCTGAAACCGTTGCCCGTACCGCAGAACATGCATTAAAAAATAAAAATATTTCATTTCAAACTAATATTCCCGATACACTAACTATTACAGTTGATATCACTTTATTTTTACAGGCACTGAATAATTTAATTGCCAATGCTATAAAGTTCACCCCGGAAGGAGGTATAGTTGGTATTAATGCACAAAGAGACAATGTAGACAAAATTACTATTTCAGTTTACGACACAGGAGTTGGTATGCCTGAAGATGTAAAAGAAAAGTTATTTAAACAACAAACAACATCAATGGGTACAAAAGGTGAAAAAGGTAGTGGACTGGGACTGGGGATTGTTAAAAAAGTAATTGAAAATCATGGATTTGATATTTCAGTTGAATCAATACCCGGAAAAGGAAGTCAATTTATAATTAGCATTTTTGAAAAAAAAGATAAGGTTCCGAACTAGTAATTTAAATTTTAATACAAGAAAAAGCCCGGAGTTAAAAACTAATTCCGGGCTTTTTCTTTTCATCAACTAAATTAATGAGGAGTATAAATTAATGAAGCATTACGATAACCAGGTTTATTTGAGTACCAATCGGGGAATAATACACCATCGCTTTGCGCCCATTCTGCAAAATGTAAGTAAGCACCTGTTATATCCTGTTTTTCTATAGGCCAGGCAAAAGGCACCGGAATATTAATAGCCCAAGGTAAATTTTTTGCTGTTTTAAAGTAAGTTCCTGTTGCAGGATTACTTGCATCATCACCTGTGCCTAAAAGATTTTTATCCATTAAAGAAGTAGGTGGATGATTGGGTAAATGAATTTCCACTTTTCTGTTTTTATTTTGAATAACAAATGGATTCCAGTTACCAATATCCAACTGATTAAATGTTACCGGGCCTCCCGGAGCAAAAGCATTATTATTATAAAGTATCATATGAATAACCAAGGTGTCAGGTGTTACAAAAGGTGCTGCCATATTGGTATTAACGCCAATTCCCAGCCCGGGCCATTGCATTAAACGCCATGCATCGTCGAAAGCTATAACTGTGGCTTTAGAATGACCAGCTTCCAATCCATTACTGGCAAGATGAATATATGAATTGCTTGCAAGGTTATAGCCGGTAACGCTAATAACCTGATCAGGTGCCACATTAGGCAGTTGAAAACCAAAACCATTATGATATGATGCACCGAAAGCCTCAAGTATAATAGTTGCATCAATATTCTGCACTCTATCCTGAGCATCTTTGGTAACAGCCAAAGTATAATCAACTACTACATCATTAAAATCATAATCACCCATATAAGGCCATAAATCTTCGTATGCCAAAGAACCTGTAAAAGTAGAAGTTGTAGATCCTGTGTTCGGAGGAGTAGTTGTTCCACCACCACCCGGTGTTGTGCCACCACCCGGCGTTGTTCCACACAGCTCTTTATTATTCTTGCTGGTTCCGGCCATAACAGTGAAATCTCCAAATTTATCCCCTACTTTTATATTACTTTTACAATCAGTATTTATGGTTGTATTTTTTTTATTATCTTCATAAATATATATTATTTTATACATTTTCCCATCTTTACCTGACCCATTAAAAGTAAATGACTCCCCGGGTTTAACATCATTACAATATATACGCTTATACCTTTTTTTCTCTTTTACTTTTACCTCTACCTCTGAGTGCCCATCATAACGTAACTTCAAAGAATAAAGCTGCTTATCACACCCGCATGTTGCAGAAGTGGTTTTAGTGCACAGGTGTATGTTTCCTTTGCTGATTCCATCTTCAATGGTAAATTTGCCGTACTCATCGCCAATGTATAACTTCACAGAGCAACTGGTATGAATAGTGGTATTTTTACTACCATTGACATAGAAATCAATATTATGATCCAGTTTACCATCTGACCCTGTACCTTGTACTGTAAATAATCCATTAGGCTGTACTTCATGGTTGTAAAGAATATCTCCTGAATGTTCTCCTCGTACCTTAATGGTTGCTGCTACAGTACCATTATATTTTAATTTAATAGAAGTCAACCCTTTTTTGCATCCACACGGTGTGGTTCCTGCAGCGGCGGGACAGGTGAAATAATTTAGATTCTCATTGTCATCTTCATCTTTATCAAAGTTTTTATTAATTAAATAAGCAGCATTTTTAAAATCATTTATTTTATAACCACCAAGGCCTCCGCCACCAATAGCTTTATTTGCAAGTACTAAAAAGTCTTTTATAGACATATCCTCAAAAGCAGTCTTACGAAAAATTAAATCCTCGAGCTTAGGATTAGAAGAACCCAAAAAACCGGCCTTATTCATTTCAACATTAATTATTGCAGCACAAATCTGACCTCCCCAATTCCCTGCAACTCTATATCTTGATTTAGGGTTCGTGTAATTTCTATTTAAAATTTTAGATTTACCTCCTCCCGGGAGAAAATCACGAACAGCTTTAGCAGAGGTCAATTTTATAGTGTTATGATCAGGATCCCCTATAATTAACCCTTTGGGAAACACATCTGAAAAATGATTATTAAGTAAAGTTCCCGGATTATTGCCATGAGGATTCGCATTCCAACCACCCTGACTATAAGTCTTCTCACCCGAAAGATCACATTCTGCTGATGTAGCATTTTTGAAACTGTTATAATTGTAGGTCAATTGATTATCAACACCTACCAATATCGAGTTAAAAACATTACCTGAACCATACTCAAGTTTTAACATATTAGTAGCTGCCGGAACAGTAATTTGCGTTTGAACATAACCGTTAGCACCAGGAAAACCAATATAATATAAATTAGCATTATCAATTGAATAAATCTTCAGAGTTTGATTTCCTACCCAGGAAGGTACTGCAACATTTACTGAAACCAATTTAGTAGTTTTCCATGTAAATGTCGGAGAAACGACAAGATCCCTTACACTTTTTACCGTAGAAGGTGGTGTAGGAACAGGTAACCTGTTGCAACTTGAAAAGGTAAACAATCCCATTACAATTGCTATGACAATCAGTGTAAATGTTTTTGTTTTCATGTGTTTATAATTTTATGTTTCAATTGGTTACATGGAACTTACCATAATTAAATAATCATTTACCTTGCCCTGTGAAATAGCAAAATTTCACAGGGTGAATGTGGTTTATTAATTATTCAATCATAGACGTTTCATCAACTTATATTCTAGTGTTAACCTTAAGTGTTTTATTTTGTTATAAAATATAATGCTATAAAATTAGTTTATTTTAATCCAAAATCAAAAAAAATATTTAATTTAAACATACATTAATTTTAATCACCTAAAAATTATGCCAGGATTTT
>WGGC01000028.1 GCA_015491905.1 Bacteroidales bacterium | reverse complement strand
TATGAAAACTCCTGAACAAATGCACTTACAGAAAGAAATAAAAATTAGAACTTATAAATCAAAAAAACCACAAAAAGAAATTTCTTTCTGTGGTTTTAATTAAATTAATTAATTTTGCTAAAAACCTGTAACGGTTATTTAGGACTAGTCAAATATAATATTAAAAAATCAGGCTTTACTCAATGCATGATCAAGGTCTGCAATGATATCCTCAGCATCTTCAATACCAACAGATAAACGTACCAGACCATCAGTAATTCCGGCTTCTTCTTTTTCTTCTTTTGACAGTTTGGAATGTGTCATGGAAGCAGGATGTTGAATTAATGTTTCAATACCCCCAAGTGAAACTGCCAAAAGAGCAAGTTTTACATTATCCATTACTTTTTTACCAGCCTCCAAGCCACCTTTAACTTCAAATGACATCATCGAACCCGGTCCATTCATCTGTTTATTTACCAAATCATGTTGAGGATGTGATTTTAATCCCGGATACAACACCCATTCAATTTTAGGATGGTTTTCGAGAAAAACTGCAATTTTTTTAGCATTTTCCTGAGCCCTGTCAATACGAATTGCAAGGGTTTTCAATCCTCTTCTTGTAAGCCAAGCCTGGTGAGGATCCATATTAAAACCAACATTTTTCATTACATAACTAAGTTGGTCATATAAATCTTTTGTTTTTGCAATTACAGCACCTCCAACAATATCAGCATGACCATTAATAAATTTAGTCATTGAGTGCAAAACAATATCTGCACCTAAATCAAGCGGTTTTTGTAAGTAAGGACTACAAAAAGTATTGTCGACACAAACAAGAATATTATGTTTATGTGCTATTTCGCTTGCAGCTTTTATGTCAATAATTCCTATTGTAGGGTTAGCGGGTGTTTCCAGATATAGTAATTTTGTATTTGGTTGAATTGCTTTTTCAATATTTTCAATATTTTCACAATTTACAAAAGTACTTTCTACCCCAAACCTGGGATACATTTTTTCCATAATACTTCTTGACGGTCCGTACAACGAATTATGGCCTACCATATGGTCACCTGCTGACAGAAAAGCAAGATAAACATTATTAACAGCCGCCATTCCTGAAGAAGTAACTACTGCCTTATAACCATTTTCAAGTTCTGCAAGAGCATTTTCAAGTTCATCCATATTTGGATTACCCAGGCGGGTATATATATATCCATCTTCTTCACCTGCAAAGCGTCTTGCTCCCTGATCGGCATTTTTAAATTTAAATGTTGAAGTTTGATAAATAGGAGTTACAGCACTACCTGTTTCTTCTTCAAAACTTCCGGCATGAATTAATTTTGAATTAAATCCTGAATTTTTTGTGTCCATTATTTATTAAGTTAAAATTTATTTATTATTTTAATGATGACAATAATTTTTTCCTGACTTGAGTGAATTATTAATAAAATCAAGTGCCAGATTATCTGCTGAATTCTTTTCAACTCCTATATATACGTTCATTCCCGTTTGATATAAAATTTGAACAGCTTTAGGCCCTATGCCGCCAGCTAACAAGTCGGTTACATTATTTTCTATAAGCCAGCGTGGAATTACGCCTTCTTCATGAGGAGGTGGTGAAGAAATAAAATGATTTTTTATTTTTCCATTTTCAATTTCGTAGAATGCAAATTTATTGGCTCTGCCAAAATGTTCTGATAATAATCCGTTTTCTACAGGAATCGCTAATTTTTTCATTGATTATAATGTTTTTCTAATTTTTAAAATAAATAAGTGGTGTGGAGATCCTTCTTTTATTAATCTAATATTACAATTTGGGCATAAATTACTATGACAAGGATTTCCGGGGATATGAGGAATTTTGAAATCACATTTAGGGCAAATACAGTTTTCCGTTTTATTGCGAAAGCCCTTTCCTCCCCTACCCCTTTGCCGGGCAAAATGACCATGGGCAGGCATTTTCATTCCTTCTCCCTTTTCAATCTGAACAATATTTTCAGAACTACAAACAGGACATTTTTGCGGCTGTCCCTTTTCTTTATCCACCATAAAAACAGAACCGCATTGCATACATTCGTACCAATTTGATTCGAACTCAACATTTCCGCCTTTAATTACTAATGGTCTGTTTTCTACCATAGCAGTAGTTACTTTTTGTCTTGCAGCGGCATAAATTCTTGTAAAGGTAGGACGGGAAACGCCGAGTTTTAAGGCAGCTTCTTCTTGTGTTAAACCATTAAAGTCACTTAATTTCAGGGATTCAAACTCCTCGAATAATAAAACAACAGCATTTTCTTCTATATAATCTTCGCCTATGGGAATAAACCCTAAAGTACCGGGAGGTTCTGTTAAAATTCGTCTTCTTTTGGGTCGTGGCGACATGTCAATTATTTGAATGCAAAGGTATAAATTCTGAACAAAAGTTTAATACTTTTTTTATAACTTTTCAGAAATTCAATATATATTTAACTTAATTAGCAGGTTATGCGGCATAGGATGGAAGCGGCAGCTCCTGCCAATAAAAAAAGATGCTGAACGGGGCAAGACGGTGCTGACGGCAGGAAGCACCCGTAATGCCCCCGGAGAAGCACTTTTTTTATGGCAGGACTATAGCGGACAGCCTGGTTCAGCCGCCCTTATAACAAAACATATTAAAAACCAATTGTTAATACATTGTATATATTTTATAAAAATATGTAAAATTAATTGTTTAAACTTGTGAAAATTAATAACCGGAATCACATTTTTTAAATGAAAATCTTTCCTTTAATATTTATGCTGCTTATAACCATTAAATTTGAGGGGTTTTCGCAATTAATTACGGATGAAAAGAAGGCGAGAATTGTATTTTATAATGTAGAGAATTTATTTGATAATGAGGTGGATACGATTATAGATTATAATCAATATAATCCTCATGGAGATCATATCTGGACATATTACCGGTATCAAAAAAAGCTAATTCATTTATATAAAGTATTAGTTGCTATGGGGCAAAAACATTTACCGGCATTGGTAGGTCTTGCGGAAGTTGAAAATGGCAAAGTTTTAAACGATTTATTAAATTTAACGCCGCTAAAATATTCAGATTATAAAATTATTCATTATGAATCGGGTGACCACAGAGGAATTGACGTAGCCTTATTATATAATAAGGAAATTTTCAAAATACTTTTTTCCGAACCAATACATATAAAAAATGACAATGGTAAATTAATGGCTACACGAGATATTTTGTATGTAAAAGGTATTTTAGCTGCCGATACGATTCATTTTTTTGTTAATCACTGGCCATCACCATATGGAGGTTTAATGAAGACTGAACCAAAACGCAGACTGGCAGCAACCATTTTAGGAAGAAAAATTGATTCTGTTTTTAACATAAATAAAGATGCAAAAGTTATTGTAATGGGTGATTTCAACGAAGGAGAAAATGGAAAAGCAATTGCACATTTAGTTAATATAACAGGAAAAAATAATTTGTTACCAATTAATTACCAACCTCTTTACCGGAAATCAGAAGGAAGTATTAAACATAAACAAAAATGGTTTTTATTTGACAGGTTTTTACTATCTGCAAGTCTGGTAAACAAGAAAAAGATGCCTTTTGTAAAAGGCAAAACCTTTTATATATTTGATGAAGGATTTTTACTAAAAAAAGATGAGAAATATGGAGGCTGGAAAACCAACAGAACCTACAACGGATTTAAGTATAACGGTGGCTTCAGTGATCATTTGCCTGTATTTATTGACCTTTATGGATTAAATTAATTTTAATAGTGAAAGTAAAGCATGCTAAACATATAATATTATTTATAATTATCTTCTTTTTAGGAGGCGTTATTGCAGTTTATATTACAAGAAATCAATGGTTTGGCATATACTTAAAGCAGGAAATTGAGCGAAAATCATCAAGTAAGGTCATTCTCACATATGATTCTTTAAAAGTAGAAGTTTTTAAAAAGACATTAGCTTTGTATAATCCAAAGCTTACATTTAAAAATGCTTACCTCGATAAGAACAAAAACTTATACTTAAATGAGGTACAATTTAAAAGATTAAAATTTCATAATTTAAATTTATGGGATTTTGTAATAAAAAAATCTCTGAGGATTGATTTAGTTTCTATTATTTCGCCCGTTTTTCAGATAAGTTTACCAAAAAAAGAAAAGAAAATTAATTCTGGTACCGGCATGGATCCGGCAAAGATTATTACCTTGTTCAGGAATAAAGAGTTACCAGGCATGCCCTTTCCATTTCTTATAAAACGGTTGAATATAATAAAAGGTAAAATTGATTTAAAACAAAAAGATACTCCGGGAGAAGCCGGAGGAGCTAAATATAAAATTTATATCTATGATTTAGGTACAGGTTTTGCCTATAAAAGAGCTGACAATAAAAAACTATATCCGGTTAGTTATAAAAACGCACGTATTTTTATTAATGATTTTTACAGGAAATCTAAAAAAAATAATTATAAAATCCTCATAGATTCTCTTTACTATCATTCGAAAAACAGAGATTTAATAATCAGCGGTCTTCATGGTAATAAATACAATGAAAATAAACAGTCGCTGCTACCCGCAGATTTCAATTTAAACTGGATAAGGGTAATGGGAAATAAAAATGATAGTATTTCACCTGAATCCAAAGGAATAAACTTTCATAATGTACACTTTATAGGAGGCAATATCACACTGCAGGAGCCAAAAGTAAAGCATATTAAAAAGAAAGACGCCGGGAAAAAATTATTTCAGCAGATATTCCAAAACTACATAAAAGTTCACTTTGACACCCTTCAGGGAGAACGATTAAATTTTTCGAGAATTACATCCGGAGGTATTACAAATGTAAAAGTAAAAAGAATAAATTTTTATTTTAACGATTTGCTTATAACCAAAAATCAAGATATTAAATATAAGCTTTTTAACACACAAATTAACCACCTGTATTATTCTGATATAAAAAAAGGGTTTGATATCAATACCGGCAATATAAGATATTCAAAAAAAGACTCGTTATTAGCTATTTTTAAACTTGACATTGAAAAGAAATGTAATATAAATAGAAAGAAAGAAATAAAACTAAATATTCAAAAAGCAGATATCACACATTTTTCTTTGCTGGCATTTACTAAAAAAAGATCACAGAAAATAATGGTTACAACATTAAAGCCTGTGTTATACTATCAAATATCTGAAAATTGTTCAAATAAAGTTAACAATAAGACTTTATTAAAATGGATTAAACCACTGGACGTAAAACAAATAAAACTTGAAAACGGGATTTTTATGTTAAAAAATTCAACTAACGATACTCTGAAAATTTCAAAAATAAATTTATTTGCAAATGGGCTTATTGGTTTATTACAAACCGGCAAGACTATTGATTTTGACAGTATATATGTTGATGCAGGCCTTAACTATTACAAGAATCACCAATTGGGCATGACCATAAGAAATAATGCAATAAAATGGATAAACGACACCATTATTTTAAAGAAAACCCTATTGAATTATAAAAAAAGTGAAGTTTATTTTCCCGAGATTAATATTAATGAGGTAAATATCAAGAAATTAATATTAACCAAAGACCTTATTGTAAATCAGGTTATAATCAACAAGCCTGACATTAGTTTAAAAAATTTAAAATTCCGCACAGATTCTAATGGAGTTAAACAACAACTTCCCTCCTGTTTATCAAGTGTTACATTACGCCATTTATTTATTTCCGGAGGTCGTTTAACTTATAATACAGATGAAATAAAAGCTGCCGGATCCAGGTTTGTTTATAAAACTAACATTAAAGTTTTAGCAGATGATTTTCAGATAAATACATCTACCCAGGATTTAAATTTCATTCCGGCTACATGGAAAATAACATTAAGCAAAAGTTATTGGAAAAGTAAACTTATAAATGGAAATTTTAAAATTTTAAAAGCCGACAATATCAAAAATAATTTATCTGTTTTATCATTAAATTTCAGCAAAAATACTTTAAAAGATAGTTTAATATTTTCAACTCCTTCGTTCTCAGTTTCTCAGATTAATTTTTCTAATTTAATAAAAGATAAAAAAGTCTTGTTTAAGAAAGGGTTAATAAACTCTCCTATTATTGATTATAAAGTCATATCTTCATTAAAGAATCAAAATGAATCTGCAGGAAAATTACCCTATAATTTTAAATTTGATACACTTACATTAAAGAATGGAAATATTAAATTAACCTGGAATAAATTAAAGACTAAAACCATTTTAAAAGGCAACCAAATAAATATTATTTATCATCCAAATTTATTCAGTAATGATACGGATTCGGCATTATCCAATTCCTTAAAAAATTGGGATTTTTCATTTTTGAAATTAAAACTATCCAAAAATACAGCTAATCTGCAAATTATTGCTGACCGTTTAGATTACAAGTCTGATAATAACAATTTAACTATTAAATATTTAAGTGGAAATAATATTCCTAAAGATTTAACATTAACAGATAAAAGGCCTGTTTACAGTTATTTTTTATTAAAGAATATATCTTTAGATAAGATGTTTTTAAATAAAAATACAGGAATATTAAGTATAAAAAAGTGGAATATACCGGAAATATGGCTTAACATAATTGTTGATGGAAAGGCTGCAAAGAAAAAAATTCCTTTAAAAATAAATACTAATCTTTTTTCGAAAGAAAATGGTTTTCTTCAAGGTTTGGATATAGACACAACATTTTTCGACAATGTAAATATTGGCTACCTATATAATAATAGGAAAAAGTTAGTTAACTTTTCCGGGATAAGTATGACTGCTACAGATATTCATGTTGACTCTACCATAAACACAAATGGAGAATCAGCATTATTTAATGAATTATTAATTGATACCCATGGCAAAGAGATTATTAGCGGAGATAGTCTATACCTTTTTAAAACAAAAGATATTAGGATTAATCTGCCAAAGAAGATAATTACTATGGATTCATTATCGGTTTTACCCCGGTATCCGAGAAAAATATTTTACAAGAGGATAGGACATCAAGCAGATCGAATTTCACTTTATGGAAAAAGTATCGTTGCCAACTCCTTTAACTTAAACAAGCTAATCAATGAAAAGGTATTTAGCACAGGAAGTATTTCGTTTAATCAATTTAATGTTTTATTTGAAAGAGACAAAAGGTACCCCCCCGATACCACGCTAAAGCCAATGCCTTTTGATATGTTAAAAGAGATTCCCATTTTATTTAAAAGTGACTCTGTTTTGGTTAAAAAAAGTATGATATCATATTATGAATTTCATAAAAAAAGTCTTTTCCCCGGAATATTTTTTATTGATAATTTTCATTTAAGAATGATAGATGTCACCAATGATTTTGCGTTAGTTGACTCAGCTTCAGTATTAAAAATACAGGGGGGTGGAAATTTAATGCGACAAACTCCTTTAAGTTTTGTATTGGTAATGCCTTATTTTGCGCCAAAAAATCAGTTTTGGTTTTCAGCACATACAGATCGTGCTGATTTAAGTCAGTTTAACTCACTAATGCAAAATGTTGTTGGTATCAGTATTAAATCAGGAAACGGATTGGCAGAAGTGCCATATGTAACCGGAAACGATGAATATGCTAAAGGTAATATGTTATTTTTATATAAAAACCTTAAATTAAGATTATATAATAAGAAGAAGGCTGAACGTAACAAAGGCATAGGAAGTCCTTTTGTCAACTTCATGCTCAACAATCTTATGATTAGATCAAATAATCCTAAGCTTCTTAAAACCCCAAAAAAAGGTATTATATATTATAAAAGAAATCCTAGAAAATCATTTGTCAATTATATATGGAAAAGTAGTTTAAGTGGAATTCTTTCTACAATGGGATTTAATACCAAGCTACAGCGAATGGAAAAGAAAGCAGAAAAAAAACAGCAAAAAGATTCCTTGAAAAATAAATAAAAGCTAAAAACCTTGATGAAAAATTAATCAAGTATTATTTCTAAATGACATTAGCAAAGTAAGAAAATATATTAAGTTTCAGTTTATCAATAAAAATAAAATTATAAGTCCATGAAAGCGAAAAAGATTTTACAAATTGCCGGGCCAGGTTTATTGTATGCGGGAGCTGCAATAGGAGTTTCCCATTTGGTTCAATCTACACGAGCCGGCAGTATGTTTAATTTCGACTTATTGTGGATTCTAATATTTGCCAATTTAATAAAGTATCCATTTTTTGATTATGGGACAAGATACGCTACAGTTACAGGAAAGTCATTAATTTCAGGATATCAAAAGGTTGGAAAGTGGGCAATAAACCTTTTCACGATACTTACAGTTTTTTCTATGTTAATTATTTTATCTGCAGTAACAATAGTTACAGTTGGTTTATTTGCCTATATCTTTAAAGTTAATATTAGTTTGTCATTATTATCAGGATTACTGCTATTTTCATCAATTCTGATATTGGCAATAGGTAAATATACCATTTTAGATAAATTAATGAAGTTCATCATTATTTTACTCTCACTATCAACTATTGTTGCTGTTGTTGCTGCTTTAGGAATACCAAAAACCATTAACCCTGAATTTATCACACATTTTAGCTGGTCAAATAAAGTTCACTTATTTTTTCTTATAGCATTTGTAGGCTGGATGCCGGCTCCTATTGATGTTTCAGTTTGGACATCGATTTGGAACATAGAAAAATCCAAGGAATTAGGATACATGCCCAATTTAAAAACCACCTTAGCTGAATTTCGTTTTGGATATATTGGAACAGCTTTACTAGCTATTGGCTTTTTAAGTCTTGGGGCTTTAATAATGTATGGTACTGGAGAACAGTTATCGTCTAGCGGAACAATATTTTCCAAACAATTAATAAGCCTATATACAAAAAGTATTGGAAGATGGTCGTTTTGGATAATTTCCATAGCAGCTTTTACTACCATGTTAAGTACAACATTAACTGTTTTAGATGCATATGCAAGAGTAATGACAAAACTTACTGGTGTTTATTTTCCAAAGAGTAAACCGGCAAAGGCCAACTATTTAAATATTTTTTGGTTAATAGTGTTATTTGCGGGAAGTTGGGTGATTATTTCTTTTTTTGTGGGAAGCATGCGCGAAATGGTAGATATAGCCACTACCCTGTCATTTGTATTTTCACCGGCTCTTGCATGGATAAATTACAGAGCTGTAACAGACAAGCATTTTCCTAAAAAATACAGACCCGGTTTGTTTTTACGAATTTTATCCTGGACAGGTATTATATTTTTCACAGCTTTTACCGTGGTTTATATTATATGGCGGTTTTTTATATAGAAAAAACCTTTACTTATACAGTATTCATTAAATCAAATCATGGGTTAATTTGAGTTAAAAAAGTAATTATTTCATCTATTGAAAAAATATAATCAGGTTTAGTTATATTTATTGCCGCTTCCGGCATAGTTTTACTTTCCGCATCATCAGGAGACTGCACAATGGTCATTCCTCCGGCATCTTTAATCTTTTTAAGGCCTTTTGCCCCATCAGGATTAGCACCAGTAAGAATAATTCCTATTAATTTATCTCCAAAAGCGTCAGCGGCAGTTTCAAAAAGAACATCAATAGAAGGTCTGGAATAGTTTACTTTTTCTTCAACAGATAGAGAAATAGTTTTATCATTTTCTACAAGCATATGATAATCAGGAGGTGCGATGTAAGCTATTGAAGGCAGTATTTTTTCTTTTTCATCTGCTTCTTTTACAGTTATTTTAGAAGCATCATTAAGCATCTGGCTCATATAGTTATCAGAAAGCGGGCTTATATGCTGAACTATAAGTAAAGGCATAGGGTAATTGGAGGAAAGTCGCGGCAGAATTCTTTTTAAAGCTTTTAATCCACCGGCAGAAGTACCTATAACAACAGCTTTATATTTTTTAAGTTCAGTCACGTATTTTTTTATAGATTTTTGCTTTTGGATCAATAGTTTTATATCTATCAGAAATATCTGAAAACATAAGGGTTTCCTTATTCCCAAGTCCGATAAATCCACCTCTTACAAGGCTTTCATCGAAAAGTCTTAGCACTTTATTTTGCAGTTTCCTGTTAAAATAAATAAGAACATTTCTTGAAATTAAAAGGTTTACCTCAGCGAAAACACTATCAGAAACAAGATTATGTTCTGCAAAAACAATATTTTTTGATAAATTTTTGTCAAATATCACTTTTTCGTTTGTGGCATGATAATAATCCGAAAACGACTCTTTACCGCCAGACTTTTGATAATTAAGAGTATATTCTTTAATCAACTTTATAGGATAAGTTCTGGACTTTGCAATTTTCAGCACATCTTTATTAAAATCGGTGGCATAAATTTGAGTTCTGTCGTATAAGCCTTCTTCTTTAAGTAAGATAGCAAAGGAATAAACCTCCTCACCTGTAGAGCATCCTGCATGCCAAACTTTTATATAAGGGTAAGTCTTTAATACACCAACAACATTATCTCTAAAAGCTTTATAAAAATGAGGGTTTCTAAACATTTCAGTAACATTAATCGAAAGCTCTTTTAGCAATCCGGCAAGAAACTTTTTTCTTGTCAGAATTAAATGCTGTAGCATAGAAATATTTTCTATTCCTTCTTTAGCAATAAAATGAAGAACCCTTCTTTTCACGTGAGCTCTGCTATATTCTCTAAAATCGTATCCATAGTGGATAAAAATAGCCTGTAACAGAAGTTCCAGTTCCAGATTTTCTATTGATGAAAATTTTCCGGCTTCGGTCATAGATTAATGTGTAATTATTTATATAACCATACCCTTAAAAGCGATAAAAGTTTCTCTTTTTCAACAGGTTTAGAAAGATATTCATTAGCGCCGGCAGCCAGGCATTTTTCCCTATCACCTTTTAAAGCTTTAGCTGTTAATGCAATAATTGGGAGGTCTTTATATTTACTTTCTTTACGAATTTCGCGAGTGGCCTCATAGCCATCCATCTCAGGCATCATAATATCCATTAAAACCAGGTCGATTTCCGGATGTTCATGTAATTTTTCAATTCCCACTTTTCCATTTTTTCCTACTACCACATTCATCCCATAACTTTCTAACAGACTTGATAAGGCAAAGACATTTCGCATGTCATCATCAACAAGTAAAATAGTTTTTCCTTTTAGAAGATCATTATCACCATGTATTTTTTCCATTATATCTTTTTTATCACCGGTAAAATTATCTTCCACCTGATGAAGAAATAAGGAAGTTTCATCCAGCAATCTCTCAAAAGAATGTGCTCCTTTTAAAACAATACTTTTAGCATATTTCTGTAATAAATCATTTTCTTCATGTGTTAATTCTCTACTGGTATATATAACAACCGGAACTTTCATTGTAATTTCTTCTTTTTGCATCTCCTTTAATACATCAAAGCCACTCATTCCTTTTAATCCCAGATCAAGAATCATGCAATCAAATTTTTCATTTTTTAAACTATTAAGAGCTTCTTCACCTGTTTCTACTGATACTATTTCAAGGCTATTATCTTTCAATAGCTTTTCAAGACTCTTCCGGGTAATTTTTTCATCTTCAACAATTAGTAATCTTTTTAGTGGTTTTGATAATAAAGATTCAATTTTTTCAAAAACTTCATTCAGCTCATCCTTGGTAACCGGTTTTGTAAGGTACCCGATAGCTCCCTTTCGTAATAAATCCATATCAAAATCGCTAGCCGAAATAACATGAACAGGAATAGGCCGTGTACGGAGATTATCTTTAAGATGTTCAATCACTTCTTTACCATCCATGCGTGGAAGGCCAACATCCAGAATAATAGCATCAGGCTTATAATAATCAGCATGATATAAACCTGTTTCACCGTCAAGAGCGATAATACCTTTAAATCCATGTTCATGAGCCAAGTTTAGTAAAACACCGGCGAAATTAGCATCATCTTCAATTATCAGAATTTTTTTATCACCTTCGTTAAGGTTATACCTATCATCTTTTACCTGTTTAGGCTTATCATTATTATTCTTTTCAGATTTAATATCAGATTCTTGTGAATTAGAATTTTTTTCTACCGCCTTAACTTCTGTATTAGTATTTTTATTTTCTGTAGAAGCATATTTTAATGGCAGATATAAAGTAAATGCAGAACCATTATTTTCTTCACTTTCCAGTCCCATTGCACCACCAAGAAGTTTGGAAAAGCTTCTTGAAATACTTAATCCCAATCCTGTACCGCCATATTTTCTGCTGGTAGTTCCATCGGCCTGTTTAAAAGCCTCAAATATCACATCTTGTTTATCTTTAGGAATACCAATTCCTGTATCCTTTACAGTAAAGGCAATAGCATTTTTTGTATCAAGCCCTAATTTTTTTAATTTCTCGGTATCATTTTCAATTCCAATTTTAAAAGTTACAGAGCCTTTAGAAGTGAATTTTATCGCATTGGAAACCAGGTTTTTAATTATTTGCTGAACCCTTTGAATATCAGTCTCAATAAATTTAGGTAACTTTTTATTTTTTTCAATTTTTAACTTTAATCCTTTGTCCTCTAAAACAGGTTTAAAATTACCTTCAACAAAAGCAATTAAATCATCAAAATAAAGAGGTTCAATATTTAATTCTATTCTTCCGGATTCTATTTTAGATAAATCAAGAATATCATTAATTAGATTTAACAAGTCTAAGCCTGATGAATTAATAGTATTAGCAAATTCTTTTTCCTTATCACTTAGATGATTATTTTTATTTTCTGCCAGCAACTGAGACAGAACAATTATACTATTTAATGGGGTGCGCAATTCGTGCGACATATTAGCTAAAAATTCCGATTTATAGCGACTTGCTTGCTCAAGGTCTTTGGCTTTCTTCTCAATTTCTTTCCTGGCTTCTTCCAGTTCCAGGTTCTTTTTACGAATAGCATCACGTTGAATTTCTAGTGCCTTAGTACGCTCTTCAAGTTCTTCATTAGTGACTTTCAATTCTTCTTGTTGTGTTTGAAGAATTTCTTCAGATTTTTTTAAAGCTTCTGTTTGTTCTTGTAATTCTTCATTTGCCTGACGTAATTCTTCTTGTTGAACTTCCAGTTCTTTGGCTTGTTCCTGAGTTTGCTTTAGTAATTCTTTAACTTTTAAATGCGAATGAAGTGTAATTACTGCCAGGGCAAGATCCTGAACAGCCATATCAATAAACTGTTTTTGAAGAGGGGTAAATTCATTCACAGAAGCCAGTTCCATAACCCCAATAACTCTATTTTCAAATGAAAAAGGAATTATAGCTACAGATTTAGCTTTTGATGAGCCAAATCCTAAATCAATAAAAGGAACTTCACTATCATTTTTGGTAACAATAATACTTTTTTTATTCAGGTAAGCCTCCCCTATCAATCCTTCACCGGGTTTAACAGTTTTTCGGATATTATCTTCTTTTTCGGAAATGGCATAACCTGATGTTAAATTCAAAACCTTATTATTTTCATCAAATAAATAAATCAACCCCATTTGAGAATTCAAATAATCAGCAAAAAAAGTAATAATTCCGTTACTAAGTTCCTCCAGATTATTTTTCCCTTTTAATACACCATCCAATTCATTTAAGCCACTTTTTAGCCAATCTTCATTTTCAAATTTTTCTTGATTTTTCCTTAAAGTTTCTGTCATTTTTGACAAAGCAATTCCCAAGGAATCTTTTTCACTACGTGGAGTTATAAGTGTTTCATAATCACCTGAGGCTATTTGATTTGCTTGTTGCACTACAGACCTGAAATTCTCAACCATTTTATTAATAGAATGGGCCAAAATATCTTCATTACTTCGTTCGACTACATTTTCAGAAAAATCACCTTTAGCAACAAGTTTTGCAACATTTGCATAACTTATTAAAGCTTCAACAAGCTTGTTAAAAGTATCTCTCATTTCTCCTACTTCATTTTGAGGAGCTTTTACATTTCTTTTAACAAGTTTCCCGGTGGCTATTTGTTTTCCCCACGATGATAATTGCTTAATAGGATTTACAAACCAACGGGTTACCATGATGGAGACAAAAACAACAAGAAGGAATGTAATAATAAAGCTGATTTTTACCATATCAGACAGCCTTCTTGCATAAGCAAAAGCCTCTTTATGAGATATTTGTTCAATAAGAGCCCAATGAACACCATATTTCTCTAATTTGTTGAGGTTTCTATATATACCAAGAACCCAGTCTCCTTTTCCATTAGCATCGTATGTTGTTACTCTTTCTTCATTTAACTCATTAGATTTTAAATAAGTTTTATCATCTCTGTGATGAAGGTAATCAAGCCATTCGAGAGTCTTTTTATTAACTATTTTCTTTTTTAGAATTTCATTTTCGCTACCAAACCGTGTAGCAGATCGTAATAATAAATCACTACCAATTAAAAAAGCCTCACCTGTTTTCCCATACCCCGCTTCCTGTTGAATCATATTATTTATGCTTTGCATAGTTATTTGCAGAGCCAGGACACCAATCATTTTATTATTTTCATCATATAAAGGATTAATAAAAAAACCTGAAATAATTCCCAAACTAGGTTGATAGTGTTCCAGGTCTGAGAAAAGCATCTTTTTTTCCTCCATACTTTTTCTTACCGTCCGGGCAAATTTAGAATCACTTAATTTACTATTAAAAAGGTTCATACCCAAATCATTGTCAGGTTTTGTCCTAAATAAGATATTTCCTTTTTTATCAACAAACAGCAAGTCATAAAACCCTTGTAATTTAAGGGCAGGTTTAATTTCAACCAACAGAGGATTCGCAAGTTTCTTCCATTCACCGGATTTAACAAATTCAGAAGCGGGCTCTTTACTTTTTTGAAATCCTTTTTCCAGAATAAAAAATTGATTCACCTTTTGCTTTGAATCACTATTAATTTTCAGAAAATCGCTAGCTTCATCAAAAAAAGTATAGATATATTTTAATCTTAATTGTGATGAAGCGTTTAAAGACTTTTCGGCAACAATAGTTAAACCCTGATATGCATTAAGGAAATTAATAAAACTAACAGCTGCAAGCGGCACAAGTGATATAGCCAAGAACCATATAAACAAAGATTTTCCAACTCCAATATTTTTCCATGTTTTCAGTGAGTATTTTAATCTTTCCCACTTTCCCGCTTCATTATAATCAATAAATTCCGGTTTATTTTCTTCGAGCATATCAGGTTATTTAACAATTTTACTTTTGGTATTTTTCAATCATTTCGTATAACTCATCAGGGTTTACAGGTTTTGAAAGATAAAAATCCATACCGGCCTGAATACATTTTTCTTTATCTCCTTTCATTGCCAATGCTGTCATTGCGATAATAGGAATATGTGAATCTTTATCTTCTTCATATTCTCTGATTTTTTCAGTAGCTATAAACCCATCCATAATTGGCATTTGAACATCCATAAGTATTAAAAAATAATCAGGATAATTAGTCTTTATTTTTTCCAAAGCTTGCTGACCATTTTCAGCAATGTCAATCTCCCATCCTTTTCGTAATAAAAACTGTGAAATGACTTTACGATTTATAACTTGATCTTCAGCAATTAATATTTTCCCTATTGTGTTAGAAGTTTGTTTTGTTTGTTTTTCATCATTTTGTACTTCACTTGAAGTATTATGTGCCACTTTCTCAATTTCTTGCTTTACTATGGTTTCAAGGGTTTTCCCTTCCAAAAGGTTTTTTAAATCATACTGCATAACCGGTTTCAAAAGAAATTGAAATTCACCCATTTTCTTAATTTTATCAATTAAAAAACTAGATTTTGTTGTTGTAAGAAAAACAATACCGAGTTTAGGGTTTATTTTTTGAATTTCATTTATAATATCTTCCGGGTTATCCTTAAGTAAATCAAAATCAATAAAAATACGACTATAATTATCATTATTTTTTAAAAGACCTATTACTTCCTTAACGGAGCTTACAGGGTCAACTTTAATATTCCAAAATTTCATTAATCTTATAAAACTATCTTTCATTTCTTTCGAGTCATCACATACGATAACTTTTTTATTTTTAAAATCAGATAGATTAATATTCTTTAAATCGGGATGTTGACTTCCTGTAATCATGTTTAAAGTAAAATAAAATTTACTTCCAACACCTACTTTACTTTCCAGTTCAATTTCACCCCCCATCAAATTAACAAGTTTCCGGGCAATGTTTAACCCTAATCCGCTACCACCATGCTCACGTGTTGTAGAAGATTCAGCCTGAGTATATTTATCAAATAAGATATTTTGTTTTTCAGGGGCGATTCCTTGTCCAGTATCTTCCACACAAAAACGAATTCTTATTTGTTCTTCCACATAATCAAGCATATCTATAGTTAACATAACAAAGCCTTCTTTGGTAAATTTAACAGCATTTCCTAATAAATTTGTAAGTATTTGTCTTAATCTTAGAGGGTCTCCAATTAAATTATCTGGTATTTCGGGATCAATATTTATAACAGGTTCAATTTTTTTATTACTAATATGAACCGATAATATTTTAAAAACTTTATCAAAGATATCTCTTAAACTAAATTCTATTTCTTCCAGTTCCAATTTCCCGGCTTCAATTTTAGAGATATCTAAAATATCATTTATAATTTCAAGCAAATTCTGTCCTGAAGTTTTAATGTCAAGATACCTTTCAGCTTGTAAAGCATTGGTTTCTGTATCCATAAGTCCAAGGTCTGCAATACCTATTATCCCATTTAATGGGGTTCTTATTTCATGGCTCATGGAAGCTAGAAAACTACTTTTTGCTCTATTTGCTTTTTCGGCTTCTTCTTTGGCAGTATTTAGTTCTTCAATTGTTTCATGTAATTCCCTTGTTGTTTCTTCCAGTGCCTCTTTATATTTAAAGAATTCAATAAAAGCAGCTATTTTACTTTTAAGAATTTCCATATCCAGAGGTTTATACAAATAATCAACCGCACCAGACTCATACCCTTTAAAAATATGTTTACGTTGCTTGCTGATAGCCGTAATAAAAATAATAGGTATATGTCGTGTTTTCTCGCTGCTACGCATAATTTCAGCTGTCTCAAACCCATCCATACCAGGCATTTGTACATCCATTAAAACAAGGGCAAAATCATACTCAAGTAACAAACTCAATGCTTCATTGCCCGAATGTGCTTTTATCAGGTTAAATTCCGGACTGTCTAATATCGCTTCAAGCGTTAAAAGGTTTTCAGGCCGGTCATCAACAATTAAAATATTAAATTTTTGTGAAGCCATATGGTAATATAATTATTTATCTTCAAACAGTTTTAACTATTTTAGCAAATATAAAATAAATTTTAACAATAAATGTGGTTGAGAACTATGACTTATAAGCTATCATTATTGTAAAAATATCCTATTAATATTAACGATCGCATAAATTTTTAAAGTCGCAATATTTACAATGGGTAGTATCATTAGTTTGATCAAAAGGTTTATCTCCAAAAAATATTTCCTTTAAAACCGGCTTTAAAAATGTATCAAATTCTTCCCAGTTTTTATTCAGATATATTTCTTTATCAATAGTAACATTGGATATTCTGCTGTTTTTTGTTCTTAAACTTATTAAACCTGCAGTAATATTACAATCCGGTTTTTTATATTTATAATAAAGCCATGCATAAATTAATATTTGTAAAGCCTTATCATAGTTTGTATTAATTTTAACTTTGTCCCAATCGTTAATTTTCAGGTAACTTTCATCGACCTTACCTGTTTTATAATCGATTATTTGCAATACTTTTTCTTTCCCAATATTTATTTCATCAACTCTATCGATAAAGCCTTTTAAATAAATTTTGTGTTTATCAACAGCAAAAGGATATTTTAACGGTATTTCAACACCTTTAATAATTTGATTTTTATGATTTCTGATTTCATTATCTAAAAACCTTGATAAGTATTCGGTTATAACTTTTATTATTAGAAGGTCTCTGCCATGATCAGCATTTATATTTTGATAATATTTTTCAAATTCTATATTGATTAGTGCCGGTAATATTCTTTTCTTTTCCCTAATAATTTTAACATCTACAGGCTGTCCGATCATGGGTTTATATATTGCCTCCAAAACCCCATGAACAACTTTGCCAAATATATTTGACTCGATATCGGTTTGCATTTCATCAGGAGGGGAAATTCTCATAATATGTTGTAAATAAAACTTAAGGGGACATTTAAGAAAATCATTAATAGCAGATGGAGAAATTCCTGATTCTGAATATACTTTCAGTTTCTTATCAACCTCATTATTCCGGTGTATTTTAAAATCTGTATTTATATTATTTTTATTAAGGGACGGAAATATTACTTTGTCATTAACTTTAATTTTTGAATTAATTTTCGATAATTCATTCTTTACCTGCAAAATAAAACGACTGGGTTCACCACCTCCCAAAATGCCGGGTTCAGAATTATATGATATATTTATTTCATTTGCACGTTGTAGCAGGCGATAAAAGTGGTAGGAAAAAATTATTTGACTTGTTTGTGGTAAGGGAATATTGTAAGATTTTTTTAAATCAAATGGAATAAAAGATTCTTTAAACTGTTTTTGTGGAAGGATACCTTCGTTAGCACCAATTATAATAATCTTTTCAAAGTCAATGTTTCTTGTTTCCAGCAATCCCATTATCTGAATCCCTTTTACCGGTTCACCTTTTAGATTAATTTTTTGCCTTTTAAGTTCAGAAATAATAATTTTTTGAATTACTTTAATTGACAGGTTTGTATTAAAAGGAGTTAATATTTCATTTATTCTATTTAAAGTAGAAAAGAGTAAATACCACTGCTGGGCAATTAAACTATTTTTGTTTTCTTTTATTTCAGAAATTTGACCGATTTTTATAAATAGTTTTTTTAAAACACTAAAAAAATCATTTGTATTTAAAATATTACTTTGAAATAATGAAATCAACCATTTTAGATTTGAAAGTTCAGTATCTTCCTGATAAATTTTGGATTCAGGATTATTAATATATTCATCAAGAATGTCATATACACTATCAATTTCAACACCATATAAACTTTTCAGGAGTGGATTTTTTAGCAGCAGCAAAATATCATAAATATCGGTTTTTGTATTTTTCTTGATAAATCTTTTATCAAGAAAAATAAACCATTGTTGAATAAGATCATAAAATGCACCTTCTGACAAAGGATAACCCAGAGTAACATTATATTGAATTTTCTTCCCTGATACATTTTCAACAGGAACATTATCCAATAGAGGAATTAACAACCCTTCATCAGCCAGGACAATACAAATATCCTTATAATCTGTATCACCTATATTTACCCAATCAAACAATTTGGAAGAAGCATATTGTACCTGACCGATATTCCCCGGAATAGCTACTGTTTCAATTTTTTTTTCAGATGTGAGCAGATTATTTTCTAGCCATTTGGGGTTACTAATATTTAAAGTATCAATAGCATTTCTTAAAAACTTTCCTGTTTCTTTTCCCGGAAAATTATTTTTTTTATCATAGAAATAATTATCTCCATCAATTAAATATTCAAAAGAGGTATTTTCTTTTAAAAATTTAAAAATTTTCAATTCTGAAGGTGTTAATGCATTGAAACCAATCGATAAAAAGTGATTCCAAGGTAAAGCATTCATTTTAAATAAATCTAAATTTTCTGCAGCATAACGATATGCCATAGCTTTATATGCATATCCTTTTTCAAACAAAGAATTTTTTAATTTATTATAGTAAACCTTAAGAGACTTAAAAAAAGAAAGATATTTCTGTTGAAGAGAAGTTAGAGGAGTTCCATCGGGGTTCCATTTTTCAATAGCCTTTATATCTGAAAGTTCATTAAACAGTGAAGATTCATCAATTAAGTTATAATCAATATCATTAAAATCATTAAGCATAATAGAAGCCCAACCCATAAATTCATCTATTGAACGGGCATGTTCTTTTTCCAGTTCAAGGTGAATATTATACAATTCCAGTTCAATAAGTAAAGGGTCCATTACCTCCAGGCCGGAAAGTTTCACCATAAAATCATCTATAGTAATCATTTGAGGCAGCCAGGAATTAGATACAAATGTATTTATCAAATACTTTTTAAAAATAACTATAGACCTATGATTAGGAAAAATGATTACAGTTTCAGAAAAATTTTCTGAATAATTTTTCTGAACATAATCAGCCGTTTTTTTCAAAAACGGTATTTTTTTGACCATTTGATAAGTTTTTATATAACTTATTAAATAAAATTATTGATAGAGAAAACGTTTAATACTCTGTTTAGGTGTTTTTTCAAAAGGTTCATCATGAACAATCATCCGGGTTACGGCCATATAAGAAGGGAAATGTTTATTCAGCTCTTTTCTGTATTCCTCTAATTTTTTTTCAAGGTCTGTTTTTGAAAGTTTCATAGAAGCCACCACTTCTTCATCAGGATTAATTAATGCAACAAGTTTTCCATCACGCTGAACAACCAATGATTCAGCCACACAAGCCCTGTTATTAATAACCGATTCAATCTCTTCAGGGTAAATATTTTGGCCTGAAGATCCTAATATCAAACTTTTGCTCCTTCCTTTAATAAAAATAAAACCTTCCTTATCCATTATCCCCAAATCACCTGAATGTAACCATCCATCCTTATCAATAGCCCTATCGGTAGCTTCTTTATTTTTATAATAACCCACCATAACATTTTCGCCTCTCATTAAAATCTCACCGACTTTATTTTCAGGGTCTTCAGAATCAATTTTCACTTCCAGCGTATCAACAGGCCTTCCACATGACCCTAATTTTGCAATTTTAGAAGAAGCATAAGCTACCAATGGCCCGCATTCTGTCATACCATAACCTACGGTAATAGGAAACCCTATTTTTTTAAAGAACATTTCTATTTCCTCGCTTAGTGCAGCACCTCCTACAACAACTTCTACAAAATTCCTTCCAAAACCAGCGCTAACTCCGGAAAGGACTTTCTTATAAATCAATTTATTAATTAAAGGTGTTTTTAATAAAGCATTTAAAGGAGCTTTCCTAATTTCCGGTAAAATTTTCTTTTTATAAATTTTTTCTATTACCAAAGGAACTGATAATATTAATTTTGGTTTTATTTCCTGAAATGCTTTAGTAATAATTGCAGGTGTAGGAGTTTTAGTAAGAAAAGTAATATGGCATCCAAGCGAAAAAGGAAATAAAAATTCAAATGCAAGACCATAAGCATGGGCTAAAGGTAGAAAGGATACAATTTTATCGCCGGAACTTAACGGCATATTATTTCTGGCAAACAAAACATTTGCTGCCAAACTGTTATGCAACAGCATTACACCTTTAGAAAAACCAGTAGTTCCGGATGTATAACTTATTTCCGCTAACTCAGAATTACTTATTTCGGGAAGAAAAAAACTATCTTTATTTAGGCCTTTAGGGAAACGTTCATCCAACAAAGTATTTAAAGAATGGATAATATCTTCAATATGTTCAATACGTGAAAATAAAGGCATAAGCTCCTCTACACCGAAAACATATTGCAATTCAGATATTTTTTTTACATCCAATTTAGAAAAAATATTGGAAGCAGCAAAAAGCACTTTTGATTCGGAATGATTTACAATATAATGAATATCTTTAGGAATAAAATCAGGTAAAATAGGAACAATTACCGCCCCATAGGTAACAACAGCAAGATAGACGACACCCCAATTAGCTGAATTTTTTCCAATTAGAGCTATTTTATCGCCTTTTTTAATATTTGTTTTTTCAAATATAATATGTAGTTTTTGAATAGCTTCTGCAACATCACCATAAGAATAGGTTTTACCATTATAGTCGGATAAGGCAGAAACCTCATAATTTTCTTTGATAGCAGTCTGAAAATAGGTTACTAAATTTTCTTTAATCATAAGTTTATGTTTTAGTCAATTTTAAGCAAAAATAATAAATTGAAGTAAACAATCCCAAATATTAAACATTCTGATAATAAAATTGAAACATAGAAGTTCTTTCAAAACTTTTTTTAGTTTTGTGAAAAATTCGTTTTTTTAAGATTCAAGTTTAATATCTGGTTAAAAATAAAAAAATTACTGAATTAAAGAGGTGAGAATGGCAAATGTGTTGATTACGGGAGCAAGTGGTTTTATTGGTAGTTTTCTTGTTGAAGAAGGTTTAAAAAGGGGATATAGGGTATTTGCAGGGATAAGAAAAAGCAGTAGTATAAAGTATTTACAAGATAAGCGAATAGAATTTTTTTATCTTAATTTATCAAGTAAAGATGAGTTAATACAGGAGTTGTTAAAAAAGAAGAAAGAAGGAATTTTTTTTGACTATATTGTTCATAATGCCGGAATTACAAAACCCGTTAATAAGAATGACTTTTTTAAAGTTAATTTTGAAGGCACCAAGAACCTTGTTGATGCACTTATAGAATCAGATCTTATTCCACAAAAGTTTCTTTATATAAGCAGCCTTGATGCATTTGGAGCAGGAGATGAAAAAAGCATGAAACCTGTTAGTGAAAAGGATTCACCAAAACCTTTTTCTTTATATGGTAAAAGTAAATTAGCATCGGAACAATACTTACAGTCTCTTAAAAATTTTCCCTATTTAATATTCAGACCAACAGGTGTTTATGGTCCTAAAGAAAAAGATTATTTTACAGTAATAAAAACCATAAGTCATAATTTGGAAATATATATTATCAGTCCAAATCAAGCATTAAGTTTACTATATGTAAAAGATTTAGCATCTGCGGTATTTTTAGGTCTGGAATCTGATAAGTTGTATAAGGCTTATTTCATTTCAGATGGAAATTCGTATACCAGTGGCGATTTGGGACGAATTATAAAAAAAATACTGAAAAAGAAAACTATTAAAATAATAATTCCTAATTGGTTTATTAAATATGTATCTTTATTAAGTGAAAAGATAACCCCTATTTTAAATAAACCGGCATTATTAAATGCTGACAAATACAAAATGTTAACCAGCATGAACTGGTTATGCGATTCATCTTTAATTCAGGAAGAACTGGGTTTTAAGCCTGAATACAATCTGGAGGAAGGTTTAAAAGACAGTATTAAATGGTATAAAAAAAATAAATGGATTAAATAAATTGTATCAAATATCAAAAAAATTAAATTAATTTTAAATAATTAAAAAAATTTATTTACTTTTATACTTGTTTAAAAAATTTATATATTTGCATCCCTAAAGGTATCCAAGTAAATTTTCTCCATTTGAAATATATCAAATCAAAATCCATAATAAAATAGTTGTTACCTTTATTTTGACGAAAATAATTCATAAAATATGTACGATATTGTAGAGTTAAATGGAAAGCTGGTAAATGAATTACGCCAGATAGCCAAAGAACTAAATATTCCTAAAACAGAAAAGCTTCTTAAAAGGGATTTAATTTATAAAATTTTAGATTATCAAGCTATCAATCCATCAGCGGATATACTTGAAAAAGAAAAGAACATGACTAAAAAGCCATCTTCAAGAGCAAGAAAAAAAGTGACCTCCAAACCGGAAGATGGGGATTCGGTTAAACTAAAAAAACAGCAAAATAAAGATGGAGATACAATGGAAGAAAAAAGTGAACAAATATCAAAAAGGCGTGGTCGTCCAAGAAAAGCAGCAACTCCCGTTGCATCATCAAATGCAGATTTAATCAGAAAGAATGAGGAAGAAAAAGCTAAAACTGACAACCAACCCCAAAAAGTTGTAAGCCAAAGTGTAGAAAAAAAGCAAAGCGAACCAGAAAACCTAACAAAACAAGTTAACAGCCAACAAAAAGATGATAACGATAATAAAATAGGAAAACCCATAAATCAATCTGAAAATTTACCGGAATTAGCAGCAGAAAAAGAAGCTAAAGAAGCACTACAGAGAAAATCTCATTTGGCAGAATTTGAAGCTAAAAAGAAAAGAAAAAGAATTCAGATTAATCCGGAAAAAACACCAATTGACAAAAATCAGGAAAATAAAAAAGAAGGGGATAAAGTACAATCAGAAAACACAATAAATAAAGAACCAAACGCCCCTACAACACAAGTAAAAAAATCTAATCAGAATTATTCTAATAATCAAAAAAATCAAAACAGGCAGGATAAAAATGACAGGCGGCCTGCATTTTCTTTTGAACTGGAAGGAATAATAGAAGCAGAAGGAGCTCTGGAGATTATGCCTGACGGCTATGGATTTCTCAGATCTTCAGATTATAATTATTTAAATTCTCCTGATGATATATATGTTTCGCAATCACAAATAAAATTATTCGGTTTAAAAACCGGAGATACCGTAAAAGGTACTATTCGTCCGCCAAAAGAAGGAGAAAAATATTTTCCACTTATTAAGGTTATTTCTATTAATAACCGAACTCCTGATGAAATAAGAGACAGAATTCCATTTGACTATTTAACACCTTTATTTCCTGAAGAAAAATTTCAATTGACTGGGCATCCTAAAGAGACTATATCCACAAGAATAATGGATTTATTTTGTCCCATAGGCAAAGGTCAAAGGGGATTAATTGTAGCCCAGCCAAAAACCGGAAAAACGATGTTACTTAAAGAGGTAGCAAATGCAATTGCATACAATCACCCGGAAGTTTATTTAATTATTTTATTAATTGACGAACGGCCTGAAGAAGTTACCGATATGGCAAGAAGTGTAGAAGCCGAAGTTATTGCTTCTACTTTTGATGAACCCGCTGAAAAGCATGTTAAGATAGCTAATCTGGTATTGGAAAAAGCAAAGCGAATGACCGAAAGTGGACATGATGTTGTTATTCTGCTTGATTCAATCACCCGTTTAGCAAGAGCTTATAATACTGTTTCACCTGCATCGGGAAAAGTTTTATCAGGAGGTGTTGAGGCCAACGCTTTACAAAAGCCCAAAAGATTTTTCGGAGCCGCAAGGCAAATTGAAAATGGAGGTTCATTAACTATTTTAGCCACAGCACTTACTGAAACCGGATCAAAAATGGATGAAGTTATTTTTGAAGAATTTAAAGGAACTGGAAATATGGAACTTCAACTAGACAGAAAGTTATCCAATAAACGTATTTTCCCTGCTATAGATATCGTTTCTTCAGGCACTCGCCGTGATGATTTATTATTGGAAAAAGATGTTTTACAACGTGTTTGGGTTTTACGTAACCATCTGTCTGATATGAATCCTGTGGAAGCAATGGAATTTTTACGTGACCGGATGAAATTCACAAAATCAAATGAAGAATTTTTAGTTTCTATGAATAGTTAAAAATAAATATGATTTCAAATTAAAAAAGCTGTCTTTTAAAAAAAGGGCAGCTTTTTTAATTAAAGGAAGTTTTAATAATTATTTAAACAATTCACCGGCTAATTTTTCAAACTTCAACCCATTAAAATCACCTGAACTCATCATTAATAAAACTGTTTCAGAAGTAACCTCTTTTTTAAGCCAGTCGACAGCTGCATTTGAATCATTAAAAACCATTAAATTATTTTTATTAAACGCTATTTTAACCGTTTCGGTACTTATAGATGGTAACCTTTTCAATTCTAACGCATGCGGATTAAAATATACAAATGCTGCATCTGCCATATCCAATGACCCTGTATATTGTTTTAAAAAAGAGGCATTTAAACTACTAAAAGTGTGTAACTCAAAACCAACTACAATTTTTTGTTCAGGAAATTGTTGTTTAACAGCTTTAAGTGTTGCTTTTACTTTAGAAGGAGCATGAGCGAAATCCTTAAACAACCTTCCCCGACCCTTTTTAAACACCAAAGTTAACCTATTATCAGCACCTTGAAAAGAAGTTATTGCCCTATAAAAATCTTCATCATTAATACCCAATGAATTACAAATTTTCCGTGCGCCATTTAAATTTGTTAGATTATGTTCTCCAAAAATTTGTAATGGATATCTTTTTTTATTTGTTATCAGATAAGTGACCCCATTATTAATTTCATAATTAGGAATTGAATAAGGCATAGTTTCAATATTATTATTCATCTGAATAACAATTTTTTTTAGATATTTATCATCATCGTTATAAATTAATTTGCCATCTGGTAAAATAGAATCTGCAAATTCAAAAAACTGATCTAAATAATTTTCGAATGAAGGAAAGACATTGATATGATCCCAGGCAATACCGGATATAAGCGCAATATGTGGTTTATACCAAAGGAATTTAGAACGAAGGTCAATAGGAGAACTTAAATATTCATCGCCCTCAAAAACCATAATGGAAGCATCATTAGAAAGCCTGACCATAACTTCAAAATCCTTTAGTTTCGAACCCACTATAAAATCGAAATTACGATTATAAAAATTTAAAACATGCATGACCATAGCTGTAATAGTGGTCTTTCCATGACTCCCGGCAATAACAACACGGGTTTTATTAACAGAATGGTAAAAAAGAAATTCAGGATATGAAACAATTTTTAGTCCCAAATTAATTGCTTTAAGCAATTCTGGATTATCTTTTCTGGCATGCATACCTAAAATAACTATATCAATATCAGGGGTTATTTTTTCCGTATTCCAACCTATTTTTTCCGGCAACAGGCCATATTTCTTTAACCGACTTTTCGAAGGTTCGAAAATTTCATCATCAGATCCGGTTACAATATTACCATTATTTTTTAGTGCTATTGCAAGATTATGCATTGCACTGCCACCAATAGAAATTAAATGAAGTCTCAAAATATAATTCGTTTATTATTTTAAAATAAATATTTTTTTCAGAGTGTAAATTTATTTTATTATTTCATTAATAATCACTTTTACATCAATTTTAAAATACATTATATATATCTAAATATGATATAAAAGAATAATATTTATATTTTTACACTTTAAAATTAAATACATAAGGATGAGTTCAACTGAAAATAAAACAATTTTATTTGTAAATAAATTATTTAACAAAATTGAAGATTATTGGGAAAG
>WGGC01000027.1 GCA_015491905.1 Bacteroidales bacterium | reverse complement strand
TTACCTCCTGTAACTAGAATTTTGTTCATTATAAATTATAGATAATAAAAATATCTGTTAAAACCCCAATGGAAACGTGTAATAAAAAAACATACCATATCGATTTACTTTTAAGGGCAATATATCCAAACAATATGCCAATGACAATAGCCCCCAGAATTTCACTTTCGGGTTTTCCAATGTGTACAAGTGTTGAAGAAATAGTTTGAATTAGAATTGCGTTAATATCTCCAAAACGATCTCTTAATCCAAAAAGTAAAAACCCTCTGAAGAAAAATTCCCAGGCTACATAATAAAGTAAAACATAAGCAAGTTCATAAACAAACAAATGTGTTTGATTGGAAAGTAAACTTTTTGCCAGAGGATACTCAACTTTTATAGAAGGCATTTGCGCGGCAAAGAAAAGAACAGGAGCTATTAACAGCGGAATAGCTATTAACCATTTTAATCCGTATTTAATATCACCAAATCCCCATCCGAAATCATAAAGAGATTTCTTCATTCCCCATTTTACATACAAAACAGGTAAAATAAACATAAGAACAAAAAACACACTGAATTGCCAGTACCGGGCTATGAGGTCTGCATTATAAAGGTCATGAAACTTAGGGAAATACTTAAAAAAATATTTAGGATAACCATAATATCTGTATAGAGTGAGTAAAACAGGTGCACTCAGTAATAAAACATAAATATGAATATCCTTTTTTTCAAATCTAATTTGCATCTTGATTATCTTTAAAAAAAAGTGGCAATTTAAATTTTATCAATTTATTATATATTTGATTTCCAAGATAAAAAGCCAGTATTGTCCAAAATATACCAACAATCATATCAACAACATAATGGTACCTGCAATATACCAAAGAAATCCATATTCCAATAACTACAGGTATAAAGATAATAAACATTTTTTTGTTATACTTAGCCATTAAAATTATTGTAGAAAGGGAAATGGCAGTATGTAAACTGGGGAAAGCATCAAATTTATTAGGTTCAAAAATACCAATGAGATGCCGTATGGGTATTGCCAGAAATACTCCGTTTAATGTTTTGGATTGCATTTGCATTAATGGTTCATAAAACCTTGGCCCCATTGCAGGAAAAATAAAATATGATATATATGCACCATAATAAACAAGCAAAAGAATAAAAACACTTCTGTCAAGTTCTTTATATTTTTTCTTTTTATATAAATATACAAGAATAAAAAAAGGAAAAATAAAATAAAATAGATAAAGTGAATATAGTAAATCTGTTAGCCATGGCCGCACAAATTGTTCAATCCATAGGGTAGGGTGGACACCTAATAATTTATAGTCCAGATTAAAAAGTTGCGTGTCGTAGTCGTGCCGGTTAAAATAGGGCAAGATCATAAAAAAACTTTCAAAGATTACAAATAGAAAAATCAAAGGATAAAAGTCAAGATATATCTTTTTTAATACTGATAATTTATATTTTACCGGTTCTTTAACTATCTGTTTTCTGAAAATTACAGCTAAATAAATAATAAAAAATGAAAGAGCTATTATTATTAAAGGTTTGTAAGTATATGGATTGCCGGGAATTGAAAAAATATAAAATATAAATATAACAAATCCCAACAAACCATTAAGCCAATCTATGGCGGATAAATTTTTTCCCATGTTACTTCTTCCCATGCAAAAGTTTCCTGTATTTATTAAAAATCTTTTTGATAAATACGGTAGCGTTTGTAAGGATCTGCATCGATATTTTTCAGAATACGATTCATCATAACATTATCTTCCAATATCCAGGAAGCTTCTGCTTCTGTAACGCCATATTTTGAAGCTGAATGATAAAGTTTTGCATACATTACAGTATCAATACCTTTTAGCCTGTGAGAATCTATTAACCCAAGTGTTAAAACTCTTGCTTTATTAACTTTCTTTTTAAAGTTCAGTAACTTAATAAAATTAAAAGGCAGTAAATTTCCTTTTCTAAAGTTAATGGTTATCTCATTCAAATCGGGCAAAATAGCAATAAAAGCAACAGGCTTACCGTTATCTTCAGCAATATAAACATATTCAGGAATTGTAACGAATTTTAATTCCTGTGCCAATGCCTGAAATTCTTCATCATCCATAGGAATAAACCCCCAGTTTTTTTCCCATGCTTTATTATATATATATTGTAATTTAGGAGCTTCTTCTTTTATCTTTTTAAAATTAACTTCCCGAATTATTATTCCTTCTTTTTTTAATCTTTCTTCAATATTATTGGCAAGTTGAATATATCTTTTTGGGAATTTATTTATTTTAATGCGATATGAAAATAAATCCATTCTTTTTTTAAAACCTGAATTTTTTATCAGGTCATCATAATATGGCATATTATGTACCATCATTATATATGGAGGAGTGTCAAAACCTTCAACAAGTGTACCACAGGTGTCATTGGTAGAGGGATTCATTGGCCCGTAAACACCGTCTACACCCTTTTCTTTTAACCAATCGAAAGCGGCTTTGAATAATAAATCCGAAACATTTTTATCATTAACACATTCATAAAAGCCAAAAAAGCCATAATTCTCATTCCAGTGTTTAACATAATTTTCATTTGTTATTGCGGCTATTCTACCTAAAACCTTACCTTTGTCGTCAATAGCCATAAAGTATTCTGCTTCAGCATGGTTGAAAAATGGATTTTTTTTTCTATCCAGGGTTTCTTTTTGGATAAGTTTTAAATCCGGCGCATAAAGCGGTTCATTGGCATAATGGGTATAAGGAAAATTAATAAAGGCTTTCAGGTCTTTCTTACTTTTTACTTTTTTTATTTGAACCATTTTATTTAATTTAGAATGGTCAAATATATGAGGTTTTTCTGAAATTAATTAACTTTGCTCGCTTTTATTTATACAAAATACAATAAGATTATCATTTAATTTATTTATAATGAGCTATTTACAAAAAAGATCTGCTAAATATACTGCTCCGCAAGAAGCTAAAAAAGCAGGGATGTATCCTTATTTTCGTGTTATCGAGTCCGGTCAGGATGCGGAAGTCGAGATGAAAGGAAACAAAATTTCAATGTTTGGATCGAATAGTTACCTTGGTTTAACAAGTCATCCAAAAGTAAAAGAAGCTGCTATTAAGGCTATCAGGAAATATGGAACAGGGACTGCCGGATCGAGGTTTTTAAATGGAACATTGGATATTCACATTGAATTAGAAGAAAGGCTCGCACATTTTGTTAATAAAGAGGCTGCTATAGCATTTGCTACAGGTTTCCAGTCTAATTTAGGAGCAATACCTACTATGGTAGGCCGAAATGATGTTGCATTGATTGATGAACAATCCCATGCTTCAATTATTGATGCTACACGTTTATCTTTTGGTCGTATTTTGAAATATAGACATAATGATCTTGAATCTCTTGAAAAAGTATTAAAGAATCTGGAAAATAGTAATAATAGTAATGGATTAAGGATTATTATTACTGATGGTCTTTTTAGTATGGAAGGTGATATTGCAAAACTGGATGGCATTGTTAAACTTGCAAATGAATTTAACTGTTCTATATTAGTTGATGATGCACACGGATTAGGGGTTTTAGGAAATAATGGCGCCGGTACAGTAGATCATTTCGGGTTAAATGATCAGGTAGAAATGATTGTTGGTACATTTAGCAAATCATTGGCATCAGTGGGAGGTTTTGTTGCAGGGAGTAAAGAAATTATTAATTTTTTACAACATAATGCACGATCATTAATTTTCAGTGCAAGTATGCCTCCTTCTTCTGCTGCCAGCGTTATTGCAGCCATTGATATTATTGAAACAGAACCTCAACATGTAGAAAGACTATGGAAAAACACTCATCATGCAATATCCAGGTTTAAAGATCTTGGTGTAGATATTGGGAATTCTGAAACGCCAATTATTCCTGTTTACATTCGTAATAATGAAAAAGCTTTTATGATTTCTCAAATGCTTTTGGATGCAGGTGTTTTTGTAAATCCTGTTATAAGTCCGGCTGTACCTCCTGAAGAGTCATTGCTTCGTTTTTCTATTATGGCTACACATACCATTGACCAAATAGATCATGCTATAGATACAATAATGACTTTAGAAAAGAAACTTGATATATTTAGCACTACCCGTGCATAATATTTCTCCATAATTTATTTAAGGGTTGGTTTTATAATGAAAACCAGCCCTTTATTTTTTTATTTTTTTCAGGTTCATCTTTATGATAAAATTCATTTGTTATTTTATCGTAAGTATAAGGTTTAGACCACTCCAAATGGTTATTGCTAATTTCATTTACTGCAAAAATTACTTTATCCAGTTCATCATCAGTCATTGTTGGGTGTAGTGATAATCTTATAAACCCTGGTTTTTTAGAGTGGTCGCCTTTATTTATCATATTTGTAATGCGATGAGATTCCTCCGGGGTTATCCCCAATAAAATATGCCCATATGTTCCTGCGCATGCGCATCCACCTCTAACCTGAATTCCAAACCTGTCGTTTAACAGTTTTACAACCAAATTATAGTGGACATTATCTAAATAAAAGGAAAAAATACCCAGCCTGTCTCTAACGTTATCGGCAAGAATATGAATACCGGGGATTTTAGCAAATCCTTCAAAAGCTTTTTTCAGTAATTCATTTTCTCTGGCACGGATAAGCCGTGTGTTCATTTGTTCTTTTACCTCAATAGCAAGTGCGGCGCGGAATGTTTGTAAAAAAGCAGGAGTTCCTCCATCCTCCCTTAATTCAATATCATCAAAATACATGTGTTCGCCCCATGGGTTTGTCCATTCAACGGTACCTCCGCCTGGCTGATCTGGTACTTTCCTGTTGTACATAGCCTTATTAAAAATAAGAACTCCTGCACTTCCGGGGCCACCTAAAAATTTATGAGGAGAGAAAAAAATAGCATCGAGATATTCATCAGGATTTTCAGGGTGCATATTTATGTCTACATAAGGCGCAGAAGCAGCAAAATCTATAAATACCAAACCGCCATGCTTATGCATGATGGCAGCTAGTTTTCTGTATGGCGGTTCTACCCCGGTTACATTTGATCCTCCGGAAAAAGATCCGATTTTTATTTTTCTGTCTTTATGTTTTTCAAGTTGAATTATTAACTCATTGGGATCTACCCGGTTTTTATTATCCGGTTTTAAAAGAACAACATCAGCAATAGTTTCCAACCATGAGGTCTGGTTACTGTGATGCTCCATGTGAGTAACAAATACAATAGGTTTTTCTTTCTTGGGTATACATGTTTTATTTTCATATACTGCACAGTTTTTAAAACCTAAAATTCTTTGCAATTTATTTACTACACTTGTCATTCCCTGCCCTGTAGTAATTATAATATCATTAGGACCTGCATTTACATGTTCCTTAATTTTATTATGAGCATAGTGATATGCCCTTGTCATAAGTGTTCCGGTTTCTGATGTTTCGGTGTGGGTATTGCCAACATAGGGGCCAATTTCACTGGCGATTTTATCCTCAATGGGTTTGTATAATCTTCCACTGGCAACCCAGTCGGCATAAATCATCTCTTTTTCACCATAAGGAGTTTGGATTTTTTCTCCGTTTCCTATTGTATTCTTTCTGAACCGTTCAAAATAATTTTGTAAATTTTCCATATTATATAAAATAAAAAAAGTAGTTTGCTTATATAAACAAACTACTTCCTTAATGATTAAATATTTTTATAACAACTACTACAACAACAAAATTTCATTTTTACATCCCTAAAAATGTCAAATTTAAAAGAAAATTCATCATAAATTATGTTGTTTAATTATTTTTATTCACTATAAATTAATCATCCAGCCATGGGTCCATATTTGTGTTTGTACTTGCGTAAATATCGGTATTATGAAACTTTAAAATTTCTTTTAGTAAATTAACCTTACCCGAAACTTCTTTATTTTCCGGGTTTATTTCAAGTACTTTTTGATAGTTATTTATAGCTTTTCCCCATTGCTGCATTCTAAAATATATTTCTCCTTTTGCGAAATATAAATACTCCCTGTTATTATCTTCTTCTTTTATTGAAGAGATAATCTCCAGTAATTTTTTATATTCTTCAGGCTTTGTTGCCTTTTTTATCTGTTCAATAATTTCTTTTGGACTATTAATCATAAGTTATTCATAATAACAAATGTAAGTACTAATTTCGTTGACTTTATATTTAAAATTTTTGTGGTCGGGAATAGTGAAAGTTTCCCCTTTTTCAAAAGTTTTCCACTTTTCATCACCTTCTACCCAAACTTCAATTTTGCCTGAGGTTACAGTAGTAATTTCTTTTTTAATAGCTCCAAATTCATATTCTCCGGGAGCAATAATTCCAATGGAAAAAGGTTTTTTTCCATCATCGTAAGTGAGCGATTGAACACGGTCACCATGATATTTTCTTAATTGAAACATGACTTAATTTTTTAAAGGTTAATATTTAATTGTAAAGTTAATTAAAATATTCAAAAAACGAACATATTTAAACTTTTTTAAATTTTTGAAAAGCTTCTCTGACTGTAATTTCTCCTGCTTCATCTATCAGCTTTATATTTGGCAGAGATAGAAGCTGCTGAGCTTTCGGGCCAAAGTTTCCTCCGGTTATCACTACATCAGGATTTAATGAAACTACCAGCTGGGCAGCCTGAATTCCTACCCCATGTTCAGAATCTTTGTTTTCCTGATTGGAGTACCATGTTAGTTCTTTATTCTCGGTATCATATTCTGAAAATCCTTCGGCCCTGCCGAATCGCTTGCTTATTTTGGCATCCCAGCCTTTTTCTGTTGCTGTAAATACTATTTTCATATGTTTAAAAATTTTTATTTTATTGATAATGAAGAAAATAAAAATTTTCTTCACCCATGGAACCGTTTTACTCTCTCATGAATTTTTTTTAATCATTATACCGTATGTAATTTATGATTAATAAAATTCATGATCGTTTCATCTGTTTATAATTTTATATTTCATAAATCAATAAGAAACCTCTTAATTATAAATATTAAATTTTCAGGTAACTTTATTTTTGATTTCTTTCCATGCATTTTCAATTTTTTCTCTAATAATTCCATTGTCGAACTCAACAATTGTTTTACCCTTGGATATAGCCTCTGTAAACTTTTTGTCATAAGGAAGTTCTGCTAATATTGGAATGGATTCTCTATTGAGAAATTCTTTTACTTTTCCTGCAATTTCAATGTTAATATCGGCTTTATTTAAAATACAAGCTGTTTTAAGTTTTAGTTTTTTTGTTAATTCCAGAACCCTTGATAAATCATGAAGTCCTGAGTAACTGGGTTCTGTAACGATTACTACAAAATCAGCTCCGGTTAATGCGGCAACAACCGGGCACCCGATACCAGGAGAAGCATCTATTAAAAGATAATCTACCCGTTCCTCATCTGCTATATCTTTAGCTTCTTCTCTGACTTTTGTAACCAGTTTTCCTGAATTATCAGCGGCTATTCCCAGTTTTGCATGTACCAGTATGTTGTTAAACCTTGTTTTGGAAATATAAAACTCTCCTGCTAAACGATTTTTCATACTTATTGTTTGAACCGGACATATTTTATAACAATAACTGCAACCTTCACATGCTATTGGGTCAACAACGTATCGATTATTTATTATTGATATTGCATTGAAATGACAAACGTTAATGCATTGGTTGCACTGAACACAGTTGTCCGAATCTATTTTTGCTACTTTTCCACTATAAAAATCTTCCTGATCCAGAATTTCCGGTTTTGTTATCAAATGCATGTCAGCAGCATCAACATCACAATCGGCAATAACCATATTTTGAGATTCCAATGCTACAAAACTACTGGTAATGGATGTTTTTCCTGTTCCTCCTTTTCCTGAAATGACAACAATTTCATTCATGTGTTTATAATTATTATTTTGATCATGGCCGGCTTACTTGTATACTTAACTTTTAATTATAATGTTCTGTAAATTATTAGCAATAGTGCTGATTTCTTTTTGTATTTCCGGAATTTTATCTATTAATATCTTTCCCCCAGAATACAAAGATGCAGCCGTTTGCATATGTGGTATTTTACCAATAATTTGAATATCATTGTCTTTACAATAATTATCTATATCGTTATTGCCGATACCATATTTATTAATAACAACAGCAAATTTTTTATTTAATTCTCTCATTGTGTCTACAGCAAGTTTTAAATCATATAATCCGAAAGGCGTTGGTTCGGTAACTAAAATTACTAAATCAACATCTTTTACAGCTTCTATTACCGGACAAGAAGTTCCGGGAGGGCTGTCAAGAATTATTGTTTTATATTGATTTTTCGATTTTTCAATAAATTTTTTCGATTCTTTAATTAAAGGTGTTGCTTGTTCAACGCCAATATCAAGTCTGCTTTCAACAAAATCAAAGGAATCATTAATTTTATATTTTATCAATTCTCCCATGCGATGACGCACCATTGGCAATGCATTTTCAGGACAAAAATCTGAACATAGATAACACGAATGGCATAATTCAGGGAATATTACAACACTAATTCCAATAAAAGCAAGTGCATTATATTGGCATATGTTTGCACAACGTTTACATAGTGTACACAGACTTTCATCCCACTTTGGAACCAACCTGTATTTAATTTCTTTATGAGTTACATCTCCGTTAAGGAAAATTCCTGAATTTGGCTCTTCAACATCTAAATCAGCCAGTAATACTTTTTGTCCGTCCCTGGTAAATTCCCTGGCTAAATAATATGACAAATTTACTGAAAGTGTAGTTTTCCCTGTTCCTCCTTTTCCACTTGCAATTGCAACCTGCATAATAATTTTTTTAATAAAAACGGATAAGAAATATTTTCTTATCCGTTTTTAAGTTAACAGGATTTATCTATCTTCTAAATCCTTTTTACGTTTTTCCAATGCACTTAACTGATTTTTTAATGCGTTAATAACATTTTCAATCCAGTTTTTTTCTGAAGCTTCTGCGTTTTCGGATTGATTAAAAGAATTTCCCATTCCAAATCCAAATCCTAACCCACGTCCAAACCTTTGTCGTCCAAAACCATATCCTCCAACATTATTTCCAGCGCATCGTCCTGTCCCTCTTCCGGTCATGGGGCCTTGCCCCATCGGTCCGGTACCATCTCCTCTTGGCATTTTAAACCTCCTTTTTAAATTGTTTTATAAATCATTTAATGAACATAAGTTCATAAAGCAAAAGTAAATATTTTACGTTCAGAAGTCAAGTAAAAAATAAAAAAAATTCAAAAAATATTTTCTGATTAAGAACATTTGTTCGTTATTGTAATATAGTAGAATATATTAAGTGATTTACTGAATTTATTTTAACGGATTTATTGAAGCATTTTTTTGGGTATTTTTTTTGTAAATTTGTAAAAACAACCTAAAAAAAATTAAAGATGATGGAAAAGGATAATTTAGACTGGGGCAATTTACCTTTTGGATATTTAAAAACTGACTATAATGTAAGATGTTATTATCGTGATGGTAAATGGGGCGAAGTGGAAATTAGTTCATCCGAATATATACCTGTTCACATGGCTGCAACAGCATTGCATTATGGTCAGGAAGCTTTTGAAGGTTTAAAAGCATACCGGGGTAAAGATGGAAAAGTTCGTTTATTCCGGTGGCAGGAAAACGCAAAAAGGCTTATTCATTCTGCTGATGGAATAATGATGGCTGAAGTTCCTGAAGAGTTATTTTATGAAATGGTGGTTAAAGTAATTACCTTAAATGCAAAATATATTCCACCATATGGTACCGGAGCAACACTTTATATTCGTCCTCTTCTTATTGGTAGTGGGCCTCAAGTTGGTGTTAAACCGGCTGATGAGTATTTATTTATGGTTTTTGTAACGCCTGTAGGTCCATATTTTAAAGAAGGTTTTAAACCTGTATCTGTTGAGGTTGTGAGAGATGTTGACAGAGCTGCTCCTCTTGGAACGGGGACTTTCAAAGTTGGGGGAAACTATGCTGCCGGCATGCGTGCAAGTCAAAGAGCCCATGAAAATGGTTTTGCTTCTGTGTTATTTTTAGATGCATTAGAAAAAAAATATATTGATGAAGCCGGACCGGCAAACTTTTTTGGAATTAAGAATAATACCTATATTACTCCGAAAAGTAATAGTATTTTACCTTCTATAACTAATATGAGTCTTGAACAGATTGCTAAGGATAATAATATTAAAGTTGAAAGAAGAAAAGTCCCTATTGAAGAGCTTGAAACTTTTGAAGAAGCAGGAGCTTGTGGAACTGCAGCCATTATTTCTCCTATTAAAAAGATTAAAGATCATTCTACCGGCAAAGTATATGAATATGGTGATGAGCCGGGACCGGTATCAACAAAGTTATACTATCATTTACGTGGTATTCAGGAAGGTACTGAAGATGATTTGCATGGATGGACAACCATTATAGATGGTATTTAAATAAATTATGAGTGTAAAACAAAAAAAGCGTTTTTAATTAAAAAACGCTTTTTTTGTTTTCTTTTTTTTAAAAAGGCCAGAAATTATTATCATTCCATATTTGTTCTTTTAAATCTTCATTGAGCCTGTGTAATAGATGATGGTGACCCTTTTCCCAATCAGCAAGCATCTGATATACTTGTTTTTCAATAGGGTCAGTAGCTTCTTGTGCTCTTTTTGAATAAACTTCTATAGCTCTGTTCTCAAAATCAATAGCTGCTGATATAGCCGCAGCTTCAAAACTGGCTGCATTAATTTCCTTTTTAATTTGTTCCGTTAATATTTCTGTAGTTTTATCATCATCATCTTCAGACTTAACTTCAGGTGTCACAAATTTATTTGATTTAATATAATTTCGAGCTTGCTCGGTTAGAAATGCGATATGAGCATTCTCTTCCTCTGCCATAGTCTCAAAAATCTGCTTTGCTGATTTGCTTTCACTGTTACGGGCTGCTTGTGTATAAAAAGCTTTTCCTTTTCGCTCCAGCAAAATAGCTGTTTTTAAAATGTCGAGAGCTGTATCTTTTGTTTCCATTTTTTTAATTTTATATGTTTATACAAAGTTACAAATTATCCTTTTTTAAATAATTAAGAATATATATAAACAATAATATATCAGGATAAAAAAAAGGTTATCTAAATGATAACCCTTTTTTTAATACCAAATAAAAATTTCAGTTATATATGAATTACTTCTCCATAAGCAGCAGCGCACGCTTCCATAATAGCTTCCGACATTGTAGGATGAGGATGTACAGCATCAATAATTTCGCGGGCTGTAGTCTCAAGTTTTCTTGCCACAACAACTTCTGCTATCATTTCTGTAACATTGTCACCAATCATATGGCACCCTAACCATTCACCGTATTTTGCATCAAAAATAACTTTCACAAATCCCTCTTTGTTTCCTGCTGCACTTGCTTTTCCTGAAGCTGTGAATGGAAATTTGCCAACCTTTATTTCATAACCCGCTTCTATTGCGGCCTTTTCAGTCATCCCTACACTTGCAATTTCAGGAGTTGTATAAGTACATGCCGGAATATTACCGTAATTAAGAGGTTCAATATTCATTCCTGCAATTTTTTCAACACAAGTTATACCTTCGTGCGATGCTACATGAGCAAGTGCAGGCCCATGTACGATATCTCCAATAGCATAGTAACCAGGAACATTTGTCTGATAATAATCGTCAACAATTACCTTTCCTTTTTCGGTTTTTATTCCTACTTCTTCAAGGCCTATACCTTCAAGGTTAGTGGATATTCCTACTGCTGATAAAACAATATCCGCTTCCACTTCCACCATTCCTTTTTTAGTTTTTATAGAAACCTTACATTTCTCTCCTGATGTATCAACTTTTTCTACAGATGAGTTAGTCATAACCTTCATCTTGGATTTTTTAAATGACCTTTCCAGTTGTTTACTTACATCTATATCTTCAAGAGGAACAACGGCAGGTAAAAATTCTACAAGCGTTACTTCAACTCCCAAGCTTTTGTAAAAGAAAGCAAACTCTGAGCCAATGGCTCCTGAGCCAACAACAACCATACTTTCCGGTACTTTATCTAAAGTCAAAGCTTGTCTGTAACCAATTATCTTTTTTCCATCTTGAGGTAAGTTCGGTAGTTCTTTCGATCGTGCTCCTGTTGCAATTATAATGTTATCAGCTTCATAAATAACTTTCTTCCCGTCATTATCGGTAACTTCTATTTTTTTATTGGGTTTTATTAATCCAAACCCTTGAATCAAATCTACTTTATTTTTCTTAAAGAGGTATTGAACTCCACGACTCATCCCGTCAGCAACTTCACGGCTACGACTAACCATTTTTGGTAAGTCAGCAGAGATATTTCCATCAATAGATACTCCATAATTGGCAGCATGATTTGCATAATTTAACACTTGTGCACTTTTTAGTAATGCTTTTGTAGGGATACATCCCCAGTTAAGGCAAATTCCTCCGATTTCAGCCTTTTCAACAACAGCTACTTTTTTACCTAATTGTGAAGCTCTGATAGCGGCTACATAACCACCGGGCCCGCTTCCTAAAATCAAAAGATCATATTTCATAGAAGTAAATTTTATTTTTATTTGCTTTTATTATTTCATTTCAGGATTGAGATTATGGTACTAATCCATATATTCTTATCTCAATTCTAAAGTGATAAACTTTTGCAAAAATAACATTTCATTGTGTAAAATGTCATTTTTAAATGCATTTATTTTATTTTATTCTAAATAAGAATATATTTTAAACCATTTTATAAAAAAAATAGTAACTTCGAAAGTTAAATTAAAATAGTGATGAATTATTCTGATTTTGTTAGAAATGCTGCTTTTTCCGGAAGCTTCTATCCATCAACTAAAGGTGAAATTTTAAAGACTATTGGTAATTTTGAAAACCGGTTTATAGAGGAATTTGGGGATCTTAATTTAAATGATTATTCTGCAAAAGGCATAATTGTTCCCCATGCAGGCTGGGTTTATTCCGGTTTTACTGCTTATACAGCATATAAGGTTCTTAGTAATATGAAAATTGAAAAAATTGCTGTGCTTGGCCCTTCACACCGGCACTATTTTGACGGTGTGGTTGCCGACAAAAATAATTTTTGGCTTTCTCCTTTAGGAAAAACTGAGATTATTAAGGATGATTTTTTTGATGAAAACGATGTAATTCATAGCGATGAACATTCTTTGGAAGTACAGCTCCCTTTTTTACAATATTTTTTTCCAAATATTAAAATATTGCCCCTGGTATGCGGAAACCTTAATGCCGATATAATTAATAAGACAGCAAAACATCTTTTTGATTATAATTATACAGTATTGATAAGCACTGATTTAAGTCATTATTTTCCTTATGATGAGGCGAAGGATATTGATACAGTTACCATTAATCAGATACTGAAAATGGAAGATAGACATATTGAAGCGTGTGGTATAAATCCCTTGAGAATAGGGTTTTCATTCATGTCTTTAGCTAAAATACAACCTCATTTAATACATTATGAGACCTCCGCAAAAGCATTTGGTGACACATCATCAGTTGTAGGATATGCCAGTTTCTGGTTTTGATAATTTATTTTTCTGAGAAAGAGTAAACATCATAAACTTTATAGTTAGCTTCTTGATATTTTTCCGGAGAAAGGCCTGCTTTTATGGCTAAATGAGTTAAAAAATCAATTGGGTTTGGTAAACTTTCCCAAACTTGTGGTAAAAATGTTGCTGAAGTGTAGCCATACTCAAGAACAACACCTTTTTTGTCTATTTTGTTTATTAACTCATCTAAGTTGTCGTAATAAATTTCAACAGGCTTGGAAAGAATACTTATCTCTATAATAATTAAAGATAATTCATCTATAGAAACAGGAGGGAAGCGATAATCATAGAATGCTGCCATTATGCTGTTTCGTGTGAGGTTTTCCACTAAAAGTTCATTTTTTTGAGGTTGTAATGAACCAATGCATCCTCTTAGCTGCTCTTTTTCTATATCATTATTTCGCTCATTTAAAGTTACAAAACAGCTTAAGCTTTTGTTTAAAACAGGGATTTTTCTGTAATCATAATTCTCCAAAAAGGATTCAACGAAAAAGGCTATATCGCTTCTTGTTTCAGAACGCGGTTCTTTACCTGCAGCATTACAATCAGATAAAAATGTTTCAATAACTGAACGTGAGAGTCTTAAAAGTTCTTGTTTTTCATTTTCCGAAAGGAATATTTTATTTTCCATGATTTTTATTTAAAAACACCATTTATAGTATATCCGCAAAAAGGGCATTCTCCGTCAGAAATTTTATTATAGACTATTTGATAATTTTTTCTTTTTATTAATGACTTTCCACATTGAGGACAATAAGTATTTGTTTCTTCTCCATGAATATTTCCGGGATAAATATACTTTAAGCCTTCGGAAAGACCAATTTCTTTTGCTTTTTCAATTGTTTGAATAGGAGTGTGAGGAACGTCCAGCATTTTATAAGCAGGGAAAAATCTTGATATATGCCAGGGGATTTCTTTGTCTATTCCGGCAATGAATTTAGCTATGTCTTTTAACTCTTCTTCTGTGTCGTTATATCCAGGGATAATTAATGTTGTTATTTCCAGCCAGAAACCTTTATTATATACTTCCCGGATAGTTTTTAAAACAGGTTCCAGTTTTCCACCGCATATACTTTTATAAAAAGAATTTCTGAACGATTTCAGATCAATATTCATTGCATCTATTTTACCTTCCAGTAGTTCTATAGTCTCCGGTGTTTCAAAACCATTGCTTATATATACATTTTTTAAATCATTTTTATGTGCCTCTTTAGCACAGTCTAATACATATTCCAGAAAAACTACAGGTTCGTTGTATGTATATGCTATAGACTTACAATTATATTCTTTTGCCAGGGTGATAATTTCTTTTACTGACCTTCGGCTACCGGTAATGGTATCTCCCCGCATTTGGCTAATATCATCGTTCTGACAGTTAAGACATTTAAAATTACATCCGGCTGTTCCCATTGAAAATGATTTACTTCCGGGAATAAAATGAAAAAGAGGCTTTTTTTCTATAGGATCAATATTTAACGCAATCGGAAATTCATATACATTGGTAAATAGTTGCCCATTGATATTTTTTCTTGTTCCGCAAATACCATATTTACCTTCAGGAATATTGCATCTATGAGAACATGCATTGCATATAACCCTGTTATTTACAGTGTGGTTCCATAAAATTGCCGGACTAAATTGCATCCTGGACATCATTTCTTAATTTTTGATAAAGTTACTTTAAAGCAAAACAAAATGCAAATTCATAAGAAAAAAATGACAATCTATTTTGCTAAAACTAAAAAAATTGTACTTTTGCAGCCTGTTTAAGGACCCGTAGCATAATTGGATAGTGCACCTGACTACGGATCAGGAGGTTGGGGGTTCGAATCCCTCCGGGTTCACCTGAAAATCAAAAGGTTACAACGTTTAACGTTGTAACCTTTTTTATTTGTACAATGTACCGTACAATTTAATATTTATAAGCTCTATTTTCAACCATCTTATGAAGG
>WGGC01000026.1 GCA_015491905.1 Bacteroidales bacterium | reverse complement strand
TTTATAGAAATAGTAATAAATCACTTGTTGCAATACATGTTTATGTCGATGATTTATTTTTAAATACATATTGGGGCGATGGATTAATTGTAGCCACACCAACAGGATCTACAGCCTACTCTTTAAGTGTTGGCGGGCCAATTATAACCCCAGGGTCTGAAAATTTTGTTATTGCACCTATTGCTTCACACAATTTAACAGTAAGACCGGTCGTTATACCAGATAATAGTAAGATAAAAATTAAAGTAGATGGTAGGGAGGAAAGATTTTTGTTTACAATGGACTCCAGGCAAACAACAATAAAGAAATCAGATGAGATTATTTTAGAAAAAGCATCATTTAAAATTAATCTGATTCAAATGCCTGAACATAATTTCTTCTCAACAATACGAGAGAAATTGTTATGGGGAGTAGACATTCGAAATTAAACAAATTACAGTAATTAAAAAAATGATATATTTGCCGCTCAAAATCAGGGACAAACAGATAAATGAAGGAAATTAAGATAAATATTTACAGAGTCCTTGTTTTAACCTTAATAAGTATGGGGCTATTTTCAGTTAATGGTTTGGCACAAGACAACAAATCCATTGAAATAGGTACTTTGGGTGGTATTTCTTATTATAATGGGGATATAAACCCTGGAAAGCCATTTGTTCAACCTCAACCTGTTTATGGAATTATTGGACGTTATAATTTTACTGATAGATGGGCAGTAAAAGTTAGTTTATCGCATGGAAGCATAACCGGAAACGACAAATTTTCAAAAGCTGTTCCAAACAGAAACCTTTCTTTTAAAACTGATATCAATGAAATAGCAATTACCGGTGAATTTAATTTCATGAAATACAATACAGGGAGTACGATGTATATTTTTTCTCCTTATTTATTAGGAGGTTTAAGTACATTTCAATATACACCCAGGTCATTAACAGGAATAAATTTAAGAAATAAAGGAACAGAGGGACAAATAATTGGGTACAGAAATAGAAAACAATATAAAAATTATAGTTTTGCACTAATTTTTGGTTTTGGGTTTAAATACAGTTTAACCAAAAAATTAGGATTTGCTGTTGAATGGGGAATGAGGAAAACATTTACCGATTATCTTGATGATGTAAGCACTACTTATTATCAAAATAAAGTAAAAGGATTATCAGACCCAACAGGTACGCATCTAAAAGGTGAACAGAGAGGAAATAGCAAAACAAAAGACTGGTATAATTTTACTACTGCCAGTATTACATACAAGATTGATTTAAACAAAGGTCAAAATTGTAAAAAGTTGAAATGGTAGAATAACTATATGAAAATTCAAGATCAGATAAATAAAGAAAAGTTACCAAAACATGTTGCCATTGTTATGGATGGTAACGGAAGGTGGGCAAATAAGCATGGGCATGATCGAGTATATGGACATCATAAAGGTGTAGATTCGGTTAGAATTATTGCAGAGACTGCCGCTAAACTGGGGATAAAATATCTAACATTGTATACTTTTTCCACTGAAAACTGGAATCGTCCAAAGGAAGAAGTGGCGGCTTTAATGCATTTATTTGTAGAAACTATTGAAAAAGAAATTCCTACACTAAACAAAAACAATATTAAATTAAATGCAATTGGAGACATTAACAGTTTACCTTTGCAAAACAGAGAAAAATTAAAAAATACAATTAATAAAACATCACACAATAACCGGATGACACTTACTCTAGCATTAAGTTACAGTGGCAGATGGGAAATTGTAGATGCGGTTCGAAACATTCTTCAGGATTTTGAAAAAGGAAAAATTAATTACACGGATATAAATGACAATATTTTTTCCGGTTATTTAAATTCTTCTGAAATTCCAGATCCTGAATTATTAATTAGAACCAGTGGAGAGAAAAGAATCAGTAATTTTCTACTTTGGCAAATCGCCTATACAGAATTATATTTCACGCCGGTTTTATGGCCTGATTTTGGCGAAAATGATTTTTATAATGCCATTTTAGATTATCAACAAAGAGAAAGAAGATTTGGATTAACTAGTGAGCAATTAAAATTTGAAAAACGGAATGAAGATTAATACCAAAAGCCGATTTTGGCTTTTTTTAATAATGGGGATACTTTTTACTTTTACAACAGTAAAAGGTAATGCACAGAATGTTAGCACGCAAAAAAAAGAACTTTCAAGGATAAGTTATGAACATCCTCAATCGTATATCCTGGGAGGAATACAGATAAAGGGGAACAGTTTCATCGACCCTTCTGTGGTAATTATGCTCTCCGATCTGGAAATAGGAAAAAGAATTAAAGTTCCGGGAGATGAAATAACTACTGCCATTAGGAATTTATGGAGACAAGGATTATTTGATGATATTAAGGTTACAGCTTCAAAAATAGTAGCTGACACTATATATCTAGATATTTACCTTGATGAAAAACCACGATTAAACAAATATTTTTTTAGTGGAATAAAAAAGTCTGCTCAGGAAGATATCAAAGATAAAATTAATCTGGCCAAGGGTGATGTTGTAACAGACCATCTTATCATGCGAACTGAAAATATAATCAAAAATTTCTATAAGAAAAAAGGATTTTTAAATACAGAAGTTAGTATATCAGAAAAGCACTTAAAGGGAAGATCTAATCAAAAACATTTTGTAAACTTATACATCAACATTAAGAAAAACGGTAAAGTAAAAATAGCAAAAATCAATATTTTTGGTAATAAGGCCTTTTCGAGTGAAAAGATTAAAAAAGCAATGAAAGACACCAAAGAACAAGGACATTTTAATCCTATTAAACCTTTAGGCCCGCTTGTTGTTGACATGACTTCAGATGTTTTTCATTTAAAATTTGGAAAAATTCCAAACCGGCTTCTTAATTATTTTTTACATAATTACAATGTAAACCCCTTTAAATCTTCTAAATTTGTTAATAATAAATTCCAGGAAGACTTAACAAAAATTATTAATAAATATAACCAGGCAGGATATCGCGATGCACATATTATCAAAGATTCTATTTATAGAATTAATAAAAACCATATTGGCATAAATATTTATTTAAAAGAAGGCCCCAAATATTATTATCGTAAAATAACCTGGGTTGGAAATACCATATATCCATCTAAATTTCTTAGTGCTGTTTTAGGTATTAAACCTGGCGATGTATATAATAAAAAGCTCCTTGAAACAAATTTAAATTATAATGATAAAGGATATGATGTAAGCAGTTTATATATGGATAACGGGTATTTATTCTTTAATGCAACCCCTGTTGAAACATATG
>WGGC01000025.1 GCA_015491905.1 Bacteroidales bacterium | reverse complement strand
TTTTCGTATTGGAAATCTCTCTGGTAGTCCGTTGTACTTTTCATTTGTCGGTTTTCATAATTGTTTCCGGCGGGGTAAAGATAGGAAATTTTGGTTTTTTATGGTACTGATAAATCAGGTGATGCAATAGTGTGAGAGCTGAGGTTTTGAAGATTTCGGTTTGTTTAGTATGGTCCAAGTCATGCCAGCGTTAAAGCCCCCATTGGAAGACTTGAGCCAGTGGGGTTTGCTAATAGGCATTGTTTTTACCGGTTAATATAGTTTTGGCGGCCTGGCGGGACAAACGTAAACGCCTTTTGTTTATTTCTACGCCCTGAGCCATTCACGCCCGATGCCGGCCCGCCGTTTTGGGCGGCTTGCCCGCAGGAAGGTTTGGTCGGGTTTTGGCTTCGGCGGATATTGCTTTTCTTGCGGGTTACGGCTGAACGGTGCAGGCTGGTATTGTGCGTCGGGGATTCGGAAATCCCCAGGCTTTTTGGTTCGGGATTGCCCGCCTGTATTCGACGTAGTCGGGCAGGCAAATCCCGAACAGCGGGGGGATTATGGAATTTATACTTGCTGCTCATATTTCAAAGGTATAATTGGCATTGTTTTTACCGGTTAATATAGTTTTGGCGGCCTGGCTTCGCCCAAGTCTCGCCCCCGTACTGGCCGGGCGGGAAGACTTGCGCCAGAGGGGGTTTTCAAGAGTGAGGGAACTTTTTCTATTAAAGTTTTCCTTTATTAACACTAAAACAAAAAAAATAGCAACAAAATTTACAGTCAAAAAATAACTATTCTTATCGCTTATAAATTGAATTATAGTTACAGTATAAAATTCTGAACTTTTCTCCCAAAAAGCAATTGATTGGTTAAATTTCTTAACAAATCCTAAGCCAAAAAATGGTCCCATGGAATAGAAATAATAAAATCCAGCAACCATGAATTGAAATGATTGAAGAAAGTAATTAACAATAGATAGAATGAGAGTTTTAGATCCCTTTGATAAAAAAATGCTTATTCCTGCCACAAAATTTAAAAGAATAAACGGTATGACTATAAGCATAGATAACCATAATTTGTATCCTTGATTAGAAGAGCTTAAATATAAACTATATGTCCCCAAAGTTCCACCAACTATCTGTAAAACACCTGCAAAATACGTTAAGTATAAAAATATCTGTTTACTTTTCATTATTAATTATTTAAATCTTTCCATTCTAACTCTTTTCCTCCCCCTTTATATGAGTTCTTTACTTCTTTCATGGTTTTCTTATATTCAGGGCTTGATAATTGCTGTTTCATTTTAGCAAAATTTGCTTTTACATTAATATTAGCCGGCCCTAAAGGAATTGAGATTTTATTATCATACTCTTTTGAATTATTACTTCCCGCTATTGTTGTTGACTGATTTAATACTGTGCCTGAGACTTTCATATTATTGTCTTTATCTGCACTAACATTCATACCTGCAATATCATAAGGCAAACTTGCTGATAAATTTTTATCTCCACTTAAAAACCCGTATTCACCCTCTATACCAATTTTAATATTCTTTGTTACGTAGACTTCTTTGCCTAAACTCATTGTAACATCAATATTATCCGTAATTGGTTTAACTGTTTCAGAAAAATCTGTGATTATTTTGTTTGCAGTCATTCCATGAGTTGCAGCACTATACGCATTTCCAGAATGGTAATTCCCATTAATATCATACGTTTGTGACATATAACTGGCCTCCTTATTCCAGAAATTATTAAAACTGGGCGCAGTTTTAGTAACTAAGTATATAACAAAGTTTGTAATAAGATTATCCAGCGGCCCTTTTCCATTTTCATCAATAAACCTTATCGGGTCATTTGCTGCGTAAACGTATAACGACTGGAACACATATTTTTTGGCCAGCGGGTCAATAGTGAAGAACCTCCCCAGCCCCACATCATAAAACCTTGCCCCGTAATCGTACCAGTCCAGCCCGTAGTCATCCTGTAACTCCTTCCCGTTGTACTGGTATTTCTTTGCGCCGGCGCTGCCGAGGGAGGTAGTGAGGTTATTGTAGCCTTTTTGGGCGAGGCCGAAGGGGTAGTAGTTGGTTTCTTTTTGGTGGTTGGTTGCTGTCACGGTTCGGTTTTTCTGTTTGTTGTTGCGGGGTAAAGATAGGAAATTTCCGGTTTTCCACCTTTCCGTTCCCCGTCCGCATGCCGGGATCGAACGAAAAGGTTAAGCTTTCTCCTTCCGGATCGAAGCAGGGTAGCGGGCAGAGACCCGGAAGGTGGGAAATTTGTTATTCGTTTGATTGGGGATTCGGAAATCCCCAAGTCTCGCCCCCGTACTGGCCGGGCGGGAAGACTTGCGCCAGAGGGGGATTTATAAAACTAATCGTATATAGTTAAACAATTGAATTCATTTTTGTTACAACTAAATTATATAGCTCTCTATTCCAGTATTTTTTACCGAAGAATTTTTCTTTTACTATAACACCAACATACTTAAAGAATTTTTCCTTTCTTTTATCTATAATAAAAGTAGATGTTGAAAGAATTGTTTTTCTGTGCCAAAGAGATAATTCTGAGTATGGCAGAACATATTTCCCCTTTTTGAATAAATTAGCGCGATAATAAAATGTAATCAATTGATTTTCATCATTAAACTCTATTTTATAAAAAAACCGATAACTCTTATATTGAAAAAATTTTACAAAGATTAAATAGAAAGCGATAAGAATGTATGGAATCCCCAAATAAAATGGCAGATCAAAAATCGAGTAAAAAAAGACTATAAGCATAATAATTACTCGAAATAACCAATTACAAACAATATCTGGATAAAATGAGGAGGCTGTTTTATAAACAAGAGAATTCATATTATTGTTTCTTATTTTTTCTATCATCATTCAAATTTTTATCTGCCACATTTAAAATCAAGGAAGTACCACTAACAGCCTGTTCAACTTTTGTTGCATTAGGCCAAAGAATGGTTTTAAAATTAATTATTTTTTCTAAAATTTCTCCAGATTTTTCAAAAGTACCGTTACCCACTGGCGCGCCAATGATAACTTCAAAACTACATAAATATACAAAACCCGATTTACAAAATAATATCAACATCAATCATTCCTTTTTCTCCAATATAGTTTGTCATGCTACTCCAGGAATAATCTTCCGGTTTGTATACAAATCCCTGCTCATGTTTCAAAGGTAAGGAGAACTTGCTAATTGGCATTGTTTTTACCGGTTAATATAGTTTTGGCGGCCTGGCTTCGCCCAAGTCTCGCCCCCGCACGGTCCGGACGGAAAGACTTGCGCCAGTGGGGGTTTCACACTTTTTAAATGATAAGAATGAGTTACGAGCTATGATAATTTATTTTAAGGATTCTCAAATCCAAATTTAATTTTTACAGCTTTGGATTTTCTAAAAGTACATTCTAAATAATATGCAGGCATATTATATTTTTTCAGAAATTCAGACGTTGAATAGTTATTTATTTCATATTTAAAAATGCTATCATTTACAATCGTATAATCCTCTCCTTTAATTTTTATCAACTCTTCTTTTGACATCCCTAATTTTAATCCGCTCTCTGTTTTGAAAATATTTACATTATCTACAACTGTGGCTTTTCTTTTTAAATTCTTATTTAAATATCCAAATTCAAAAAAATCAAAGGCTTCAGATACTCCTCCCTCATATTGATATACCATCAAGTATTCAGTATGTGCTTTGTTGCTAAATAATTTGATAGGGCATTCTCTTAAAGAATCAATTGATAAAACTTTATCAATATTAGGATAAAACCGATAAGACGATTTACTATCACTTAATTTTAGAACATGATTTATAGTACTATCAGGCTCAAATAAAGTTTCTTTATTAGTGGTAGAGAAAATCTTTCTATCAACCACTTTTCTATTGTTATTTGCTTCGCTAAATATACACGAAGTAAAAAATAAACTACTTAAGATGAAGAATAAACTAACTCTAATATTATTCTTTCCAAGTGGCAACTGTTGATTCTTAATTTTCCCCATTATTATTTGGATTATTTTTAATATTTATTAATAAAGGAATATTTGTTTGTTGCGTAAGATATCTTTGCATAAGATCTCTAAAATTCACCAATTCACTTTTGCCTCCTGTTAGACCAATGCAACCAAGAGTCCCAAAATATTTTCCTCCGTCTGGATGAATCCTAAGATTCTTCCGATGGGTAGCAAATGAAGGGTTAAGGTTAAGGCTAAAACCTATTCTATCTTTTGTCATACTTGGATTATACCATCCACTGGGACCTCTATTCAATAAATTATTTACCGTGTATTGCCCGTTTTCAGGAGCACCATTGCCCCAAGGTCCACCGACTGCATTAAAACTTGCCCTTTTATATGTTTTTCCGTTGCTTACTTTTTGGAATAAATTTAATTTACCATCTGCTTCTTTGATGTTCTTTAGGTTTTCTTTTCCAGTAAAAGACATACTAACACTTTTGACAGTGCCAACATATTCAATTTCTGGCTTTTGACCAGTATTACCTTTTAACGATGAAGAAACAGGGGGTATAGTACTGACCTCATACACTTTGTTGTCTTTTTTGTTATCACTATACAAATATTTCTTCGTATTTTTATCGTAATAATCTCCTGGGACATACATTCCACCTATATCAATGAATCTAATGGAGTTATCCATGGTGTAATTATATGGCGACCACCTTCTTGATTTCTCCGCCATTGGGTCAGGCACAAACCACCTCCCCAGCCCCGCATCATAAAACCTTGCCCCGTAATCGTACCAATCTAACCCGAAACCATCTTGCAATTCCTTCCCGTTGTACTGGTATTTCTTTGCGCCGGCGCTGCCGAGGGAGGTGGTGAGGTTGTTGTAGCCTTTTTGGGTGAGGCCGAAGGGGTAGTAGTTGGTTTCTTTTACAATGGCTACCGTGCCGGCATTGCGCATGAAACTCAGGC
>WGGC01000024.1 GCA_015491905.1 Bacteroidales bacterium | reverse complement strand
TTTGACCAACATTTCGCCCAACAAAACAGAGGGTTTTTGAAGTGTTTTTGCTTTTTGGTAAAAGTATTTTTGATATTCAGTATCCCCCTGGCATTTGTGGCACAAGTGGCACAAAGAGACGCTGTTTTTTTAAAGTTCGTGCCACAAATGTCGCTTGTGCCACCCTTTTAATACCTCCGTGTTATAAACGAGGAGGAGTGGGATTCAACATCAATCGTTTTACTTGCAGCACATTCGACAAAGATAAAAATATCTGTCCGTTAGCTTTGTTTATTTGGGTAAGAAATTTCCGGGCTGTTTGGCTTCGCCCAAGTTTCGCCCCCGCACGGGCCGGGCGAGAAGACTTGCGCCAGAGGGGGCCGTCTTTTCCAAAAAGTGATTTGCCACTCTTAAACTGTTGTAAGGCTTTTTTTTCTATGCCTTCTAAATCTTTTCTATCCATATCGCTATATTACAATTTTGGACAGAGTTGAGTTTACACCCTCAAAAACCAATTCATTTATAAATGGGTTTAATAATTTCTATGCCTTCCTGATCTCTTGGCATAAATTGCATGTAATAAATCATTACAAGGTTCTTTTTATTTAAATCCTTGTTACCCCGTTCATCCACAAATGGAGGATACTCAACTTTAAAGTTCCAATTCATACCATTAATATTTAATAAAAGTCTGTCAACATCCAAATTGTCAAAAACCATCCAATATTTGCCATAGTTAAAAATAATATCGACTTTCTTTATATTACTAGGAAACAGAGGTAGTTTTACCATGCATCCATTAATTTGCCCTCTATAAATTATCCCTTTATGGACAAAGTACAATGAAAAGTGGTTACAGATATTTTCTGTTTTCTTTTTACTTTCCTCAAAGGTGACTAACACTTCTTTTTGTCGCTTTGGATTCATATTTATTGATTTACCCGGAATATAAAGTAATAATACCAATAAAACAATCGTGATTCTTTTAACTTCCATAATCATGACAATCTAATTACCAATATTTTTAAATGCAGATAACGGAAATGTCGCTACTGTTCCTTTGGAAGTATAGATATACACTTCTTTACTTCTGGCACCCAGAACAAATTGATAACCTTTTCCGGCAGCAAGTTTTTTAACAAAATTTATATCCCCTTGCGAAACTTTCTGTACAAAAGCCATTCCATTGCTATGACCAGAAGGATGAACATGAAATGTTCCGGTAACTACATAATCTTTTGGAACTGACTTTGGATCTGCAGGTATTAAAGTGTTTATACTTAACTTTTGACCAATTTTTAATTGCATATTTGGAGGTGCTAAGCCGGGTTTGGCATTTACAACTACATCTTTCCCATCAGCTTTGCCATACGTCCCACCTTCCTCATGAAATCCTCCTTTTGTATCACCTACAGATATATTAGGACTATTTGACCTGTCAACCGATTGACTCATTTTTGACCTAACAGAAGCACTAGGAAGTAAAATCTTTGAAATAACTTCATTTGCTTGAGTTGTACCCCCAGAAGAATTCGTTTTTGAAATTTTGTTCACTTCTTCTTGATTGGTAACAACATATACTTTTTTGTCATTACGACCATCTGTACCTATCTTATTACCATTTTGATCATAATAATCTCCTGGTATCATCCCGTCAACATCAATGAATCTTACTGGATTGTCGAGAGTATAACCGTAAGGAGACCACCTTCTTGATACTTCCGCCATTGGGTCTGGCACAAACCACCTCCCCAGCCCCGCATCATAAAACCTCGCCCCATAATCATATAAGTCCAACCCGTAGTCGTCTTGCAATTCCTTCCCGTTGTACTGATATTTCTTTGCGCCGGCGCTGCCGAGGGAGGTGGTGAGGTTGTTGTAGCCTTTTTGGGTGAGGCCGAAGGGGTAGTAGTTGGTTTCTTTTACTATGGCTGTCGTGCCGGTATTGCGCATGAAACTCAGGCGGTTGTTGCCCAAATGATCCTTGTACTGATAAACATAGCGGTATCCCGTGGCGTCTTTGTAAATGTAGCCTTCGGGCTGTGCAATGAATTGCAACACGCCGTTTTCGTATTGGAAATTATTTTGGTAGTCCGTTGTACTTTTCATTCGTCCGTTTTCATAATTGTGTCCGGCGGGGTAAAGATAGGAAATTTCCGGGTTTTCAGGGGGCTGCTATTCCATGTAATGAAATTGTGAGAGGACAGGACACTTTTATTCCAACAGATTTAGTTTTTTACCAACGAATTGCACGCACGCCTGAATGACATAGTCGGGCAGGGATTACACGAATTTTTGCTTTTCAGCCTGCCGCAGGCAGGCTGAAAAGCTCTCCGCTGCTCTTGTCGCGTCTGCTCCTTTGGTTTGGGATTACTCCGTAGGAGTGCCTTTGACACAAATCCCCAACAGTGTAGGGTCACATTTTTGATGCAACTGCCTTTAAATTTTAAAAACGGACAGGTTATCAGCCCTTAATTATTCAGGTATTTTTTCCCATCCTTC
>WGGC01000023.1 GCA_015491905.1 Bacteroidales bacterium | reverse complement strand
GTAATGTCTTCCGCAACTTTTATATAATTAATAATTTTGCCTTGTTTGTCGAAAATAGGAGATACAGATGCATTCTCCCAGAACAACTCCCCACTTTTCTTTTTGTTATGAAACTCACCTTGCCAGACCTGTCCCGCAGTAATAGTATCCCACAATTCCTTGTAAAACGCCAAAGGAAGTTCTCCTGATTTCAGGATTCGGGGATTCTTTTCAATAACCTCATCGGAAGAATAACCCGTAAGTTCTTCAAACTTAGGATTAACATATTCTAAAGCCCCTTGTGTATTGGTTATGGCGATAACAGCAGGGCTTTGGGTTACTGCTGTAGAGAGTTTTCGAAGCTGCTGTTCGGCTTTTTCCCTTTCGGCAATTTCTTTCCTCAGGTTTTGCGTTGTTTTATTCAGATCTTTTAATACGACCAGGTTGGCAATCCGTTGTTTTTCACTTTTTTCAAGTTGCTTATTCAATTCTGCCGTTCGTTCTTTTACGGTTTCTTCTAACTCTTCGGAATGTTTATGCAATTTGTCCCTGTATTCTTTGAGCCTTGTAGTCATTAAATCGAATGCCCGGGAAAATTCTCCCAGTTCATCCTGAGTTTTCAAATCTGTTTTATAATCAAGATTCCCGTTTATGGCTTCTTCTGTGCCTCTTAGTAGTTTTTGAATGGGCAGAACGATACTTCCGGATATTTTTTTCGTTATAATCCAGAGAATAATAAATATTAAAACGAAAATTAATATAAGCATACCGGTTAGGTTATATACCGGTTGAAATGCTTCCTGTTCTGTAATTTCAGCAATTAAACCCCACTGTGTAACAGGAATAAAATAATGCATTCCCAATACGTTTTTACCGGTAAAATTTCTATAGATATCAACTTTTTCAATTCTGCTTTCGGGAAGTTTCCCGGCAATATGCCCGGTAAAACACAATTTCACTTCATACGTGTTTATCTTCGTTTTTAAAAGAGGGATATTCTTCGACAAAGGGGAAATCAGCAAATGGTCTTTGTTCACAAGATATGCCCTGCCTGTATTTCCAAGTCCGGCTCTGTCTTTCAAAATCTTATAAAGGTCTTTTGTAAAAAAATCCACAATAAGAACCCCGGAAAATTTATTTCGTACAAAAATTGGTGAGGAAATGGAAACGACAAACTTTCCGGTCAATTTACTTTTATGAATATCACCGATAAATATTTTAGTTTTCCCCTGTTTATAAATTAGTTTTGCGCTCAGGTCTGTTCCGATTTCAGGTTTATAAGAAGACATAATAATTTCTCCGTTTTTGTTGAGCACCCTGATCCTGCTTATCTTAGGGTTGCTCTTAATCATACTCAATACCCTTCTGTTCAGCGCTTTTAATCGCTGTATTTTGTCCAATTTTTCGTCAACGCCATCCCTGAAAGGGTTCCCTGTAGATGTCATTTTAACGGTCTGTCTGTAATTGTTTAAAAGGCTCTCTATGTGGAGTCCCCTTGATACTGTAATTGAGTGAAGGTGTTCTTTTACCTCTATCTTAAGCATATTTGAAGCGTACAAAAAAATCAAAAATACTCCGGTTGCCATTGCCACAATTAAGGCAATATATAAGGTATTAATTTTTGTCTTTATCTTCATTTTCCTTTACTTAGAATTAAGCAATAGTTAATCTGTTTTATTCAACCACTTCATATTTGGGTTTTTCACCTAATTGATCAAGCAACAGGTTTACTTCTCTTCTTAATTCGTTAATCATCAATTCCCTGTTTACGGAAGCATCATTAAAAATCTCCAGCTCTTCCATCCGGTTTTTTAATTCTTCCTCCGCTTTTTTTTGTTCGGTAATATCAATGTGTGTTCCCAGGGTTATGCTGGTAATATTTCCGTTTTCATCGCGCAGGGTATTTCCCCTTGATAATATCCAAACCCAATGGCCATCGCTGTGATGCAACCTGTAATAGTTTTCGTACATGCCTTTTGAGCCGTTTTTAATAAAATCCAGGAAGTGTTTGCTTGCCTTTTCACGGTCATCGGGATGGAGTAAATCAATCCAAACCTCTTTTAAATTAGGGGCTCCCGAAAAGTCATAATCTTCCCGGTTTCGGCCTAACATTTTCAAACATTCATCGCTGCGCCACAGGAAACCGGAGTCAGAATGATATTCCCATGTTCCCGTATGCGAAACTGTGATAAGGGCTTTGTACCGTTCAGCGCTTAATTTTAAATCGTAGTTTTTTGTTTCAAGTTCCTGGTTTAGTGCTCTGAGCTGTTGTTCTGTGGCCATAAGTTGCCGGTTGATATTTTCGAGTTTTTCTCTGGCTTGTATTTTATCGGTGATATCCCTTATGACGGCGAGTAAATATTGCCGGCCGTGAATATAGAGCGAGGAGCCTTTTACATCAACATTAAATGGAGAGCCGTCTTTACGAACATCAACAGATTCAACATGAAATTCATTTGCATTTTCCACATCTTGTTTAAACTTTTTAAAAAGATGCTGGTAATCGGGATGAACAATATTTTTCCCGGTTAGTTTTAGTAATTCGTCATGCCGGTAGCCGTAGGTTTTACTTGCCTGTGCATTGGCTTCAATAATGTTTCCTTTCTTGTCGAAAATAAGCATCACATCGGTTGCCGCGTTAAAAATATCACGGTATTGTTTTTCCGATTCCCGTAATGCCTCCTCGGTCTTTTTCTGTTTTGAAATGTCAATGGCTATTCCTCTGTAACCAACCGGTTTATTATCATTGTAAATGAGGTTTGAATAAATTTGAACGGGAATCTTGTTTCCTGCTTTGTCCAAAATAACATATTCAGTATCTACTTCTGTATTGCCCTGTAAATATTGTTTAATGTTTTCTATTACATGATCTTTCTCTTCAGGAGCGATAACCTGCATAAAATTTAATCCGCTTTTAATATCATCGCCGGAATAACCAAAGGCTGAGAGACCGTATTTATTTACAAAGGTGAAATTCCCATCGAAATCTGTTTCATATACCACTTGCGGCAGCAAATCTGTTAACTCACGGAACCGTTCTTCACTCTTTGTTAGCTTTTGAAGTGTGGCTTTCAGTTTTTCTTCATTTTCCTTGCGTTGGGTGATATTACGGTTTATTCCGATTGCTGCTTTTTCACCCCTGAACTGATAGGGAGCAAGTGTTACTTCTGCCCACATAACCGTGCCGTCTTTCTTTTTCTTCTTCTCTATAACTGTAATTATTTCTCCTCTGTTTAGTTTTTCTTCCAGTTTATCACGCACGTCTATTTTTGAAAGTCCAATGACAAGGTCATCTGTAATGTTTTTTTTAAGTAATTCTTCTTTCTTATAACCTGATTGTAAAGTAGCCGCATTGTTGACTTCCAAAATACGCCCAGCATCTTTTCCGCCAAGTTTTGTAACAAAAACAGCATCCCCCATTTTATCGAACAAATCGGAGTATTCTTTTTCTTTGAGGGCCAGCTCTTTTTCTGTCTGTTTTCTTTTCGTAACATCGATTATATAAACCGAAACC
>WGGC01000022.1 GCA_015491905.1 Bacteroidales bacterium | reverse complement strand
TCCCATCCCATATTCGAAAACTACAACAGGATGAGACTTTTTAAGTAATCTTTTTGCACCTTTAAGCACATCATATTCTCCACCTTCTACATCAATTTTAATAAAATCTATTTTTGTATTCTTTGGAATAATCTCGTCAATTGTTTTGAGTTCCACTTCCAGTTCTTCAATATCCGGTTTGGCAATATCATATTTTCTCTTTTTAATTCCACTGTAAGCAGGAGCGTTTTTTACAAATTGAAAAGATGATTTTCCTGCTTTGTCAGAAATGGCATAAGGATAAATCAATGCTTTATTCTTATATTTTTTTTCTAATTGATTAAATAAATATGGTATTGGTTCAAAAGCATAATGATGGCCTTTAGGTGAATATTTCAAAATTAACTCTAAAATTTCGCCCTTATGACAACCTACATCTATGCTGTTTGAATTATCGGTTAGTACACGGCTCATTATAACCTTTGTTAATCTATCGTATTCCAGATTCTTTGTAATATCCAAATGAATAAAGACAAGGATAAATCTTAATAAGTTTTTAATAGACATAAATAAATTTTAATGTTTAACAATGAATATCTTATCTTTTTAGAATTACCGCTAATATGTTTGGCACAGAACAGGCAAGAGGAATCTTACTCCAAGCCTAGCAGAACTGTACGTAATAGTCATTCATCATACGGCTCTTGTTATACAAAAATACTTAATTAATATACAAACCCTAACTGTCAATGAAGGAATTACCAAACAAGAAATAAGCTTTTATTTTGCTTTTACCGTCTATGCTTCCATTGCTAAACGTGAACCATTTAATAAATCGGTTTGCCTTTTTACCTGGAAATTCTTTTCCCAAAGCAATAATTCCGTCACAATCCAACATATCAGATAAACGCTTTTTTCCATCCGGTGCAAGAATTTTAAACTGGGTAGTAACACTAACCACTAGACTGTTATCTTTCTTTAATTTAGCTTTGAGATATTTCCAATAATTTCGTGTTTTCGCATAGTCGTCTTGATCTGTAAGTACCGAGTACCGCAACAATATCCAATACGGAAAACCACCATTTGGCGTCTTTTTTATCCCAAACAGCACGAACTTCTCTGTCGTTAAAAAAACGTATGGATATTTTCGCGTTACTCATAATCGTATTTCTATTCTAGGATTCTTTAATATTTAAAGTTACGAAACATTTTATTCTTATTGTTACAACCTTTGACTTTATTCAATGACCACCAACCTCTCATATCAGCATTAAATATTCACATATTATGTTTTTTCTGATTATCGGATTACTTGTGCTTTTTTTCAAATTACCGGTTTGCTGAGGGGTGATTTGTTTTGTACTGCGGCCGCGATGGAAGTGGAAAGCCCGCAGGAAAAAGTACGATGGAGGCTTCCGTAGGCGGGGCGACGTTAGGAGCCCCCGAAAACGGTTAGCCGGACACGTGCTTTTTATGAGGACTTGAAACGTACAGCGCGAAATGCCGCCCAAAAATGCGAGGGTTTTATCAATTTGAGCTTGTTGTTAAGGCGTGAGTAAATTCAAAGCAGGCTATTTTGAGATTTAAACTTATCAAACCATTATGATTTTGAAATGGGATTCAACCCTTTAATTTACTACTATTCCGGTTATAATTTTTATATATTTTCACCGGTAGTTTTTATTCGTTTTTAAATTCTCTCAGTGCAGGTAATGCTTGATTGTTAAAGTCAAATAAAGCTTGATTTTCCCAAGGAGAGGCACTTGTAGAATGATTTCCCTTCCATGCAATTAATTCGGCTCCCCAGTAACAAAATCCGGTTCCATTTTCTAATTCTTTAGTTAACATTTTAATTTGTGCAATGAACTTTCTTTGGCCATCGGGTGTTGCGGGATATTCAGGTAAAATTAGTTGTTTTTCCATGCCGACAATGTTATTAGTCCAATCATTCCATTTAAGTGTAAAAGGATAGGCTGTTTCTGCAATAAGTATTTTTTTATTAAAGGTTTTGCTTAAATATTGCATTTTCTCTTTTAGCGTGTTTAAAGATTTTCCGTGCCATATTGGGTAATATGATATGCCAATGATATCATAATCTAATGTCCTCACCTGATTAAAAAACCAATAGGAGCCTTCTGTTCCGGCAAAATGTATAATTATTTTAGTATTGTTTGAATTTTTTCTTACTGCTGAAATTCCGCTTTTCATTAGTGCTATAAATTGCTGATAATTAGTCGAAATATTTCCATAAGGATAAAGTAAGCCGGAATTAATTTCATTGCCAATTTGAATATAATTTGGTGTAATTTCGTTAACCACTCTTTGGGTGTAATTGAAAACACTGTCTCTCAAAGCAGTAAAACTTATCCCTTGCCATTGAGCCGGCACTATTTGATGGCCAGGATCTGCCCAGGTATCAGAATAATGAAGAGTTAACCAAATTTTAAATCCCTTTGATTTCAAAGTCTCCGAAAACTTTTTCACTTCCATAAACCCGGATTGTACATTTTTTGGATTTACCCAGAGTCGTAGTCTAATTGTGTTAACACCATTTTCTTTAAGGATATTTAAAAAATCTTTTTTATTCCCATTGAAATCGTAGAATGTTGATTTTGAATCAGATATTTCAGGATATCTTGAAATGTCAACAGCACAAATAAATTTCAAATCTCCATTTACGGGAACAGGTAGTTTTATATCATCTCTATTACAAGAAATGAGAAGTAAAAGAGATATTAATAATGGAACTATTTTATTCATTTTTTAATTTACCGGTAATGGAAGTATGTGCAGCAACTCCATTTTAAATTGTAAATTTAGAATAATTTCTTGTTTGAGGGTTATAAAGGGCATATTACAGATGATATTTTTTATGTCGAAATTTACATCAAATAATCTGTCAAATCTTGTTATAAAATCTATAATCTGCTTTTATATGATTTACTATATAAAGATACGGATTATCAGTAAGATAGACAAGTGTTTTCAGGAATGTTTATTGAAATAATGAAATCTTTTTTTATTGTAAAAGTGTTTGAGTTTTTGTGCAGCCTGACGGTTGGGCGTCGAGCAGGCAAGGGGAGTTTCACCCCAAGCCTCTCACAGAACCGTACTTGATAGACTCCCATCATACGGCTCTTGTCATACAAAAATACTTAATTAATAGGCAAACCCTAACTATCAGTGGTAAAACAAGTAAGGATATTGTTCCAGTACTCTTGCTAACCATTTGTATGCACTTGTCATATAACCTTTATACCGTTTTCTTGCTCACCATAACGCTGATTTAATAGCTTGAACACTTTGTGTAGAGAGGGATTGATATTGAAGCCATATTATCATAATTATCAAAAATATTGTGAAATTAAAAGCATTTTTGGTTTGACCCAAGTCAGCCACTCGCATGGCTTATGCACAAGACTTGCGCCGGTGGGCGATATGCTCAATAGCTTTTTATGAGGTTATTTTGTGTATAAATAACTCAATCATTTTGTTCGAGGGTAATATCGATTTCATTATTTTTCTAATCATATCTTAAAAATTATGAAAGCCTTTTAATAGCTTCGTTAATAATTTCGGTTGATGTGTAGATTTCATCTTCTGTAGTATGCCTTCCGGTTGAAATTCGGACGGTACTTGCGGCCGTTTTAATATCTATTGCCATAGCTTTAAGAACAGAAGATATTTCAATTGAGTTAGCATGACATGCTGAACCTGTTGAAATTAATAAATTAGCACTTATTGTTGAAGCTAGGGAATGAGCTTCAGTACCCAGGAATGCAATACTTAAAGTATTTGGCAAACAGTCGGTTTCTGAACCGTTGATATGAATTTTGTTGTTTAGTTTGGTTCTTAATTCATTTATCAGCATCGTTTTGGTTGAAAGCATATTATTCGTGTTTTTATCAAAATCAAGCATTGCTATCTCACATGCTTTACCCAATGCCACTATATAGGGTACATTTTCAGTTCCCGGGCGAACGCCATTTTCCTGTCCTGCTCCAAAGAACAAGTTGTTCAATCTTGTTCCTTCCTTTACATATAATGCACCTATCCCTTTGGGTGCATAAAGCTTATGCCCGGCAATAGTTAGTAAATCAACCCCCATTTTTTGCACATCGATTTCAATTTTACCGACAGATTGAGCTGCATCGGTATGAAAAGTAATTGAATATTCCGATGCTATTTTGGCAATCTCTTCAATTGGTTGAATAGTACCGACTTCGTTATTTGCATGCATTACTGTAATTAGTGTAGTCTCACTGCGTATTGAATTCTTTATATCCTTTGCATTTACCGAACCGCATTTGTCCACCGGCACATAAGTTATTTCCCAGCCCAGCTTTTCAAGATACCTACAGACTTCAATTATTGCCGGATGTTCTATTGCTGTGGTAATAATGTGTTTACCCTTATTCTGATTTACGAAAGCTACCCCTCTTATAGCATGGTTATTCGATTCTGTACCACCACTGGTAAATATTATTTCATTAGGTTTGGCATTAATCAAGTCAGCCACTTGTTTTCTTGCCAAGGTCATAGCCTCTTTTGAATACCTGCCTATTGAGTATGAACTGGAAGGATTACCAAAATGTGTTTGTAAATACGGTAGCATTTCACGAACTACTTCTTTATCAACAGGAGTGGTAGCATTATAGTCAAGATAAATTACTTTCTTCATAAGATTAATTTTAAATTGATTCGGATTGTTTTACTTTCCATTCTGGATACCCTTCATCTAATCGCCTCACTTTATATCCTTTCTCACTTAAAAGCCTTACTGCATCATCAGCTAAAACACAAAATGGCCCCCGACAATAGGCAATAATCTCTTTGTCTTTTGAAAAACCTTTCAGTTTAGACATTAACTCAGAAATTGGCATTGAAATAGCACCCATTATATGACCAAATTCATATTCAATTGAAGGTCGAACATCTAAAAGCAGGACACTCTCATCATGAATCATGCTATTCAGTTTGTCAAGGCTAACTGCATTTAGAGATTTGTTATCCTTTCGTTGCTGATTGAGCGTTTTCTCCAGTTCCGCTATCTCGCTAACGGCATATTTAATTATGTGCTGATATAATGATAGAAATTCATCATTGATAAGGGAATAATATACATAGTGCCCTTCTTTCCTTGATTTCACTATGTAATTATTTTTAAGAACCTGTAAATGTTGGGATGCATTAGCAACGGTCAGATTTGTAGAGTTTACAACTCCTTCAACGCTTTTTTCGCCCTGTGACAGCATTTCAATTATTTCAAGACGATAAGGATTTGACAATGCCTTGAGCAATTTTGCCAAACCATCATACATTGCATCTTTAAATTCTCTGCCATTCATATCTTTTAAACTTATTTCGATACAAATACAGGGCAGCAACTCAATAATTCAATACTTTTCTTGAATATAATTTAAGAACAATATAAAAATATACCTTATCAATTTGTAATATAGGTACATAAAAATGTTAATATACTGTTATCATATCTCCGCAAAATTGCACTCTGTGGTAAAGTGGTGGTTGCAGAGTTGGCTTGTGGGGCTTTGGTAATTTTTTGTTCAGTTAATCCTGAAATAAGTTTACTTTTTTTATCCATTTTACACTTTTTTAGTGTAAACCTATTTTAGGACGAGACAATTGCTGCGTGTCCTAACGGCATTGTGAAAAACACAATTAGAAATGCGACAATTCCTGTGAATGGTTTCTTTTTATTGTTACTCCCAATCCAATAAACGTTGTTCGCCTTCAAGGCTTCTTACCGTTTTTGCATCATAAGTAATTTCTAAAACACCTTTGTAGTTTCCGTCATTATCACGTACAGCAAAATATTGAATGTAAACAAATTTATCGCGAAAGTTTATCCAGAAATTA